>JAJPHY010000148.1 GCA_021325015.1 Actinomycetota bacterium | reverse complement strand
GGGACCGTCAGTCGCATCACCCCGTACGGGGCCTTCCTCACCCTCGAGGGCGGAAAGGTCGGGCTCGTGCACATCTCCGAGATCGACCGGAACTACGTGAAGGACGTCCACGATCACCTCCGCGAGAGCGACGTCGTCCAGGCGAAGGTCATCGCCATCAAGGAGGACGGCAAGATCGATCTGTCGATCAAGGCGCTGCAGGATCCGGCCCCACCGCGCCCGCGCCGGGGGGCCGACCCGGGCTTCGAGTCGATGCTGAAGAAGTTCATGCGCCAGAGCGAGGAGCGCCAGGTCGACTTCAAGCGCTCCGTCGAGCACAAGCGCAAGTAGCGCCCCAGGTGGGCGGCCAGGGCGGACGCGACCTCGAGGCGGTCGAGCGGCAGCTCGGACGCACCCCCTCGGTCCCGTTCACGGTCGTGGCCCGTTGCCCCGACGGCCACCCGCTGGTCATCCGCAACCGCCCGATCGACGCCGAGGGCCGGCCGTTCCCCACGCTCTTTTGGCTGACGTGCCCGGACGCGGTGCGCGAGGTCGCCCGGCTCGAGTCCGGGGGCTGGATCGCCCGGTGGAACGAGCGCGTCTCGAGCGACGAGGCTCTGGCGGCCGAGCTCGCCGGCGCGCACGAGGAGTACGCGCGGGAGCGCGCCCGGTGGATGCCCGAGGCGATCGCGTTCGGAGGCGTGGGCGGCACCCGCACCGGGGTGAAGTGCCTGCACGCGCACTACGCGAACCACCTCGCCGGCGGACGGGACCCGATCGGCGCGTGGGTGGCCGAGCGGGTCGAGCCGATCCACGAGGCCGGGCCGGCGACGGGCGCCGGCTCGCCGGTCGCCGTCGTGGACCTCGGCACGAACTCCATCCGGCTCCTGGTCGCCTCCGTCCGCGCGGACGGCGGGCTGACCGAGCTCGCGCGCGACATGGTGATCACGCGGATCGGCAAGGACGTCGACCGAACCGGGCGGATCGCCCCGGGCGCCCTGGCACGAACGGTGGAGGTCCTCGGGCGCTACTGCCGCCGGGCGCGGGCCCTGCACGCGCCCGCGGTCCGGGTCGCCGCGACCAGCGCCGTTCGCGAGGCGACCAACCGCGAGGAGCTCGAGCGGGCGGTGCTCGAGCTCGCGGGGGCCGAGCTCGAGGTGATCTCGGGCGAGCGGGAGGCCGAGCTCTCGTTCCTCGGGGCGACCAGGGGGCTCGCCGGCGCGCTCGACGCCCGCGGCCGCCCACTCGAGGCGCGACCGCCCTTTCTCGTGGTCGACGTCGGGGGAGGCTCGACCGAGCTCGCCGTCGGCGCCGAGCGCCCCGAGGCGGCGGTCTCGACGCGGATGGGAAGCGTGCGCATGACCGAGCGGTTCGTCGCGCACGACCCGCCGACGGCGGCGGAGCTCGAGGAGGCCCGCCGCGAGATCGGCGCGATCCTGAGCGAGGTCGAAGGCACGATCCCCGCCGGCAGCGCCCGAACGCTCGTCGCGGTGGCCGGGACGGCGACCACGCTCCGGGCCATCGACCTCGGCCTGCCCTCGTACGACCCCGAGGCGATCCACCGGACCTGGCTCGTTCGCGAGCGCGCGGAGCGGGTCCTCGCCGAGCTCGCCGCGATGACCAACGCGGAGCGCGCGGCGATCCCGGTCATGCCGCCGGGCCGGGGCGACGTCATCGTGTGCGGGGCGCTCATCCTCGTGGAGGTCCTGCGGCGCTTCGGGTTCGAACGCGCGCTGGTCTCCGAGACCGACATCCTCGACGGGCTTGCCTTCGAGGCGCTCGAGGCGCGCTGAGCCGTGCTGAGGCGCGCCCGAGCCGCCCTGTTCCGCGCCGGGACGCGGTAACCTGTCGCGCCGTGTCCAGGAAGTCGCACCAGCGGCGTCTCGCCAGGCAGGCCGCGCGTCGCCAGGCGGAGCGCCGGCGCCGGCGGCGTCAGCGGGCGACCGTGATCGGCGTCTCGATCGCGATCGCCCTCGGGGGCATCGGCCTCGCGGTGTTCGCGTTCACGAGGGGCGGCGGGTCGGGCGCGACCGCGTCCGGAACGCCGGCGCCGTCGGCGACGAGCTCGACCCCCGCGACGGTCGACCCCTCGCCCGGCCCGAAGGCGGTCGCCTGCGGCGCAAGGGCTCCGAAGGACGCGACGACCCCCAAGCCGCAGTTCTCGAGCCCGCCGAAGATGTCGATCGACACCGGCACGACGTACCTCGCCACGCTCCAGACCTCGTGCGGGAAGATCGTGATCGAGCTCGATCCCAAGACCGCCCCGAACACGGTGAACAGCCTGGTCTTCCTTGCGAGGAAGGGGTTCTTCGACGGCACGCGGTTCCACCGGATCGCGCGGAACTTCGTGATCCAGGGCGGCGATCCCACCGGCACGGGCTCGGGCGGCCCGGGCTACTCGACGCTCGATGTGCCGCCCGACGGCGCGAAGTATCCGGTCGGGACGGTCGCGATGGCCAAGACCGGTCGGGACCCCGCCGGCACCGCGGGCAGCCAGTTCTTCATCGTGACGTCGGCCTCGGCGCAGGCCGCGCTCGCCCCGGGCGGGGAGGGCCAGTACGCGATCGTCGGCCGCGTGATCTCGGGCATGGACGTGGTCCGCAAGATCGCCTCGCTGCCGATCCAGGGCGGGGGCTCGGACGGGGCGCCGGCGCAATCCGTGTACATCGACCGCATGACGATCACGGTGCGGAAGTAGAGGCGGAACCCGGCGGCGCCGTAGTCTCGAACCGTGGCCATCATCACCGCCTCGATCCTGGACGCCGACTACTCGCGGCTGCGCGAGGAGGTCGAGCGCGTGGCCGAGGCCGGCGTCGACGCCTTCTCGCTCGACGTCATGGACGGGCACTTCGTGTCGAGGCTCACGTTCGGCGACTACCTCGTCGCCCGGGTGCGGGAGTGGACCCGGCTGCCGGTCGAGGTGCACCTGATGGTCGAGGCCCCGGAGCGGTGGGTCCGGCCGATGTGCGACGCGGGGGCCGACCTGGTCGTGTTTCACCTCGAGGCGGCGGCCGACCCGTTCGACGTGATCGAGCGCGTGCGCGCGGAGGGGCGCCTGGCCGGCGTGGCCCTCCGCCACGACACGCCCGTGGCCGAGCTGCCGGACGGGCTGTTCGAGGCGGTGGACCTCGTGAACCTCGTGGCGGTCCCGCTGGGGTACGGCGGGAGCGCCTCGGCGACCGACACCTTCGAGCGGATCGCGGAGCTCCGCCGCCGGATCGACGCGCGGGGGCTGGAGACCGGGATCGAGGTCGACGGGGGGGTGAAGCCGGCCACGGCGGCCCGCTACGCGGAGGCCGGCGCCGACATGCTGACGGTCGGAACCGGGATCTACCGCGCCCCGAGCGTCGAGGAGGCGGTTCGGACGCTGCACGAGACCACGCGCGGCCCGGGCGACGAGCGAGCGCGGGCCCGGCTCGAGCGGTTCCTGGCGGTTCCCAGCGCCCACCCGAGCGACGAGCCGGCCAGAAGGGAGCGCCTCGAGCGACTCCGGGAGCTGCTTGACGTGCCCACGCGAGTATGGGACCCGCGTGCGAGGACACCCTAGGATGGGTGTTCGCCCGGGTGGCGAAACTGGCGATACGCGGCACTCTTAAAAAGTGCCGGTCCTTCGGGACCATGTGGGTTCGAGTCCCACCCCGGGCACGAGCCCCTTTGCCCCGCGAGCCCATCTCTTGCGAGCCCATCTCGTTCGCCGCGGCCCACCCCTTTCTTCGCCCGGGCTGTTCCTCGTCTCTTGCGGTGTGGCAGAATCGGCGGCGTTCGAATGAGCATCGGGCTCCCGGACGGGGCCGTCCGGTGCTCTCCGGCGGCTCGGGGAGGGAGCGATGTCGCGGGTCAGGCTCACCGTCGTTGTCGTTGCTGCCGTGGCGCTGCTGCTCGCCGCGTGCAGCTCCTCAAGCAACGCGGGTGCAGGGGGGTCGTCCGCTCCGCCGTCCGCGGCCACCACCACACCGCCCGCCGCCGAGAGCCCCGCGACGAGCGCGCCGGCTCCGGCCGGTCAGCTCTCCGGGACCTGGGCCGGGCAGTACTCGGGGACCTACTCGGGGACGTTCACCCTGACCTGGACCGAGTCGGGATCGACCTTGAGCGGCACGATCGACCTGCCGAAGGCCGGCGGCACCATGGACATCCAGGGGACCGTGAACGGCAACACGATCACGTTCGGGACCGTGGGGTCGGCCTCGTCGCCGATCACGTACACGGGCTCGGTCTCGGGCGACTCGATGTCCGGCAGCTGGAAGATCCAGGGCTCGCCGGCCAGCGGGTCGTGGAGCGCGACGAGGAAGTCGTAGCGGAGTCCATCCCCCGCGGGACCTCGTCGTCCTCGCCGTCGATCCCGCGCTTTCGCTCGAGCGGTCCCGGCTCGCGGAGCACGACGAAGTCGGCCAGCCCGTCCTCGGGGTTGAGGCGGAGGAAGCCGAGGAGAGCGAAGTTCTCGAGCTCCTCGGGGGTCGGCGGGTCGTCCTCCGGCTCGCGGAGCCCGAGGACGAGCTCGAAGCCGCTCGCCTGAGCGATGCGCGCGAGCGTTCGGAGCGTGGGCACGCGCGCCCCCGACTCGATCTTCGCGAGCGACGGCTGCGACGTGCCCATCGCGCGCGCGAGCCGCCGCTGCGAGTAGCCGGTGAGCTCGCGCGCGACGAGCGCGACCGTGCCGGCGCCGATCGAGAGCGTGGGGCGAGCGGGGTCGGGCCCCTCCCACGGGTATCCGTCCCACGGGTATCCATTGCGATATCGGCTTCGATATCGGCCCGGGTCGGCTGCCTCCTCGTCCTCCCCCCATGCCTCGTTAGGCATCGAAGCGGTCGACACGTCGCCGAATTCCCGATGACGGGCATCATCCTGCCTGCCCACCCCCCATGCCTCGTTAGGCATCGATGCCTTCGATACCTCATGAGGTATCTGCTGTGAGAACGGAATCGTCGAATCCAAAGCGATGCCGGAATCGGTATCGGACTTGGTGCCGTAGCCGCTCTCGTAGCTCTCGTAGCTCTCGTAGCTCTCGCAGCTCTCGTAGCCGGCACCGGCGTTCGTCTGCGCGTCCATGGCCCCTCCCTCTCGCGCCAACCGGGGGAGGAGGTCGAGCGGCTCAGACCCTATCCGCCCCGACCGACATCGAGGCCCCCGCCGAAGGCCGCGAGGACCTCCTCCAGCGGAGGGTTCGCACGGTCCCGCTCCGAGAGCACCGGCCCAGCCGGCCCCACCGGCCACGCGATCCCCGCCGAGTCCCACGCCACCCCGTGCTCGTCCTCGCCGGTGAAGTACGCGTCGACCAGGTACAGCAGCACGACCTCCGTCTCCGCGCAGAACCCGTGCGCCACGCCCGGGGGGAGGTACAGCCCCACCCGCTCCCGGTCCGCCTCCACGCGGAATCCCGCAGTCCGCCGAAACGTCGGCGACCCCGCCCGCAGATCCACCAGCCCCACGAACGCCGTCCCCGAGACGACGTACCAGTAGACCGACTGCCGCAGGTGGAAGTGAAGCCCCCGGAGCACCCCCGGGGCCGACCGGGAGAGGTTGGCCTGCACCATCTCCCGTGCCTCGGGTGTCCAGGAGCGCCGGAAGATCTCCGTGAACGACCCTCGGGTGTCGTCGTGCGCCTCGAGAGGCAGCAGCCGACACCCCGCGATCCCCACCCCGACGTCCTCCACGGCGCCGTGAGACTAGCGCCGCGCGATTCCAGCCGGCGATGCCCGATGCCGATACCTCTTGCCGTGGAACGCCTCCGGACTCCACGGGAACGAACCGGGCCCCGGGACCGGTCGAAGACTCGTCGTGAGCCTCCGAACCCCGGCCGGCGCCCCATGCTAGAGTCGACCCCGTGGTGGCCGACGCCCGAACCGACGTCCGAAGCGACGCCCCGACGAGCCCCGGGGGCTCGAAGCACCCCAGCCCCTTCCCCGACGTTTCGTTAGCGGGATAACTATGGTCATCCGCGTTGCCGACATGCGAAACGCAACCGCCAAGGGCGGCGGCTCCTACATGGACCTGGACGACCGCATGCTCGTGCTCGATTTCCAGGCGGGAAACCCCGAGGCCTTCGTCGAGCTCCACCGGCGCTACGCGGGCCTGGCCCGCCACATCTGCCAGCGGATCCTGGGCAACCCCGACGACGCCGACGAGGCCGCCCAGGAGACCATGCTCCGGGTGTTCCAGGGCCTGTCCCGGTTCAACGGCCGGTACGCCGTCCAGCCGTGGGTGGCCAGGATCGCGACCAACGTCTCCCTCGACATCACGCGTGCCCGGGCCCGGCGCCCGCAGGCCTCCGACCGCCCGCTCGACGAGCTGACGGAGGAGCACGACGCCGCCGCCGACGAGCCCGCGGAGGTCGTCGAGCGCCTCCTCGAGGTCGACCGCGTCAAGCAGGTCCTCTCCAGCATGCCCGAGCACCACCGCGAGGCCCTCGTCCTTCGCGAGTTCGAGGGGCGCTCGCACAAGGAGATCGGCGACGCCCTCGGCGTCACCCCGCCGCAGGCCAAGGCCCTGATCCACCGCGCCAAGGGAACCTTCCGGCGCCTGTGGGACGGCCGGGACGGGGCCCACCGCGGCCTCGCGGCCTTCGTCCCCTTCCTCTTCGTCGACAAGCTCGTCGGCCTGTTCCGTAGGGTCGTCGACAGGGCCACGGAGGCCGGCCAGAACGTGGCCACGACCCAGGCGGTCACCGCGGTGGCGAGCTCGCCGGTCGTCCCGGCGGCCGCCTCCCAGACCGCCGAGCGCGTGGTCGCGGCCGCGACCGTCACGCTGATCGTGGCGGGCGGGGTCACGGTCGGCGCCGCCACGCTCACCCACCGTAAGGCCGAGCCCGTGCTCCCCACCAAGCCGAGCCCGGTCACGCAGGTGATCGAGCCCCAGGGCGCGCCCTCCGTCGTGCCCCCCGTCGCTCCGGGCGTCACGATCCCGACCAGGGTGAAGGCCCCCAGGGGCGACCGCCCGAAGATCGTGGTCCCGAGCGGCAGCCCGGCCCCGACCGAGTCCCCGACCCCCGACCCCACGCCGACCGGGAGCCCCACGCCCGAGCCCAGCCCGTCAGGCTCCCCGAGCGGAACCCCGCCGCCCCCGGCCCCCGGCCCGCCTCCGGCGTGGACCGGCTCGTTCAACGTGGACTGGCCCTCGAGCGACCTGTGCTCCTGCGGCTCGGGCGTCGGCCTGCTCGACACCAACGCCACCGGCCAGGTCGCCGACGGCTCGGCGCTGGACGTCGACCAGCCGTTCGCCGGCGCCGCGCTCGACGCCGAGGGCGACCCGGCCTGGGCGCTCCAGGCCGGCTACGGGGCCCACCTGGAGACCACCGGCGGCCACCTGAACCTGACCTTCTCGCTCACGAGCGCCCGGGGAACCTTCGGCTACGGCGGCTACGTGAGCTCGGCCGACGCGGTCGTCGGAACCCCCGGCGACGGCAACCCGCTGACCTACGTGTTCAGCGGTACCTACACGATCGAGCAGGGCGACCCCGACTCGAGCCCGATCCGGACCTCCGGCCCGTTCACGGTCCGCCTGGTGGTCTGGGGCGACGGGACGACCGTGGTCTCCACCCAGGTCGACCTCCAGATCTCGTAGGTCTCTCCTAGGTCGCCCCTCCGACCCGCGGTCTGCCGGCCCTTCACGCCCTTCAACCGACCCTCGGATGAGGGCTCCGCCCGTGTCCGGGCGTACGATCACCGGCGTGGACGAGCTGGAACGGGCGCTGACCGCCGTGCTGGAGCGTTACCCCGAGGTGAAGCTCGCGTACCTGTTCGGCTCGCAGGCTCGTGGGACGGCCCGGACGCTCTCGGACGTCGACGTCGCGATCCTGCTGGAAGAGGACGGCGACCGGCACGCGGTCGTCCTCGAGCTCGCCGCCGAGCTCTCGGGGGCGGCCGGAGGCCGCCACGTCGACGTGGTGGTCCTGAACACCGCGCCGGTCGCCCTCGCGTACCGCGTGATCCGCGACGGGCGGCTGCTGCTGAGCCGCGACGAGCGGGCCCGCGTGGAGCACTGGGCGAGGACCGTGGACCGGTACATCGACATGGCGCCCTTCCGGCGGACGCTGGCCGAGGGGACCCGCCACCGGATCGACGAGGGCCGCTTTGGTCGACGCTGAGGCGGTCGAGCGCAGGCTCCGCGAGCTCGACCGGCGCGTGGCGGCCGCCCGGGCGGTCGCCGGGGTCGGCCAAGAGGCCTTCCTGCACGACGAGAACCTGCGGGCGCTGGCCGAGCGGCACCTCCAGGTGGCCGTCCAGGCGGCGATCGACATCTCCGTGCACATCCTCGCGGAGGACTCGGCGGAGGAGCCAGAGGACTACGGCTCGGCGTTCCGGTTGCTGGCCAAGATCGGGGCGATCGAGCCGGACCTCGGCTCCCGGCTCGTCGCGGCCGCCGGGCTTCGGAACATCCTGGTCCACTCCTACCTGGAGGTCGACCCCGAGCTGCTCTGGGAGAGCCTCCAGTCCCTGGGCGACCTCGAGCGCTTCGCCGGGGCCATCCGGGCGTACCTGACCCGCTGACCTCAAGCAGCAACCCTGGGGCGTCCCATCCGTTATCTCCATTGACCGACCGCAGCCCGGCGCATCTTGCCGGCTGGGCTTGTGAGGGGAGGTGGGGCGATCGCCGGATTGCGTTCGCCAAGAACGGGTCCGGAGGTTTGACTCGCCGGGTGGCGGGCGGTAGGCTCCG
>JAJPHY010000134.1 GCA_021325015.1 Actinomycetota bacterium | reverse complement strand
GCGGCATGGAGCTCTCGCCGCCCGAGCCGTCGTTCCTCGACGAGCGCAACGCGATCATCGAGGCCGACAACGTCGCCTACGGCGGAGCCGACGTCGCCACGCTCTGGCAGATCTTCGCGAACCGCGGCATGGGCTTCTTCGCCTCGGCGATCGACGGCGGGGACGTTCACCCGGTCGAGGACTTCAGCCTCCCGCCGGACTGCTCGACGGACTGCGCGACGGTGAGCGGCACGCTCACCGACTCGGTCACCCACAAGCCGGTCAAGGGGGCGCTGGTCGGGTTCGCCGGCCACATGTCCGGCCTCGCGAGCGATCTGGCCGCCACGACCGACGGGAGCGGCGCCTACTCGATCGCCAACGTGCCGTTCCACGCGTACGAGATGGTCGTGAAGGCGAACGGCTACGAGCCGCTGGTGACCAGCAGGAGCGTGAGCAGCGCTACCCAGACGATCAACCTCAAGGCGGTCCGCGACTGGGCCTCCCTCTCGGGAGGCGCGAAGCTCACCGCGTTCACGAGGCCGGACTACACGCCGTTCGGCTGCGGGCCGTCGGGGGCGATCGACGGGACGCTGTCGAGCGGCTGGGGCAGCGACTCACCCAACAACAAGCACAGCGGGGTCAAGGGCCCCCGGTCGATCACGGTCAAGCTGCCCAAGGCCGTCGACGTCAAGGCCTTCGCCGTGGCGTCGAACGGGACCTGCGGCGACGGACCGGACGCCGCGGTCAAGGGCTTCATGATCCAGACGCGCTCCGGACACCACCCGTGGATGACGGCCGTGCTGAACACCGCAAACTTCAAGCTCGGAAGGTTCGTGGTGTTCAAGCCGGGGAAGGGGACGAACGAGAACGTCACCTTCATCCGGTTCACGATGACCTCGAACCACGGGAACCCGCTGTTCATGGACATGCTCGAGGTGAGCGTCCGGGGCGCGTAGCCGGGCGATCACCCGACGGCTCAGGCTCGAGGGCGGGCCGCCTCCCACGCCTGGCGGAGCCGATCGGGGCCGAACGCGGCCTTGGGGATGTACGCGGCCGCTCCGCACTCGGCCACACGCGGGGCGTACTCGGCCTCCTCGTAGGTCGAGAGCAGGAGCACGACGACGCGGTTCGAGGCCGCCAGGATTCGCCGCGTGGCCTCGAGGCCGTCGATTCCGGGGAGGTTCACGTCCATCAGCACGAGATCCGGGTCGAGCTCCCGGGCCCGCTCGACCGAGTCCTCCCCGCTCTCGACCTCACCCACCACCTCGAACCCGTCGGCGGCCTCGACCACCATCCGGGCGGCCAGGCGGAAGGGCGCCTGGTCGTCCACGACGAGCACGCGAACCGCCATGGGCACCTCCTTGCAACTACGTTGCCACCGGGGCCCGTCAGCGACAGTGATGCCAGCACCACCTTTTGTCGGAACCGGTTGTTGGGGCCGGCCGTCGAGCCACGAGAGGCTCAGCTCGACGCGGCGCCGAGGCGGAGAAAGGCGCGCTCGAGCACGAGCCGCGGGTTGAGGTTGACGTCCTCCGCGAGGGCGGCGCGCGCCTCCTCCACCGCGACCATGGCCGAGACCGCCGCGACCACTGAGCGGGCGATCGGCGACCGGTCGGGGTTGATGAGCGCCTCCCGCCCGAGCCCGGCGGCCGAGGCGACGGCGTCCCGCAGGAGCGCCGAGACGGCCAGCAGCACCCAGTCCACGTAGTCGCGCTCGGCGCGCTTCACCCGGCGCTTGTGCCGTTCCTCGAGCCTGCGGATCGCCCCACGGTAGGCCTCCTCCGGGCGCCCGCGCTCGTCGAGGAACGGCGCCAGGTCGCGCTCGAGCTCGTCCTTCAGGCCCTTGCGGTAGCGCTCGGCGGCCTCCAGGACGAGGCCGGCCGCGTCGAGCGCCCCCGAGGTCCCCTGCTCCGCCCGCTCGAGCGCCCGAGCCGCCACGTCGCGAAACGACAGCCCGTCGGGCGCCGTCGCGAGGCGCCGGGCCCGCCCGAGGTTCCCGCCGGAAAGTCTGGCCGCGAGCACCGCCAGCCCGTGCTCGACCCCTTCCGCCTCGAGCGTTCTGACCACGAAGCCCTCGGCGAGCGGGAGGAACGTCACGATGTGACAGCGTGACAGGACGGTTTCGGGCAGCTCGTCCGGGCGCGCGGAGAGCAGCAGGAACACCGCGTCGGCCGGGGGCTCCTCGAGAACCTTGAGCAGCATGTCGGCGGCGGCCAGGTTCAGCCGGTCGGCCTCGCGGATCACGAACACCTTTCGCCCGGGCTCCGGCGCGGTCCGATAGGCGGGGTGCCAGACCTCCTCGCGCACGGTGTCGACGTGGATGTCGCGGCCCTCGGGCTCGACGACGAACACGTTCGGATGCCGGTCCTCGAGCGCGAGCCGGCAGGCCCGACACCTTCCGCAACCGGTCCCACGCTCGCAGAGCAGGGCCGCCGCGAACGCGCGGGCCGCGAGCTGCTTGCCCCCGCCCTCCGGCCCGGCGAACACGTACGCGTGGTGGGGGCGCTCGACCGCCCGGCGCAGGAAGGCCATCGCCGGCTTCTGCCCGGGAACGCGCTCGAGCACGGGAGTCTCAGCCCTCGTCACCGTCGTCCTCCCGGTCCTTCAGCACGCGCCTAAGCGCCTCCACCACGTGCTCGTGCACCTTCTCCGGCGCCTCGCTCGCGTCGATCACCACGAACCGCTCCGGATGCTCCTCCGCGATCTTCAGGTACGCGTCCGACACCTTGGCGTGGAAGTCGCCGGACTCCATCTCGATCCGGTCGGGCTCCTCGAGCGATCGCAGCAGCCCCTCCTCGGGCTCGAGGTGCAGCAGGATCACGAGGTCGGGGAACAGGCCCTGCGTCGCCCACACGTTGAGCGTGAGCACGTCCTGCTCGCCCAGCCCGCGCGCCCATCCCTGGTAGGCGAGCGAGGAGTCGATGTAGCGGTCGCAGATCACGACCTTGCCCTCGGCGAGCGCGGGCCGGATGACCGAGGCGACGTGCTGCGAGCGGCTGGCCGCGAACAGCAGGGCCTCCGTCCTCGGCTCGATGTGCCCGGTCTCGTGGGACAGGAGCATCTCACGCAGGCGCTCGCCGAGCTCGGTGCCGCCGGGCTCGCGCGTGACGAGCACGTCGACGCCCCGGGACTCCAGCCACTCCCTCGCCAGGCGGATCTGCGTGCCCTTGCCCGAGCCCTCCACGCCCTCGAACGCGACGAAGACGCCGGTCGTCGGCGGGCGCTTGAGCTTGGGCACCAGCGCGAGCGGCTTGGGCCGCGACACCCGGAACCGGCTGAGCCCCCTCCGCGTCATCCCGGCGGCAAGGATGACACCCAGGCCGGCCACCCACAGCGCGATTCGGGTTCCGGACAGGTCGATCGGCTGATGGCCGATCCGGACCCGGTGGGGCCCGATCACCCCGGCCAGGGCCGGGAAGGCCGCGAGCGAGAGGAAGATCCCCAGGCGCGACAGGACCGTGATCGAGCCGAAGGTCCGGCCGCGGTACTCGTCGGCGACGTTCTCCTGCAGCAGCACGTACCCCGACACCCACGCCGCCCCGCAGAAGAACCCCAGCGCCACCGTGAGGAGCGCCGCGAGCGAGAGGTTCGGCATGGCCGCGACCGCGAGCAGCGAGATCGCCGCGCCGATCAACGACCACACGAACGCGACGTCGCGCTCGACCGCCTGGACCAGCTTGTTCACCAGCGCCATCCCGACGCCCATGCCGAGGCCGAACGCGGTCACGAGCACCCCGATGCCGGCGGGCTCGGCGTGCAGGGTGTCGGTCGCGAAGATGATGTACAGGCCGAGGACCGCGCCGACGGCGCTGAACGCCGACACGATCCCGAGCGTCATCGCGGAGGCGAGCGAGTTCTCCCGCAGGAACCGCATGCCCTCCACGACGTCCTTCCAGACCCGGGACATGTCGAACCGACCAACCGTGAGCGAGCCGGGCGTGCGGATCGGAATACGGCTCACCATGAACGCGGAGAACAGGAACGAGACCCCGTCGATCCACAGGGCGAACGACTCCTGGTGCGTCTTGAAGTACGGGAGCAGCGAGGAGATGCCGGCCACGAGGGCGAAGATCGAGGCGCTGAACGGGAGCGCCCCGTAGGTCGTGACCAGGCTGAGCGAGTTCGCGTTGGCGAGCTGACGACGGGGCACGAGGTTCGGCAGGCTCGCGTCGCGGGCGGGGGTCCAGAGCAGCGAGAGGCTCTCGATGACGAACGAGAACAGGAAGATCAGCCAGATGCTGCCCAGGAACGGCATCGACGCGTACAGACCCGCGCGCGAGAGATCGGCCACGATCATGATCCGCTTGCGGTCGAACCGGTCGACGAGCGCTCCCGCGAGCGGCCCGAACAGGATGGAGGGGAGCATCCGCGCCATCATCACGCCGGCGACGGCGTACGCCCCGACGTTGCCGCCCAGGCGCTTGACGAGCGCCGCGACCGCGATGAAGCCGATCCAATCGCCGAGCGAGGAGACGGTCTGGGCCGCCATCAGCCTGGCGAACGGAGGGTGGGTCAGGAGATCTCGGAAGGTGGAGGACTTGGTTCCCCGAAGGCGCGCGACCTCGTCGGCAACGCTCGACACTACCCCTCCGCTGCGGACGCCGGCACGGCCTCCACGATAGTCCCGCAGGCGGTGCACTTGGCGCCGCCGTCTCTTCGGACCATCAACCCACCGCAGCTCGGGCAGGGCTCCGGGACCGGCTTCTGGCCAACGGTGAAGTCGCACTCCGGGTAGCGGTTGCACCCGTAGAAGACGCTCGAACGCTTGCCCCGGCGAGCGCGCTTCTCGACCAGCTCACCCTGCCCGCACTTCGGGCAGGCGACGCCGGTCTTCTTCTCCTCCTTCTTGACGTAGCGGCACTCGGGATAGCCGCTGCACCCGATGAACGGGCCGAACCGGCCGAACTTGCGCACGAGCGGCCGGCCGCACTCGGGGCAGGTTTCCTCGAGCAGCTCGGGCTCGCGACGCTCCTGTCCGTTCAGGTTCCGGATGTACTTGCACTCCGGGTAGTTGTTGCAGCCGATGAACTTGCCGTACTAGCCGAGCTTGACCACGAGCTGGCCGGGCTCGCGCCCCTCCTGCGGGCAGAGCGGGCAGCGCTCGTCGAGGACCTCCTCGAACCGCTGGATCTCCTCCTCGTTCTTCTCCAGGAGGCGCTCGAACGGGCCGTAGAACTCGTCGAGCACCTGGATCCACGAGAGCTGCCCCTCGGCGATCTCGTCGAGGTCCTCCTCCATCTTCGCGGTGAAGCCCACGTCGACGATATCGGGGAAGAACTCGACCAGCAGGTCGGTCACGACCTCGCCGACGTCCTCGGGATAGAAGCGCTTGTCCTCGAGGCGCACGTACCCGCGCTCCAGGATGGTCGAGATCGTGGACGCGTAGGTGGAGGGGCGTCCGATGCCGAGCTCCTCGAGGGTCTTGACGAGCGAGGCCTCCGTGTACCGGGGCGGCGGCTGGGTGAAGTGCTGCTCGGGCAGGACCTCGAGCATGCGGAGCGCCTGCTCGGCGGTGAGCCTCGGCAGCGAGGCCTCGGCGTCCTCGTCGGGTACGTCGTCCCGCCCCTCGAAGTACACGCGGCGGAACCCGTCGAACACGAGCGTCTGGCCGGTTGCCCGAAGCAGGTAGCGCGCGCCGCTGGCAGTCGCCTCGACGTCCACGCTCACCTGGTCGAACCGCGCCTCGGCCATCTGGGAGGCGACCGTCCGCTGCCAGATCAGCCGGTAGAGGCGCAGCTGGCGGGCATCGAGGGCGCCGGCCACCCGGTCGGGCGTGCGCATCGCCGAGGTCGGGCGGATCGCCTCGTGCGCCTCCTGCGCTCCCCGCTGGCGGGTCTTGTAGCGGCGGGGCTCCTTCAGCGCGTACTCCGGGCCGAACTCGGTCCGCACCACCTCGGCGATCTCGCGAAGCGCCGTCTCGGCGATCGTGGTCGAGTCGGTGCGCATGTAGGTGATGAGCCCGACGCGCCCCTCGCCGGGCAGGTCGACCCCCTCGTAGAGCTGCTGGGCCAGGCGCATGGTCTGGCGGGCCGAGAACCCGAGCTTGCGCGCGGCCTCCTGCTGGAGGGTGGAGGTGGTAAAGGGCGGCGCCGGAGTGCGCTTGACCTGCTTCTCGCGCACCTCGACCACGCGATAGGCGGCCGAGCGCAGGCGCTCCACGTGGACCGCGGCGTCGGACTCGGTGCCGAGGCTCAGGCCCTTCTTGTCCGGCGAGGAGGCGAGCTTTCCCTCGGGCACCTCGATCACGCGGGCGAGGAACGGCACCTCCCGCTCCTGCGGCGTGAGGCGCACGTCGATGCTCCAGTACTCGACCGGCACGAAGCCGCGGATCTCGCGCTCGCGCTCGACGATCAGCCGGACGGCGACCGACTGGACGCGGCCGGCCGACAGTCCCGGGCGCACCTTCTTCCAGAGCACGGGGGACAGGCGGTAGCCGACCAGGCGATCCAGGATCCGGCGGGCCTGCTGGGCCTCGACCAGGCGCAGGTCGATCTCCCGGGGATGCTGGAACGCCTCCAGGATCGCGTCGCGCGTGATCTCCGTGAACGTCACGCGCTTGGCCGAGGCGGGGTCGACCTTGAGCACCTCGGCCACGTGGAAGGCGATCGCCTCGCCCTCCCGGTCGAAGTCGGTGGCCAGGATCAGGTCGCCCGAACGCTTGTGCGCCGCGGTGAGCTCGCGGACCGCCTTGGCCGAGTCCTCGGGCACCACGTACTCGGGCTCGAACGAGTTCTCGGTG
>JAJPHY010000041.1 GCA_021325015.1 Actinomycetota bacterium | reverse complement strand
TCGAGGCTCTGATCGTCGCGGCCGTCATGTACTGGGTGCTGACGGGCATCTTCTCGTTCTTCCAGCGCAAGCTGGAGAACCGTCTCGCCAAGGGCTACGTGAGGGCGTCGGGGTCCTCGGAGCGAAGGGACCGCCGTCCCCAGTTCCTGCCGGGCTCGGCCGGAGGCGGACAGGGCGGCGGCGGGATGATGGTCGAGCTGCCCGCACCCGACTCCGGGCGGGAGGAGCCGCCGGCGTGACGAGCGACCACGTCGTCGTTCGAGTGGAGAACCTCCACAAGTCCTTCGGCGACCTCGAGGTCGTTCGTGGGGTGAGCATGGAGGTCCACGAGGGCGAGGTCGTCGTGATGTTCGGCCGGTCCGGGGCCGGCAAGAGCACGCTGCTCCGGTGCATCAACTTCCTCGAGGACCCAACGTCGGGGACCATCGAGGTCGACGGAATCCGGCTGACCGGAGGCCACCGGACGCGACATCAGCGCGAGCAGATCCGGCAGCTCCGCATCCGAACGGGGATGGTGTTCCAGCAGTTCAACTTGTTCCCGCACATGACGGCACTCCAGAACGTCATCGAGGGACCCGTGACCGTGAAGGGGATGGCCCTCGAGCCGGCCAAGGCCCTCGGGATGAGGCTCCTCGAGCGGGTCGGGCTGGCCGACAAGGCCGAGGAGTATCCGATCCGCCTCTCCGGAGGCCAGCAGCAGCGGGTGGCGATCGCCCGGGCGCTGGCGATGGAACCCAAGGTCATGCTCTTCGACGAACCCACGTCGGCGCTCGACCCGGAGCTCATCGGCGAGGTGCTGGCGGTCATGCGGGATCTCGCCGTGGGGGGCATGACCATGATCGTGGTGACCCACGAGATGGGGTTCGCCCGCGAGGTCGCGCATCGGATGCTGTTCTTCAACGACGGGATCATCCTCGAGGAGGGCACCCCGAAGGAGATCTTCGAGCACACCAGGTACGCGGAGACCAAGAAGTTCCTGGACGCGGTCCTGTAGCAGCGACGGGACGGGGCTATCGTCCCTTCTTCCGGGGGGCTGTCCGCACCTGTCGGCGGTTCCTGAGCGTAGATTCTGGCGGGAGAAACCGAAGGGTCGGCGGCGGGCCTCGGTGCGTGGCCGACCGAGGGGGAAGGAGGAGCACATGAGAAGGCGTTGGCTGGGAGCCGTCGCGCTGCTCTCGGTGTTCGTGCTGGTGGCATCCGCCTGCTCCAAGAAGTCGGAGACCGGCGGCGGCACGACCACCACCCCGCCCGCGTCCGCGAGCGGATCGCCCACGCCCGCGTTCACGACGCTCGAGCCGGGGACGCTCACTATCGGGTCGGACATCCCCTACCCCCCGTTCGAGTTCAACCAGGGCGGGACGCTCACGGGGTTCGACGTCGAGCTGATGGACGCCATCGCCCAGAAGCTCGGGCTCACGCCGAAGTGGGTGAACGCCAACTTCAACACGATCTTCACCGCACTGTCCGTGAACAAGTTCGACGTGGTGGCCTCGGCGGTGACGGCCTACGCGCCGAAGGGCTCGCCCGCCTACGAGACCACGCAGAAGCGCGCGCAGATCGTGGCGTTCACCAAGCCCTACTACGACTCGCTGCAGTCCCTGACGGTCAACACGAGCAAGACCCCCGACCTGACGACCTGGGATCAGCTCAAGTCGGGCGACCGCGTGGGCGTGCAGTCTGGGACGACCGGCGAGTTCTGGGCGAAGCAGAACCTCGAGCCCAAGGGCGTCTCGCTCGTCGGCTACACGAAGACCCCGGACATCTTCAACGCGCTCGAGGCCGGTCAGCTCGTGGCCGCGGTCGTCGATCTGCCGGTCGCCGAGGACATCGTGAAGACCAAGCCCGACCTCAAGGTCACTCAGCAGATCGCCACCGGCGAGCAGTACGCGTTCGCCGTCAACCAGCAGAACACGGCGTTGCTCGACGCGATCAACGGCGCGATGGACGAGCTGTTCGCGGATGGCACCTACGCACAGATCTTCAAGAAGTACTTCCCGACCCAGGAGCTCCCGACCTACGCGGGCGGCTAGATCCTGGTGGCATCGAGCGAGCCCGCGTCCGCTGGCGCGGGCTCGGCTCTTTCGAGAAGGGGGTCCGATGGGCGCAGTCGGAGTTGAGATCTCGAGCCCCCCGGACGTGCGGGGTCCGACCGCCCCGTTGCCGGCGACGACGTTCGCAGCGGGAATCGCGAGCCTCGCGCTCACCCTTGGGGCGACGCTCGTCCTCCTGGTGCTCGGGGGCATGAGCAACGCCCCCCTCACGAGTTTTTGCGGGAGCGAGGGGATCACCGAGAGGATCACCGGAGCGCGCAGCATCTGCGGCATCGCGGAAGCGCTGCGCTCCTCTACCGAATCCGCCGTGCTGCTCGCCGGTGTCGTGCTCGGCCTGATCGCCGTGGGCGTCGGGTTCGCCGCGTACGGCCGCATGGACACCAAGCGCCGGCGCAACGAGATGCTCGCCGGGGCCATCCTCGGCGTTCAGGGGGTTCTCCTCGGCGCGTTCCTGCTGTGGTTCGGACGCAGCGGCACCCTGATGATCTTCGTCAAGAACTTCCTGGACTTCCCGATCATCTCGGGGTCCTGGGGCACGCTGTTCACCGGAATGAAGAACACGGTGATCCTGGCGTTCGGAGGCGAGCTCGGCGGTATCGTCATCGGACTCGTTCTCGCCCTGTTCACGATCTCGAAGCAGCGGACCCTGCGGGCCCCCGCGCGTGCCTACATCAACTTCTTTCGAGGGACGCCACTCGTGTGGCAGCTGTCCTTCGCGTACCTGGGTCTCGCGACGGGCCTGGGCCTCAACCTGAGCGCCTACACGACAGCCCTCATGGTCTTCAGCCTGAACACCGGGGCGTATGCGGCCGAGGTGTTCCGGGCCGGGATTCAATCGATCGAGCGGGGCCAGCTCGAGGCCGCCCGTGGCCTGGGAATGTCGTATCTGCAATCGATGCGGTACGCGATCATCCCCCAGGCGGTCAGGCGCGTCATCCCCCCCTTGATGAACGAGTTCGTGATCCTGATCAAGGACACGTCCCTCGTGCTCGTGCTCGGACTGACCCAGCAGCAGTGGGACCTCATGACCGCCGGGTACCAGGGCTACCTCAACAGCTACTTCGCCTCGTTCTTCGTGGTGACCGCCGTGGGGTATCTGGCGATCAGCCTTCCGCTCATCCGGCTCGTGAACTGGATCGAGAAGCGCCTGCGGAGCGGCCTCGTCGGGGTGACGGCATGAGCGCCACGATGCCGGACACCCCCCGAGGGGGGGTCACGACACCCGCCGGCGGGAACGGCCGCGAGCCGCTCATCCGCCTGGAGGGGATCCACAAGTGGTTCGGAAACCTCCACGTCCTGAAGGGGATCGACACCCAGCTCCTGCCCGGCGAGGTCCTGGTGCTCATCGGGCCCTCCGGCTCGGGAAAGTCGACGCTCCTGCGGTGCACGAACCTGCTCGAGGAGCCCACCCTCGGGCACGTCTGGTTCGAGGGACGGGACCTCACCGACATCCGGACCAACCTGAACGAGGTCCGCACCCGCATCGGGATCGTGTTCCAGGCCTTCAACCTGTTCCCGCACAAGACGGCCCTCCAGAACATCACCCTGGCGCTGGAGAAGGTCCTGAGGGTGGACGCCAAGGAGGCGAGGGACCGGGCGATGGAGCAGCTCTCGCGCGTCGGACTGGCCGAGAAAGCCGACTCGTACCCGGGGCAGCTCTCCGGCGGCCAGCAGCAGCGCGTGGCGATCGCCCGGGCCCTGGCGATGAAGCCCAAGCTCATGCTGTTCGACGAGGTCACCAGCGCCCTCGACCCCGAGCTGGTGGGCGAGGTGCTCGCGGTCATGCGCCAGCTCGCCGAGGAGGGCATGACCATGATGGTCGTCACCCACGAGATGGGGTTCGCCCGCGAGGTCGGGAACCGGATGCTGTTCATGGCCGACGGCATCGTGATGGAGGAGGGCGACCCCCGGGAGATGTTCCGCAACCCGCAGCACGAGCGGACGAAGAAGTTCCTCTCGCAGATCCTGTAGCGAACGGCGGCTCGGACGACCGCCCCGTCAGGACGCGGAAAAGAAGACGGATCGAGGAACCTTTGGAGCCGCTCGCGCCTTCCCCATACGCAAGCGTTGTCTACTCGGTCCCTCGATCCGTCAAAAGGTGGCCCCAAGCGACTTGCGGTTCCGGTGAACCGATCGTTCCGCCCGGGTTCGAGAATCGCGTCGGGAGCTCGCGCCCCCTCAGACCCCTCTCGCCCCCGGAGGCTCTACCGGCCTCCCGGTCCCTTCGGCCGCTTGGGACCGGAGCGAAATCTAGCGAGGTGCCCAGAGCCTGTCAACGCGAAAGATCATCTTGCAGCGCAAGGAGTTTCAATCAATAGCGCTGGTAGCGGCCACGCCCGTTTCGCGAAGAACGCGGGAAGAAAGAGTGACATTGATGCGACCGCTCGTCGGGGGTCACCCGACCGGCGGACGGGCGTCACGCGCCGGCGGCGACGAGGACGAGCTCCGTCGCGAGCCCGACGGCGAAGCCCGCGAACACACCCCAGAGCGTGGTCTCCCACGAGAGGCGGCGGCCGGCCGCGAACAGCTCGCCGATCACGTACAGGATCGCTCCGGCGGCGAGCGCCAGGAACGCCACGAACACGAGGTCCGAGGAGAACGTCGTCCCGACGATCGTCCCGAGGAACGTCGGCCCTCCGGCAATGAGGCCCGCCGCGACCAGCCACCCCCAGGACGCTCGCTCCCCCGCGGCGGCGAGCGGTCCGACGATGCCGAACCCCTCGGTCCCGTTGTGGAGCGCGAACCCGATCACGAGCAAGAGCGCAAGCGAGACCTCGTTGGCGTGGGCCGCCTGGCCGATGGCGAGACCCTCGGAGAAGTTGTGGAGCCCGATCCCCGTGGCGATCGACATCCCGACGCGCAGGGCCTCGGCCCGCCCGCGATCCGGCGCCTCGACGACGGCCATCGCCCCCGGTCCGAGGCTGACGGCCCTCGCGCCCCGTCGCCGCCACAAGCGCCCCGCGTAGACGAGCCCGATCAGCCCGAACCCGAGCCCGGCCACGTAGAGGAGGCCGACGGCCGCGAGATGGCCCCACGCTTTCTCGGCCACCGCCTCCTCGAGCGGCTCGGTTGCGTGCTCGAGGATGTCGAACAGCAGGAACACCAGGATGCCGGCCGAGACGCCGTTCAGGAAGCACCGGAGCGTGCGGCTCTGGCTGCGCATGCGGCCGACCGGGAGTCCGAGGAAGATCGTGACGCCGGCGATCGCCCCGAGGAGAACGGTCTGGCCGGTGCTCAATGCCTTGCTCCTTGATCCGGGCGGACCCTCGGTCCGGACGGAACTCCGAAGAACGTTCGCTACCGAACGGCCCTCGACCGCGCGAATCCTACTCAGGAAGTCGGATTCGCGTCAAGCTTACTCCGCTGCGGACCGGCGGTCACCGAGGTCTGGGGGCGAGGCTAGAATCCGCCGGGTGAGCCCCTCCGCCGGCGGGTCGCCCAAGCGCCTGTTCCTCCTCGACGGGCACAGCCTGTCCTACCGGGCGTTCTTCGCGTTGCCGACGAGCCTCGCGACCTCGAGCGGGCAGGTGACCAACGCGGTCTACGGGTTCACGTCGATGCTGATCAAGCTCCTCGCCGAAGAGCGTCCGGACCTGATCGCCGTCGCCTTCGACGTCGGCCGACCCACGGTCCGGCTGGAGCGGTACGCCGAGTACAAGGCCGGCCGGCCCGAGACGCCCGACGAGTTCCGCCAGCAGCTCGGTCTGATCGTGGAGGTCCTCGAGACCCTGCGCGTCCCCGTCATCGGGGTCGAGGGCCACGAGGCCGACGACGCCATCGCCACCCTCGCGGTCCGCGCCGCCCAGCGCGGGATGGAAGCGGTGATCGTCACGGCCGACCGCGACTTCTTCCAGCTCATCCGCCCGGGGATCCGGGTCATGTTCAACGTGAAGGGGATCTCGGAGATCCGGTTGTACGACGAGGCGGCCGTGCAGGAGCGGTTCGGCCTTCCTCCGTCCAAGTACCTCGACTACGTGGCCCTGAAGGGCGATCCCTCCGACAACATCCCCGGCGTCCCCGGCGTGGGCGAGAAGACCGCGTCCCGGCTGATCCAGGAGTTCGGCTCGGTGGAGGAGCTGCTCGCGCGGACCGGCGAGCTGAAGGGCAAGCTCCGGGACACGATCGCCGCGGCGGGCGATCAGCTCGTCATGAACAAGGAGCTCGCGCGCCTGCGAACCGACCTCGAGCTCCCCGTCGACGTCGACGACTGCGTGATGGGGGAGTGGGACCCGGAGGCGGTGCGGCGGCTGTTCGGCTCGCTCGAGTTCCGCACGCTCCTCGAACGGCTCGAGGACCTCGGGCGGGGCGTGAAGCCGGCGGTCGAGACGACGGAGCTCGACCTGCGAGAGGTGACCGAGCGCGAGCTCCTGGAGCTGGTGCGAAGCGACGGCCCGAAGGCGCTCCGGTTCGAGCTCGACGGGCGACGCGTGCGCGGGCTCGCGGTCTCGCTCGGCGGCGGGCAGGCCGCCTACGCGCCGCTCGCCTCGCTGGAGCGCATGCTGCCCGCCCTGGCCGACCCCGACCTGCGGAAGTGGGCGCACGACGCCAAGGAGATGGAGACCGCCGTGCTGGAATCCGGCGGCTGGCTGGCCGGGGTGGCGTTCGACACGATGCTCGCCGGCTACCTGCTCGATCCGGCGACGGCGAGCTACCCGCTCCGCGCGCTCTGCGAGCAGTACCTGGGAGGGGACGTCCTGGGTTCGAGCCCCGAGGAGACCGAGGGTCAGCTGTTCGTCGAGAGCTGGCGAACGGCGGCCGCGGAGGCCGCCGCGGTTGCGCTCCTCGCGCCGGCGATGTCCGAGCGAATCGACAAGGCGGGCCTCCGGACCCTGCTCGAGACCGTGGAGCTTCCGCTCTCCTCGGTGCTCGCCCGGATGCAGGCCAGGGGGGTGGCGCTCGACGTCCAGTACCTGGAGGAGATGGCCGAGGGCGTCCGCGACCGCATGGCCGCGCTCCGGGCCGAGATCTACCGGCACGCGGGGGAGGAGTTCAACCTCAACTCCCCGCCGCAGCTCCGGCAGATCCTCTACGAGAAGCTCCGCCTCTCGCCCGGCAAGCGAACCCCCAAGGGACAGCTCTCGACCGACGCGAGCGTGCTCGAGAAGCTCCGGGACCAGCACCCGATCGTCGAGGCGCTCCTGTCCTGGCGCGAGCTCGACAAGCTGAGCTCCACCTACCTCGAGGCCCTTCCCAAGCAGGTCGACCCGCGGGACGGGCGCGTGCACACCACCTTCAACCAGACCGGCGCGGCCACCGGACGGCTCTCGTCGGTGAACCCGAACCTGCAGAACATCCCCGTGCGGGGCGAGCTCGGCCGGCAGATCCGCCGGGCGTTCGTTCCCGGCTCGAAGGACCAGCTCATGCTCGTCGCCGACTACTCGCAGATCGAGCTCCGGATCCTCGCGCACCTGGCCGACGACGAGGGGCTGAAGGCCGCGTTCGCCTCCGGGATCGACATCCACACGGCGACCTCGGCCAAGGTGTTCGGCCTGCCGGTCGACAAGGTCGACCCGGCGACCCGAAGCCGGGCCAAGGCCATCAACTACGGGCTCGCCTACGGGATGAACGCGTACGGACTGGCCTCGCGCCTGGAGATCGCGGTCGACGAGGCGCAGGAGTTCATCGACGCCTACTTCGCGAGCTTCCCGCAGATCCGCGACTTCCTCGAGCGGCAGGTGGCGAGGGCGGCGGCCGAGGGGTTCACCGAGACGCTGCTCGGAAGGCGCCGCTACATCCCCGAGCTCCAGGCGGCCAACCCGCGGGTCCGCGACATGGGCCGGCGGATGGCGCTCAACGCGCCGATCCAGGGGAGCGCGGCAGACGTGTTCAAGCTCGGGATGATCAAGGTGGATCGGGCCCTCCGCGACTCGGGGCTCGACTGTCACATGCTGCTCACCGTCCACGACGAGCTGGTGTTCGAGGTCGCGAAGGGCCAGCTCGACGAGGCGGCCGGCCTCGTCAAGCGCGAGATGGAGTCGGCGTACGATCTCTCGGTTCCGCTCCGGGCCGACATCGGCTGGGGCGCGAACTGGGCCGAGGCCGCCCCCGCCGGCCACTGAGCGATCGCATCGTGGGCGACCGAGGGTCCTCGTTCGTGACCGCGTTGACGGCGTTTCCGCTGGATAGCTACCATTCCCGGGCCGCGCGGCCGCACTCGCACTCGGCAAATCCCAACCGCCGGGTGCGCGCCGTGCGCGCGGAAGGAGATGGTTCACATCGACGCGAGCGATACCAAGGCCGCGCCCGAGCGCGACCTGACGCCGGAGGAGCTGGTCGAGGCCATGGAGGCCTCGCTCCGCGACTTCAAGGACGGCGACATCGTCGAGGGGACGATCGTCAAGATCGACCGCGACGAGGTCCTCCTCGATATCGGCTACAAGTCCGAGGGGGTCATCCCCGCCAAGGAGCTCTCGATCCGCCACGACGTCGACCCGAACGAGGTCGTGAAGGTCGGCGACCACGTCGAGGCCCTCGTCCTGCAGAAGGAGGACAAGGAGGGGCGCCTCATCCTCTCCAAGAAGCGCGCGCAGTACGAGCGCGCGTGGGGACGGATCGAGGAGGTCATGCAGTCGGGGGGCACGATCAAGGGCCCGGTGATCGAGGTCGTGAAGGGCGGGCTGATCCTCGACATCGGCCTGCGCGGGTTCCTGCCGGCCTCGCTCGTCGACCTGCGCCGGGTTCGCGACCTGCACCCGTTCGTCGGGCAGGAGCTCGAGGCCAAGATCATCGAGCTCGACCGCAACCGCAACAACGTCGTGCTCTCGCGCCGGGCCTTCCTGGAGGAGTCCCAGAGCGAGGGGCGCAAGAAGTTCCTCGAGTCGCTGCAGAAGGGCGAGCGCCGCAAGGGCACGGTCTCCTCGATCGTGAACTTCGGCGCCTTCGTCGACCTCGGCGGGGTCGACGGTCTCGTGCACGTCTCCGAGCTCTCGTGGAAGCACGTCGACCATCCGAGCGAGGTCGTCCAGGTCGGTCAGGAGGTCGAGGTCGAAGTGCTCGACGTCGATCTCGAGCGCGAGCGGGTCTCGCTCTCGCTCAAGGC
>JAJPHY010000021.1 GCA_021325015.1 Actinomycetota bacterium | reverse complement strand
TCTTCGGCGGCGGGGCCGAGGGCCTCTCCTTCGCCATCCCGATCCAGACGGTCTGCCGGACCGTCGTGACCTGCTAAAGGAGGAACCAGATGGACGCCTGTCCGAGATGCGGCCGGCCGCGTGAGGAGGGCGCCGCGTTCTGTCCATACTGCGGCTCCGAGCTGCCCTCGATGGATCGCCCCGATCCCGCCCGGCAGCCGACGCTTCCGCTGATCACGCTCGCGGAGGGGCCGTTCCGCGTCCCGGATGACAGACCGGTCCCGCCGGCCGGGAGGCCCGGCCCGGACGGCGCCTTCGCGTTCGCGACGGCGAGCCGCCGGCGGTGGCGCCTTTGGTCGCGTCTGCTCGTTGCGTTTGGCGTCGTGGTCGCCCTTGCGCTCGTGACCGGTGCCACGGCGGTGCACCTGCAGACCCGGAGCCGCCTGCACCGGACGCAGGCGCAGCTTGCCGACACGCGCTCGAGCCTGGCCGAGACGACGTCGAGGCTCGAGTCGACACAGGCGATGCTCGAGAGCACGCAGCAGGACCTGCAGCACGTCCAGGACGAGCGGGATCGCCTGCGCACGCAGCTGCAGGGGGTTCGGGGATCGCTCCAAGCCGCGCAGGGCCGTCTCGAGCTGCAGGCCGGGCAGATCGACACGCTCAAAGCCTGCCTGAGCGGCGTGGCCATCGCGCTCGACGACGTCCTGAACTTCGACTACTCGGGCGCGGCATCGGCGTTGAGCTCGGTGCAGATCCCGTGCGAGAAGGCGTTCGCCTTGCTGTGATCGGTTCGGGCATCGCGGGTTGCCAAGGACGCCGAGGGAGCGACCGAGGTTCCGGGGGTGCACGCGACACCCCCGCGCCGGCCTCTCTTCCCTCAAGACGTCTCGGGGCGGAGCGCCCGGGCGGCCTCCGCCAGATCCTCGACCACCGGCGACCCGTCGAACCCGGGGTCGGCGCGACCGTTTCGCAGCCCGAGGAACCGGACGCCGGCCGCGCGCGCCGCGGCCTCGTCCCAGGCGCCGTCCCCCACCATGACCGCCTCCTCCGCCGGCGCCCCGAGCGCCTGAAGCGCGCGCTCGACCTGGTCCCCGGAGGGCTTCGGGCGCAGGTCGGGAGCGCGGGCCACCTCCACGTCGACCACGATCCCGTGGCGCTCGAGGACGCTCCGGCACGCCCTCGGACCGACGAGGGTCACGATCGCCGTCGGCAGCTCACGGACGGCGTTCAGGAACTCGGTCAGCCCGGGCATCTGCTCGGACCGCGGCGCGCCGGCGAGCTCCCACCGCTCGATCGCGTCCGAGCACGCGGTCCAGAGCTCGCGCCGCCCCGAGAGCGCCACGAGGAGCTCCATCGTCCGGTGCGCGCACCGACCCCAGGTGCTCGGCGGCACGTCGACCTCGACCTCGCCCACGCCGGCCACCCGCCGCGCGTCCGCGAGCGCCGCGCAGTAGTCGACGTGGTCTTCCAGGTTCACCAGCGTCTTGTCGAGGTCGAGCAGGATCGCGCGGACGGAGAGCTCGATCATCTGCGCCGCCACTCGCGCGCGTGCCTGAGGAGCATCTCCCGCATCGACGACTCGGAAGCGCTTGCGCTCGCCGCCCGCTCCATCTGTGACACCGTCGTTGCCCCGGGCATCGCGACGCGGATGCCGTTGCCGTCCCGCTCGACCCGGTACCGACGAAGGCAGAGCCACGGCGCACCAACCCGTCGCCCGGTGGTGAGCTCGTAGCGCCAGAAGTGCTCGGGACAGGTCACCGTCCCGTCCCGCACCAGCCCGCGCGAGAGGGACCCACCCCGATGCAGACACCGGTCGTCGATCGCCACCAGCTCGCCCCCGACGTCGAACACCGCGACGGCGGTCTCGCCGCCCGTCACCCGCACGGCCCCGCCGGCCGGCGGGGCCGGTGCCCGAACCCAGACCTCAGGCAAGCTTCATCACGACGGCCTTGGACTCCGTGAAGAACTCGTAGGAGTAGTCGCCGCCCTCCCGTCCGATGCCCGAGTCCTTGTAGCCGCCGAACGGCGCACGCAGGTCGCGCACGAAGTAGCAGTTCACCCACATCGTCCCGGTCCGGACCTCGCGCGCCACCCGGTGCGCCGTCGCGAGGTTCGTCGTCCACACCATGCCGGCCAGCCCGTAGCGTGTCTGGTTGGCGATCGCGATCGCCTCGTCGAGCTCGTCGAAGGCCATCACCATCTCGACGGGGCCGAAGATCTCCTCCTGGCACACGCGCATCTCGTTGCGGACGTCGGTGACGATCGTCGGCGCGACGTAGTTGCCCTTGCCGAGGTCGCCCTCGGACAGCCGGCGACCGCCGGTGCGGATCGTGCCGCCCTCCTCCACGGCGAGGTCGACGTACGAAAGCACCTTGTCCATGTGCTCCTGCGTCACGAGCGGCCCCATCTGCGTCTCGGGGTCGCGGGGGTCGCCCACCTTCATCGCCTCCGCGCGCTCGACGTACCGCGCGACGAACTCGTCGTAGATGGGGTGCTGCACGAGCAGTCGCGTCCCGGCCAGGCACACCTCGCCCTGGTTGCCGAAGCTCCCCGTCACGGTGCCGTCGAGGGCGGCCTCCAGATCGGCGTCGGCGCAAACGATGTTGGCCGACTTGCCGCCCAGCTCGAACGAGAGCTTCTTCAGCGTTCGGGCGGCGTTGGCCATGATGAGGCGGCCGGTGGCGCTCTCGCCCGTGAACGTGACGGCGTCGACGCCTGGGTGCTCGGTGAGCTCCTGCCCCGCGGCGTCGGGCCCGAACCCCTGGATGAGGTTGAACACGCCGGGCGGCAGGTCCGCCTCGGCCGCGATCTCGGCCAGGATCGAAGCCGTGATCGGGCTCTGCTCGGCCGGCTTGGCCACGACGGTGCAGCCGAACGCGAGCGCCGGCGCGACCTTCCAGGTGAGCAGCATCAGCGGGAAGTTCCACGGCGAGATCGCGGCCACCACTCCGAGCGGCTCGCGGAGCTCGTAGGAGAAGATCCCGGCTGCCCTCTGGTCGAACGCGCGGGTCGAAAGGTGCTCGGCGTAGTCGGCGAAGAACCGGAAGTTGAACGCCGAGCGCGGGATGTCCCTCGTCTTCGACTCGGTGATCGGCTTGCCCATGTCCAGCGTCTCCCACCGCGCGAGCTCATCCAGGCGCGCGTCGATCCCGTCGGCGATCCGATGCAGGTAGCGCTTGCGCTCGGCCGGGCTCATCCGCGGCCAGGGCCCCTCGTCGAAGGCGCGGCGCGCGGCCTCGACCGCCCGGGCGGCGTCGGCGCGGGTGCCCTCCGCGACCTCCGCAATCTGCTGGTTGTCGATCGGGCTCACCGACGGGAAGCTCCCGCCCTCGACCGCGTCGACGAACGCGTTGTCGATGAAGTGTCGAACGGTTCGTACACTCACCTTTCTCACACCTCCGCTAGGGCCGGCCGGCGCGCTCGGACGCGGGCACCCCGGCGATTCCGTAGTGATCCCCGTCCATCTCGCGCAGGATCACCCGCACGCTCTCGGGGCGGGCCTCGAGCGCCTCGCACACCGCATCGGTCACCATCCGGATCAGCCGGTGCTTCTTCTCCGTGTCCCGCCCCTCCAGCAGGTCGATCTGCACGATCGGCATGGACCGTCCCTTTCGCTCAGCGGACCCGCAGCGACGCGGACCCGATCCGGTCGATCTCCACCATCACCGTCATCCCTCGCTCGAGCGCGATCGGAGCCGTGAGCCCGCCGGAGAGCACGAGGTCTCCCCGCCGCAGCCCCCGATCGCCGGCCGCGAGCGCCGCCCGCGCCATCCAGGCCACTGCCGAGGCCGGGTCCGGCATCACCGCGCAGCCGGCCGCCGTGTCGGCGAGCTCGCCGCCCACCGTGAGGGCAGCGCCGACGTCGGCGAGCTCGGCCGGCGGACGACGCAGGCTCGCCCCCAGGACGAACGCCGCGGCCGAGGAGTCGTCGGCCACGTTATCCGGCGCCCGGAACGCGAAGTCTCGGTACCGCGAGTCGACGATCTCGAGGCACGCGCACACACCCGCGGTCGCCTCGAGCACGTCGAGGGCGCTCGCGTCGGGGCCGAGGTCGGCGTCCAGGAGGAAGGCGATCTCGGGCTCCGCTTTCGGGTGGATGAACGCGTCGAGCTCGACGATGCCATGGGGGAGCGCCATCGCGTCGGTCAGCCAGCCGTAGTTCGGCTCGTCGACGCCCATCGCCTCGCGCATGGCCTCGCTCGTGAACCCGAGCTTGCCGCCGATCACCGTCTCGCCGTCGGCCTCGCGCAGCCGCAGGCCCTCCGCTTGGATCGCGTAGGCGTCCGCGGTCGAGACCTCGGTCCGGTCGGTGAGCGGCTCGACCTCCCGACGCTCTTTGCGGGCGCGGTGGAGCTCGGCGGCGAGCTCGGCGTGGTTCAGGCGCATATGAGCTCCACCGTCCCCAAGCGGTCGAAGACGGCCGCGACCCTGTCGCCGGGGTCGACGGCCACCGCCTCCGTCAGCGCGCCCGCGAGGACGGTGGTCCCCGCCCGGAGGCGCTCGCCGCGCCGCGCGAGCTCGGTCGCCAGCCAGGCGACGGCCGCGGCCGGGTGTCCCAGCACCGCGGCGCCGGCGGCCGTCGCGACGGTCTTGCCGTTGCGGACGAACCGGCACCCGACCAGGCGCAGGTCCAGCCCCTCGACCGCCGCACCCGGACCGCCCAGCGCGTAGCGCGCGGCCGACGCGTCGTCGGCGACCACGTCGGCGAGCGTGAACCGGTACCCGTGGAACCGGGAGTCCAGCACGTCGAGCGCAGGGACCACTCGCTCGGTTGCCGCCAGCACGTGAGCGATCGTCGCCGGACCGGCGAGGTCCCGACCCAGCACGAACGCGATCTCGGGCTCCACCCGCGGGTGGATCAGCTCGGAGACTGCAAGCGGCTCGCCGGGGAGGAGCCTGGACCCGGGCGCGAGCCAGCCCCAGAGCGGCGCATCGACGTGCATCTGTCGCTGCTTGGCCGCCGACGTGAGCCCGAGCTTGGCGGCCTCACGGCCCCCGAGGGCGCGAACTATGCGGTCCTGGATCCGGTACGCGTCCTCCAGCGTGAGCTCCGGATGGTCGGCCGTGAGGGGCGCGATCGGCGTGCGCGCGCGGATCGCCTCGAGCAGCCGCTTGGCGAGCTCCTCCGCCGGGTCCTCGGCTGCCGGCCCGGCCGCCGGATCGCTAGTCGCAACCTCGCGTCCAGTGGGCATCAGCCCGCGCGCTCCCGGGCGAGCTCGAGGGCGACGTCGATGATCATGTCCTCCTGCCCGCCCACCATCTTGCGTCGCCCGAGCTCGAGCAGGATGTCCTTGGCATCGACCCCGTAGCGCTCGGCAGCGCGCTTGGAGTGCAGCAGGAACGAGCCGTAGACCCCGGCGTACCCGAGCACGATCGCGTCGCGATCGATCACGCCCTGGTCCGGCCGGATCGGGCGGACGGCCTCCTCGGCGGCGTCCATCATCCGCAAGGGGTCGATCCCTGTCTCGATTCCCGACTTCGCACATACGGCGACGAGCAGCTCGGTCGGACAGTTGCCCGCGCCGGCGCCGAGCCCCGTCGTGCACCCGTCGAGCTGGTCGGCCCCCTCCTCGAGCGCGGCGAGCGAGTTCGCCACCGCGAGCGACAGGTTGTTGTGGGCGTGCAGCCCGACCTGGATGGAGAGCCCGGCGCGGAGCGCGGCGACCCGACGGCGCGCGTCGTCGATCGTCATCGCCCCGGCCGAGTCGACCACGTACACGCAGTCGGCCCCGTAGGACTCCATCAGGCGAGCCTGCTCGAGGAGCCGGCCAGGCTCGATCATATGCGCCATCATCAGGAAGCCGACGGCCTCCATCCCGAGCGACTTGGCGAGCTTGATGTGCTGCTCGGAGATGTCGGCCTCGGTGCAGTGGGTGGCGATCCGCGCGACGGTCGCACCCACCTCCGCCACCCGGTTGATGTCCTCCTTCACACCGATCCCCGGCAGCATGAGCACGGCGATCTTGGCTCGCGTCGCGGTCGCCACCGCCTCCCGGACGAGCTCCATCTCGTCGGTGGCCGAGAACCCGTAGTTGAACGAGGACCCGCCGAGCCCGTCGCCGTGGGTCACCTCGATCACCGGGACCCCCGCGCGGTCGAGGGCCGCGACCACGGTGCGCACCTGCTCCCGGGTGAACCGGTGGGCGACGGCGTGCGAACCGTCGCGCAGGGTGGAGTCGGTCAGCCGAAACGCCGGCCGCCCTCCCTCGCCGGTCTTCCCGCTCGCGCTCATGCTCGCGCTCCGTCCCGGGCTCCGTCCCGGGCTCCGTCCCGCTCGCTCAGGCCGGCCGCCCGCCAGAGCTCGCGGGCGAGGGACTCGCCGACCCGGACCGCCGAGGCGGTCATGATGTCGAGGTTGCCGGCGTACGGCGGGAAGTAGTCGCCGGCGCCTTCCACCTCGAGCAGCACGACGACCCGGGCCGGCACGGTGCCGCCGGGGGTCGTGTACGTGTCGCGCTCGAAGACCGGGTCGGCCTTCAGCCGGTACCCGGGCACGTAGGCGGCCACCTCGTCGACCATGGCCACGATCGATCCGGCCACCGCGTCGGCGTCGTAGCCCTCGCCGAGCGCGCAGAAGACGGTGTTGCGCATCAGGATCGGGGGCTCGGCGGGGTTCAGGATCATGATGGCCTTGCCGGTGTCCGCCCCGCCCACCTCAGCCAGCGCGGACGAGGTCGTCTTGGTGAATTCGTCGATGTTCTGTCGGGTCCCGGGCCCCGCCGAGCGCGAGGCGACGGTGGAGACGATCTCTGCGTACGGGACCGGGGCCACCCGGGCTACGGCGGCCACGATCGGCACGGTGGCCTGTCCCCCGCACGTGATGAGGTTCACGTTGGGCGCGCCGAGGTGCACGTCGAGGTTCACCGGCGGGACCACGAGCGGCCCCAGCTTGGCCGGCGTGAGATCCACCACCCGGGCGCCGGCCTCCTCGAGCCGCGGCGCGTTCTGCCGGTGCACCCAGGCCGAGGTGGCCTCGAACACGATCGGATAGCTCGCCGGGTCCTCGAGAATCGGCTCGATCCCTCGGACGGTGGCCTCGATCCCGAGCCCGCGGGCCCGGCGCAGGCCGTCCGAGGCCGGGTCGATCCCCGCCACCAGCACGAGGTCGAGCACCGGCGAGCGCCGAAGCTTGTACATGAGGTCGGTCCCGATGTTGCCGGAGCCGACGATCGCGCAGGGAACCTTCACGAACGACCTCCCTCGAACCTCACGCGGACCTCGCCCAGCCGGTCGAAGCTCGCCCGCACCTCGTCGCCCGCCTCGATGGGAAACGCCGCGTGGAGGGCCCCGGTCATCACGAAGTGCCCGGGCTCGAGCGTCACGCCGAACGGCGCGAGCGTGTTCGCGAGCCAGGCCACCGCGTAGACGGGGTCGCCGAGCGCCGCGGCGCCGACCCCGGTCGCCTGGACACGGCCGTTCCTCGCCACCTCCATCGTGACCTCGGCCGGCGTCCATTCGTCGACCGGCACGACCTCGGGGCCGAGCACGATCGCCGCCGACGAGGCAAGGTCCGCGATCGTGTCGACGAGAGTGATCTTCCAGTCGCGGATGCGGCTGTCGACGATCTCGATCGCGGCGCGCGCCCCACCGATCGCGGCGGCCGCGCCCTCGGTCGTCGCCCCGGGGCCGCGCAGCGGGCGCTCGAGCACCAGCGCGATCTCGGCCTCGGCACGCGGCTGGATGAGCTCGTCGATCGACAGCGCGGCACCGTCGTCGAACACCATGCTCGACAGCACGGGACCGTAGTCGGGCTGATCGACGCCGAGCAGCTCCTGCATCGCGGTCGAGGTCAGCCCGAGCTTGTAGCCGACCACGGACCCGCCCTCGCGAAGGATGAGCCGCGCGAAGTCCTGCTGAATGGCATAGGCGTCGGCCGGGGTGAGCGAGGGGTCCTCCCCGCTGATCGGCGCGATCGGCGCGCGGTCGCGCCTGGCCGCGTAGAGCGCCTCGGCCCACCGGTTCATGCGATTGCGCCCCGATAGCCCATCCGCCGCGAGGCGGCCGCTGCGGCGTCCACGACCGCGCGGATCGTCTGGTCCATGACGGGATCCATCCGGGTAGCCGGGCCGGCGACGCTCATCGCGGCCACGACCCGCCCGCCCGCGTCGCGGACGGGCGCCGCCACCGAGAGCACCCCCTCCTCGGACTCGTTGAGGTTCTGCGCCCACCCTCGGTGTCGGGTCTCCTTCAGCTCCTTGCGGAGCAGCTGGGGATCGGTGATCGTGAACGGCGTCCGCCGCTTGAGCTCCCATCCCGCCAGGAGCTGATCCAGCGTGCGCTCGGGCAGGTAGGCGAGCAGGCACTTGCCGGTGCCGGTGCAGTGCGCCCAGTTTCGACGTCCGACCTCGAGGAACAGTCGGAGGGTATGCGGGCTGTCGAGCCGCTCGATGTAGACGACCTCGCGGCCGTCGAGCACCGCGAGCTGCACCGTCTCGCCCGTGGCGTTGCGAAGCTGCGCCATCGGGGGCACGGCCGCCTCGTGCATCGCGAAGTGCGTGGCCACGGCGGCCGTCAGGTCGTACACGGCGAGCCCGAGTCGGTACTTGCCCGACTCCGGGTCCTGCTCGAGCAGGTGCTCGTCGGTGAGGGTGGAGAGCAGGCGGTGCGCGGTCGACTTGCCCAGGCCGAGCCGGCGAGCGATCTCCGACACGCCGAGCTGTCGCTCGTGGTACGAGAAGAGCTGCAAGACGCGCGCGGCGTTTCGGACGCTCTCGATCCGACCCGAGTCCCGCGTCACGCGACCGGAGCCGTCGGCCGAAGGGTCCGCCTCACGCGCCACCGTCTCGCCCCCGCAGCGCTCCGAGCACCGCCCGCCGGACCTCCGCCGGCGACCTCCCGACCTCCACCGACCGCAGGCTCTCGTCCCACGGTGCGATCTCCCGCGCGAGCAATGCCTGGGCCAGCGCCAGCCCCGCTCGCGAGGCGCCCTCCATCTCGTCGACCAGGCGCTCGCGACCCTGGGCGTGAGCGCGGATCTCCTCGAAGTCCCGCGCCTCGCCCGCGTGGGCGTTGGCCAGGCCGGCGCCGGCGTGGCCTGCGTGGTGGCCGGTGAGCTCCGACCCCGGCCGGACGATCAGGTGATACAGGTACGTCGTCAGCCCGAGCGCCCGTCGCACACGGTCGCCTGCGGCCCCGGAGGACTCGTCGATCAGGCCGAGCGCCGGCAGGACGACCGGGTCGAAGAACCGGAGCGTCCAGCGCATCCCGGGGAGCTCCTCCTGGAGCTCCACCTCGGGCCCGACCGGCGCCGACAGGCGCTCGCGCGTGGCCACCACGTGGAGATTCCGAACGCCCGCCGCCACCACGGTGAACGGGTCTTCGAGCAGGGGCAGGCGCCCCCGGACCGCTGGCGGCTGCAGAGCGGCCGTGGAGAGGTAGGCCTGGTGCACCCCGCGCACGTACTCGGCCATGGCCCGGCGCATGTCCTCGGGGCGTGGCTGCTCGCCCGCCGGCACCGGGTGGGAGGCCCGCTCGCTCATCCGCGCATCATAGAGAGCGCGTTCCGCGCAGGGAGGGCGTGTTCCGCCATGCGGAACGCCCCGCGTCCCGCATGGCGGAACGTTTTCCCTGGATGCGGAACGCTGATGCTAAGGTCCGCGGGCATGGGCATCCTGAGGCTGTCCCATGTGGACATCAGCGTCCCCGACCTCGACCTTGCGTCCGCCTACTACACCCAGGTCATGGGCCTGCTCGAGGTCGAGCGGGCCGCCGACCGCGCCTTCTTCAAGTGCTGGGACGAAGAGGACCACCACTCCCTGTCGATCCGCTACGACCCCAGGGTCGGGATCGACCTGTTCTCGTTCAAGGTGGAGAGCGAGGACGACCTGGAGGAGCTCGAACGCCGGGTGGAGGCGTTCGGAACGCGCGTCCACCGCGTCTCGGCCGGCGAGGAGGTCGGGCAGGGAACCTCGATCCGGTTCGACACTCCGTCCGGCCACACCATGGAGCTCGTCCACGACGTCGCCAAGGTCGGGGGGCTGCTCGGCAAGCTGAACCCCGATCCGGCGCCCCACGGGCTGCCGGGGATCGCGCCGCCGCGCATGGACCACCTCCTTGTGACCGCGGAGGAGGTGCCCGAGGCGACGCGGTTCTACATGGACGTGCTCGGCTTCCGGCTCACCGAGCAGCTCCTCGACGGCGACGGCCACCAGATCGGCGTCTGGCTCGAGCGCTCGCACTCACCCCACGACCTCGCGGTCGTGAGCGGGGCAAACGGAGGACTGCACCACTTCGCGTTCTGGCTCGACGACTGGGACCACGTCCGCCGGGCGGCCGACATCCTCGCCTACAACGCGATCCAGATCGACGTTGGCCCGACGCGCCACGGGATCACGCGTGGCAACACCATCTACTTCTTCGACCCGCTGGGCACCCGTAACGAGGTCTTCACCGGGGGGTACCGGCCGGACCCCGACTTTCCGACCATTACGTGGACCGAGGACAACATCGGCAAGGCGATCTTCTACTACGAGGGCGACCTGAACGAGCGCTTCATGAAGGTGCACACGTGAGCGTCGCGCCTCCGGAGGTCCGGTAGGTGGGGATCCTGCGGCTCTCGCACGTCGAGATCCGGGTTCCCGATCTCGAGCTCGCCACGGCCTACTACGCCGAGGTGGTGGGCCTGATCGAGACCGATCGCGAGCCGGAGCGGGTCTTCCTGAAGTGCTGGGACGAGCACCAGCACCACTCGGTGATCCTGCGCTACGCCCCGACCTACGGGCTCGAGGCGGTGGGGTTCAAGCTCCAGGACCGCGAGGACCTCGACGCGCTTTCGGTCAGGCTCGAAGGGGCCGGGGTCGCCGTCGAGCGACTGGCCGCTGGCTCGCTCGGGCCCGGGTCGGGCGAGACCCTTCGGTTCCGGAGCCCGTCGGGCCACACGATCGAGCTCGTGCACGGGATGCAGCAGGTCGGGAACCTCCTGCCGCTCACGAACCCGCCCCCCGAGCCGCTCGGGCTCGTCGGGATCCACCCCCCGCGGATCGACCACGTCTTCTTGATGTGCGAGGACGTCGACGGCGCCACCGAGTTCTTTCGCGACCTGCTCGGGTTCCGCGTGACCGAGCAGATCCTGGCCGACGACGGCCATCGGCTGGCCGGCTTCCTCGAGCGCTCGCACACAGCGCACGACGTGGCGTTCATGACGGGACCCGACGGGGCGTTCCATCACGTCGGCTTCTGGCTCGACGACTGGACCTCGCTCCGGCAAGCCGCCGACATCTGCTCGTTCCACGGCGTGCGCATCGACGCGGGCCCGACCCGGCACGGCGCCACCCGCGGCTGGGGCCTGTACTTCTTCGACCCGGCCGGCAACCGCAACGAGGTCTACACCGGCGGCTACTGGGTGGACCCCGACCGCGAGCCCATCACCTGGACCGAGGCCGAGATGGGGCACGCGATCTTCTACTACGAGGGCGCCGTCGACCAGCGCTTCCTCACGGTGCACAGCTGAGGCGAGGGATGGACGGGCACCGGGACGAGGCGGAGCCGACCGAGCCCGAACCCGCGCGTCCGGCGCTCCCACGCACCGAGCGATCGGACGCGCCGCTCTACCTCGCGCGGTACCTCGAGCGTCAGGGGCGCGCGGCGACGAACGGACACCCCGAGGAGCCGCCCTCCGACGACGGCACTCCGCTGTACCTTCGCCGGTTCCGCCAGCGCCGTGAGGCCGGAGGGCCGAACGGACCGGCGCCGCTATGGCAGGAGCGCGACCTGGCGTTCCAGCGCGCGATGTCCGAGGACAACCGGAACAAGGAGATCGCCGCGCCCCCCGAGGCTCGTCTGCCGATCGCGAACGACATCTACCTGGTCCGCCACGGGGAGACCCAGGGATACTCCACCGAGTCGGGGCTGACCCCGCTCGGCACGTGGCAGGCGCGAACGTACGGTCACACGCTCGCCAAGCGCGTCGGAGACGGCGAGCGGATCGTGATCGCCACCGCGCCGACCAACCGGGCCGGCCAGACGGCGGACAACCTCTACCGCGGCCTGCTCGACGGGCTGGCCCTGTTCGACAAGCACGTCGAGGTCTCGCCGCCGGCGGCATTGGACGAGTTCCGGAACTTCCTCGTGGCCACGCCCGACGGGTTCAAGGACGTCACCGCGGCCTTCCGCATGTACTACGCGCTGCTCGAGGGGTTCGAGCGGACGGCCGTCGGCGACCGCCCCTTGTGGCTCGTCGAGGTCGATCGGTTCTGGCGGACTCAGCAGAGCGGAGGCGACCCTATCCAGTACTGGCTCACCATCCCAATGCTGCACTTCGAGCCGCCGGCGATGGTCGTGCGCCGCTTCTGGGCCGGCTTGCGCCGGCTCTCAGGGCAGCACCCGGGCGCCCGTCTGGTCGTCACGACGCACTCGGGCCCGATCCGCGCGTTCGCCACTGCGGCCCTGGGATACGACCCAGGCGAGCCCTACAACACCGAGCACGTCCGCGTGAAGTTGATCGAGGGCGGCCACGAGGCCCTCGTGAGCTACCGCAACCGCGTCCAGGAGGTCCACGTGCCGGCGACCGCCGACCTGCCGACGTGGACTCAGGTCGAGCCCGCTCCGAGCATCCTGCGAGAGGGAGAGGGATGAACGGCTACATCGTCTGGTTCGACGGCTACAGCGACCACGACCGTATCCGGGTGGGCGGCAAGAGCGCCAGCCTCGGCGAGATGACGGCGGCGGGTCTGCCGGTGCCGCCCGGGTTCGCGATCACCACCGAGGCTTACCACACGCTCCGCAATCACCCGGAGATCCGGTCCCGGGTCCACTCGCTCCTCGGCAGCGTGGACCTCTTGGACGCGGACGCGTTGGAGGGCGTCTCCGCGGAGATCCGCAGACTGATCGACGCCGCCGAGATCCCTCGGGACATCGTGGACCAGGTCACCGACGCCTACGCGGAGCTGTGCGAGCGGTGCGGTGTCGAGGACGTGCCGGTCGCCGTCAGGTCCTCCGCCACCGCCGAGGACCTGCCCGACGCGAGCTTCGCCGGCGAGCACGACACCTATTTGTGGGTCCGCGGAGCCGACCAGGTGCTGGCCAAGATGCGGCGCTGCTGGTCCAGCCTGTTCTCCGCCCGCGCGATCAGCTACCGGCACGAGATGGGGCACGACCACGACGTGATCTCGATGAGCGTGGCCGTGCAGAAGATGGTCGTCCCGCGGGCCGCCGGCGTTGCGTTCACGCTGAACCCGCTGGACGGCGACCGGTCTACCGTCGCGATCGACGCGTCCTGGGGCCTGGGCGAGGCGGTCGTCGGAGGCGAGGTGAACCCGGACAACTACCTCGTGGACAAGGTGCTGTTCGAGATCGTCAAGCGCAAGGTCTCGCGCAAGGAGATGGAGATCCGCGTGGGCGACGACGACCGTGTCGAGCAGGTCGCGGTCGACGTCGAGCGCCAGACCCAGCCGTGCCTGTCCGACGAGGAGATCCGAACCGTCGCCCGCCTGGCTCGGAGGGCGGAGAGGTACTACGGCGTGCCGCAGGATGTCGAGTGGGCACTCGACGTGCACCTGCCGCCCGGCGAGAACGTCGTGCTGCTGCAGAGCCGTCCGGAGACCGTCTGGAGCCGCCGGCCTCGGGTGCCGATCTCGCGCCCGCTCGGCCTGGAGGGGATCGTGGCGACGCTGCTCGCGCCGCTCGACGGTCGCGTGGGGGACCGGAAGGAGGAGGGCGTAGGGCAGACAGGATCGAGGTGAGCCCGTTCGGCATCGTCGGAGTCCGGGCGATCGGCGCACCGATCGTCCGAGCGCGAAGTGAGGAGGAGACCGGTGGCACAGACGAGGTTCCCGAGCCCCTTCGACATCCCCACGCCCGAGGGCGCGGAGGGATGGGAAGAGCTGTACACGTACTCCCTGCCCTTCAGCGAGGATCGGCGTGAGTACGAGGAGTCGATGTTCTGGTTCCAGGACGGCATCCACTGGGGCCAGGCGCTCATGCCGTGGGACGCCACCTTCTACGAGTTCGCGATCGCGTCGCTCTCCCAGTACAACACCCGCCACTACATCATCCCACCGGCCCTCGGCGTGGACTACCGGGTCCTCAACGGGTACTGCTACCTCTCGCCCGTCGGCGTGGCCGACCCCGACGAGGTGACCCGACGGGTCCCCCACTTCCTGGAGCGGGCGGGCTTCTACTTCGGGAACTGGAACGACCTCTACGGCAAGTGGATGGACAAGATCCGGGCCTTGATCGACCGGATGGAGGCACTTTCCTTCGATCCCCTGCCGGAGATGGAGGACATCGAGGTCGTGACCGGCGGGCGCGGGATGGGGTCGGGTCGGGACATCCTCGCCCGCTACCACGAGCTGGTCGACCTGGCGCTGGTGCTCTGGCAGCACCACTTCGAGTTCCTGAATCTCGGCTACGCGGCGTACCTCGACTACTTCGGGTTCTGCAAGCAGGCCTTCCCGAACATCCCGGACCTCGCCATCGCCCGGATGGTGGCCGGCATCGAGGTCGACCTGTTCCGGCCGAACGAGGAGCTCAAGCGGCTGGCCAAGCTGGCCGTCGAGCTCGGCGTGGCCGACAAGCTGATGAGCGGCACGGTCGTCGAGGTGGTCGCCTCGCTCGAGGCGTCGGACGAGGGCCGGCGCTGGCTCGCGGAGTGGGAGGAGGTCAAGCAGCCCTGGTTCAACTTCTCCGCCGGCGGGGGCTTCTACCACAGCGACGACATCTGGATCGAGAAGCTGGAGATCCCGATGGGCTACCTCCGCGGCTACATCGCCAAGGTGCAAAACGGCGAGGACATCGAGCGCCCGATCGAGGAGGTGCGGGCAGAGCGCGACCGCATCGTGGCCGAGTACACCGAGCTACTGTCGACCGACGAGGACCGCGAGGCGTTCCAGCAGAAGCTCGGCCTGGCGAGGGTCGTGTTCCCCTACGTCGAGAACCACAACTTCTACGTCGAGCACTGGGGTCACTCGGTGCTCTGGCGCAAGATGCGCGAGCTCGGAAGGGTCTTCGTGAAAGAGGGGTTCTTCACCGACGAGAACGACATCTTCTACCTGCGCCGCGACGAGGTCCCCGAGGCGCTGTGGGACATGTACTCGGCCTGGGCCGTCGGAACGTCGCCGCGCGGGCCCAAGTACTGGCCACGCGAGATCGAGCGGCGGCGCAAGATCCTGGACGTGCTCTCGGCCTGGTCGCCGCCGAAGGCCCTCGGCCAGCCGCCCGAGGTAGTCACCGAGCCCTTCACCATCATGCTGTGGGGAATCACGTCGGACTCTGTGAACATGTGGCTCGGGGCCGGAGACGGGGGCGAGGACGAGGGGAGCACGCTCCACGGGTTCGCCGCTTCCCCGGGTGTCGCCGAGGGTCCGGCGCGGGTGATCTTCACGGCGGACGAGATCGGCACCGTGCAGCCGGGCGAGATCCTCGTCGCCCCGATCACCGCTCCCGCCTGGGCCCCGATCTTCGGCACGATCGCGGCGACCGTGACGGACATCGGCGGCATGATGTCCCACGCCGCGATCGTCTGCCGCGAGTACGGACTGCCCGCGGTGACCGGCACCGCCTTCGCCACCCGTGACATCAAGACCGGCCAGCGGATCCGCGTTGACGGCTCCAGCGGCACGGTCACCATCCTTGGCTGAGGAGAACGACGCATGCTGACCAAAGAGCTGAACGAGACGCTCACCAGCGTGGGCCCCGGTACACCCATGGGCGAACTGATGCGCCGCTACTGGTATCCGGTGGCCTTCACCCGCGAGCTGGACGAGTGGCCGATCAAGCGAGTCCGACTCCTCGGTGAGGACTTCGCGGTCTGGAAGCGACCGGACGGCGGCTACGGGATCCTCCAGGAGAGCTGTCCCCATCGGGCGGCCTCGTTGGTCTACGGCGTGGTCGAGTCAGAGGGGCTCCGGTGCGGATATCACGGATGGCTCTTCGCGCCCGACGGACGCTGTCTCGAGCAGCCGGCCGAGCCGGAGACCTCGTCGTTCCGGGACAAGATTCGGGCCCAGGCCGGCCGCGCCCAAGAGCTCGGCGGACTGGTGTGGGCCTACATCGGGCCCGAGCCGGCCCCCGAGCTGCCCAGGTTCGACGTCTACGTGATGAACGGCGTACGTGACATCGGGCACTCGGTGCTGCCCTGCAACTGGCTGCAGATCATGGAGAACTCAGTCGATCCCCACCACGTCGAGTGGCTGCACGGCCGGTACTTCGGCTCCCTCGCCCGCCAGCGGGGGTTCGAGATGCCGTCGGCCTTCACCAAGTCCCACGTAAAGGTCGGCTTCGACCCCTTCGAGTGGGGGATCATCAAGCGGCGGGTGCTCGAGGGTCAGACCGAGGAGGACGACGACTGGAAGGTCGGCCACCCGCTCGTGTTCCCTTACTGCATGCGCGTGGGGGGCAACGGGATCGACCAGATGCAGATCCGCGTGCCAATCGACGACACCCACACATGGGCGCTGTTCTACTCGACCCACAACCCACCGGGACTCGACGACTACCCGGAGCAGATGTATCCCTACGACTACGAGTACCAGTGGATCGACGAGCGGGGAACCCACATCGTCGACTACATCGAGGGTCAGGACGTGATGGCGTGGGTCACGCAGGGAGCGGTCACCGATCGCACCGCCGAGCACATCGGCAAGTCGGACATCGGGGTGACGATGCTCCGCCGGATGTTCCGCGAGAACGTTGCGGCCGTTCAGGAGGGCCGCGACCCGCTCGGGGTGATCCGGGAGCCACACGAGCGGATCGACCTGCCCTGCGAGCGCTCGAAGTTCGGGGCGGGAGCCGAGTTCGCGATCCAGTGGATCGATCGAGGCTCGTCCCGGTACTCACCTCATGCCGACGACCTGAAGAAGCTCCACATCGCGGCCGCGCAGGCACGTGGCGAGAAGGTGCCCGATGGGACGGGACCGTGACCAGGAGGACCGAGGAAGCGTCGAGCGCGAGTGGCGCGGGTCCGGAAGGCGAAGGGACGAGCGACGACGTCGGAGCGAACGGCCGGCGGCTGACGGGCGCGCACTGGTGGGATCCGGACCGGCGGCGTCACTTGGCCGACCTTCCGCGGCACTGCCCGCGGTGCTCCGCCCGCCTCGACCCCGAGACCGGGATCTCGGTCGAGTACTGGGAGGCCGATCGCCGCATCTACCACACGTGGTGCCGGTCGTGCGGATGGACGGGCGACATCATCAAGGTCGACCGGATGGTGGGCCACGAGACCGCCGACTGACGGCGAGCGGAGCCGCGCGCCGGAGGTGATGCGACCCGTCGTGGTGAGCGGCGTCGTGCTCGACATGGGAGGGATCCTGCACCCGACGCCGTTCGAGGTCCTCCCCGAGATCGAGCGGGCGTGGGGGCTCCCGCCGAACACGTTTCCGCGCGGACCGTTCGATCGGGAGGGCGACCCGGACTACCGCGCGATGGAGCGGGGCGAGATCCGCGAGCCCGAGTACTGGGAGCGGGTCCGCCTTCGACTGGCCGAGACCGGCATCGAGTTCGAGGTCCACGAGGCGATCGACTGGGACGGCCGGGACCGGCCCGAGGTGGTGGACGCCATCCGGAGGCTGTCGGTTCGCTACCCGCTCGGGCTGCTCACCAACGACGCCGCCGACTGGCTCGGACCGGACTGGCAGGAGGGCTGGTACCTGCGCGACCACTTCGTGGCCGTCGTCGACGCGGCCGTCGAAGGAGTCCGAAAGCCGGACCCCCGGATCTATCGCCGCGCCGCCGAGGCGATCGGACTCCCGCCCGAAGCGTGCTTGTTCGTTGACGATCTGCCGGTCAACGTCGAGGGCGCGAGGGCGGTCGGCATGAAGGCCTTCCTGTTCGATGTGACGGATCCCACCGGGTCCGTCGAGCGGCTGCTCTCCACGCTCTCGGTCCATCCGGGGCCGCGGGCCGCGCAGGGATGATCGGCTACGCCAGCCTGAACGAAGTTCGGATCGTGTTCGAGGACGCCGGGTCCGGCCCCGTCGTCTTGCTGCTTCACGGCATCCCCACCCAACGCTCCCTGTGGCACAAGGTGACCCCGCATCTCCTCCGGCGGGGCCTCAGGAGCATCGCGCCCGATCTCGCCGGCTTTGGCGCATCCGATGCGCCGCCGGGAGTCGATATCCACGTAGAGAACCAGGCGGCGTGGATGGCCCTGCTCCTGCGACGGCTCGGGGTCAACCGGGCCGTCGTGGTGGGACACGACATCGGCGGAGCCGTGGCGCAGATCATGGGCGTGCGACACTCGCGGAGCGTGGCCGGCCTCGTACTGGTGGATTCGGTCTTCGGCGACTCATGGCCGGTCGAGACAATGCGCCGCCTCGCGGACTGGGATCCGGCGGCCGCGGGCAAGCTCCACGACCTGTTCGTCGAACGGCTGCCCGGCGCGACGACCGTCAACGGCATGTCGGATGAGGAGATCAGGGAGCTCATGGCTCCTTACGAGGGCGACGAGGGAGGGCTGAGGCTGATCAGGATGGCGCGGAGCCTGGACAGCCGTCACACGCTCGCGATCGCGGCGGAGCTCTCCCGCCTGGAGGTTCCGATCGCCCTCGTGTGGGGCGATCACGACACGTCGCAGCCGCTTGAGACGGTGGGGCGCCCGCTCGGCCGAGCGCTCGGGGTAGAGCCACTCGTGGTTCGGGCGGGACACTTCTCCCCCTTGGACGCACCCGCCGAGATCGCCGGCGAGATCGCCAGGATCGCGCTCGAGGCGGCGCGCTGAGTAAGGCGGGTCACGCCTTGGGCATCACCCAAAAGTCCGCGTGCATCCCGGCCCGGTAGTGGCCGGACAGGTTGCACACGAGCGCGTAGTGCCCGGGGGCAAGGGTGGTCGTGATCAGCTTG
>JAJPHY010000126.1 GCA_021325015.1 Actinomycetota bacterium | reverse complement strand
GGAACCACGGGGACTACATGCGAGGACGCATCCCACTGGAGATGCTGGAGGCCGGATGAAGCGTTCAAGGGTTCGCCACCTGTCACCTCAACCTGTGTCCCGGAAGGGCTAGAGGACGCCGAGCTCCTCGCCGACCCGGCCGAACACCGACAGCGCCTCCTTGAGGTCCTCCTCCGTGTGCTCGGCCGTCACGATCGTGCGCACGCGGGCCTGGCCTCGGGCGACCGTCGGGTAGACGATCGCCGGGGTGAAGACCCCCTCCTCGAACAGCCGCCTGGCGAACGCCTGGGTCTTCTCCTCGTCGCGGGTGATGACCGGCGTGATGGGGGTCTCGCTCATCCCCGTATCGAAGCCCAGGTCGTGCAGCCCGGCCTTGAACAGCCGGGTGTTGCGCCACAGTCGCTCCAGCCGATCGGGCTCGTCCCGCATGATGTTCAGCGCCTCGATGCAGGCCGCGGTGACGGCCGGGGGCGCGCTGGTCGAGAACAGGAACGGCCGACCGCGGTTCACGAGCCATTCGATCAGGTGGTGCGGACCGGCGATGAACCCGCCGAGCACGCCGATCGCCTTCGAGAGCGTTCCGACCTGCACGTCCACCCGACCGTGAAGTCCGAAATGGTCCACGGTCCCCGCCCCTCCGGTCCCGAGCACTCCGGACGCGTGAGCGTCGTCGACCATCATGATCGCGCCGTGGCGCTCCGCGATCTCGACCAGGGCGGGCAGCGGCGCGATGTCGCCGTCCATCGAGAACACGCCGTCGGTGATGAGGAGCTGGCGCCGGCCCGGTCGCGCGGTCTCCGCGAGCAGCGCGTCGGCGGCCTCGACGTCCTTGTGCGGGAAGACCTTGATCTCGGCCCGCGACAGCCGAGCCCCGTCGATGATCGAGGCGTGGTTCAGCTGGTCGGACACGATGACGTCCTCGCGATCGAGGATCGCGGCGACCGTGCCGGCGTTGGCCGTGAACCCCGACTGGAACATCAGGGCGTCCTCCGCGTGCTTGAACTCGGCGAAGCGGTGCTCCAGCTCGCGGTGCAGCGTCATCGTGCCGGCGATCGTCCGGACGGCGCCGGAGCCGGCTCCGAGCTCCTCGGCCGCGCGAGCGGCCGCCCGGTTCATCCGCGGGTGGTTGGCCAGGCCGAGGTAGTTGTTCGAGGCGAGGTTGATCACCTCCCGGCCGTCGAACCTCGCCCGGGCGCCGGTCGGGCCTTCGAGCGTTCGCGGGTGGATCGCGAGCCCCTGCTCGTCGAGCTCGTGGAGCTGGTCCTTCAGATAGTCGAGCGCTCCCACATCAACCTCCCGGGAACACGATCACCTTGGCCGAGCGGCCGGACGCCGCCGTCTCGAACGCCTCCTCGAACTGCGACAGACCGAACCGGTGGGTGATGACCGGAGTCACGTCGACCCGCCCCGTCGACAGCAGCGTGGTCGTCTGCTGCCAGGTGCGGAACATCTCCCGTCCGGTGATCCCCTGGATGCGCGCCTCCTTGAAGATGACCTGGTCGTTCAGGTCGAGGGTCACCGGGCCGTCGGGCAGTCCGAGCAGCGACATCCGACCACCGCGGGCGAGCATCCTCGTGCCCTGATCGATCGCGCGGGAGTTGCCGGACATCTCGAGCACCACCTCGGCGCCGGTCCCCCCCGTCGCCTCGAGCACGGCCTCGACCGGGTCGGTCTCGTTCGGATCGACGAGGAGGTCGGCCCCCATCTTGGCCGCGAGGTCGCGCCGGTACCCGTTCGGCTCGATGGCGATGACCTTCCACGCCCCGGCGGCGCGGGCGATCCCCACGGCGAACAGGCCGATCGGGCCGCACCCAATGACCGCGACGGGGTTCGTCGCCAGGTCCTCGCCCCCCTCGGTGCCGAACGTCGCGTGGACCCCGTTGCCGAAGGGCTCCATGATCGAGGCGACGTCGGGGGAGATGCCCTCGCCCACGATCCACGCGTTCGCGGCGGGGATCACGACGTACTCGGCGAAGGCCCCGTCGGTGTCCACGCCGAGGATCCGGAGGTTCTCGCAGATGTGCGCTCGTCCGGTCCGGCACGTGGAGCAGTAGCCGCACGCGATGTGCGTCTCCGCGGCGACGAACGCGCCCGCCGGCACGTGATGGACCTCGGGACCGACGGCCTCCACGTATCCGGCGACCTCGTGCCCGAACGTCATCGGGATCCGCCGGACGCGCGACGCCGCCCAGTCGTTCCACTCGAAGATGTGAAGGTCGGTGCCGCACAGGGAGGCGGCATGCACGCGGACCAGCACCTCGCCCTCGCCGGGCTCGGGCCGCGGGACCTCCACAAGCTCGGCGCCGGGACCGGCCCGCGTCTTGCGGAGGGCGCGCATGGTCGCCGCCATGGCCCCAGCCTACCGCTCGGACGGGGGCGGGAGATCGACCCGTCCTCCCCGGGATCCCACCCTTCTGACCGGACCTCGTCCGGAACGCGCGGGATGCCGTCCCCGTCCAAGTCCCACCGATCCCGAGGAGGACGATAAGCGATGCACGGCAGGCGTCTGTCCCTGGCGATCCTTGCGCTCGCCGCGGTGTCCGGGGCCTGCGCCCCAGGCGCCGCCTCGCGCGGGAGTGGGAACATCGAGCACCCCACCGGCGCGAGCCTGGTGCTCCGCGTCCAGACCGGGGGAGGGTTCATCGCCCCCCAGTCGACGCTCGGCCAGATCCCCGAGTTCTCGATGTTCGGCGACGGTCGAATCATCACGCCCGGTGCGCAGCCGGCGATCTACCCGGGCCCGGCGCTGCCGAACCTCCTCGTCGAGCAGGTGAACGAGGACGGCATCCAGGCGATCCTCGAGGCCGCTCGGCGTGCCGGTCTGATGGGCCCGAACGCGACCTACCACGCGCCCTGCATCAGCGACCAGGCGACCACGACGTTCACGCTGGTCGCCGACGGGCAGACCCACGTCGTATCGGCCTACGCGCTCGGTGACAGCTCCTGCGACGGCGCAGACACCCAAGCGCGCGCCGCGCTGGCGGCGTTTCGGGCCCGGTTGAGCGACCTCGCGAGCTGGCTTCCCCCGGGTTCGATCGGCGAGCAGAGCGCGTTCCAGCCGACCGGGATGCGCGTGTACGTGCGGCCGCTGGCCCCGCCCGCGGATCCGAACCTCGAGCAGCCGCCCATCGACTGGCCACTTCCTCAGCCGCTCGCGACCTTCGGGACTCCCGATCCGACGCTGCCCGACCTGCGCTGCGGCGTCGTCCAGGGCACCGACCTGGCCGCGCTGCTGACCGACGCCGACCGGGCCAACCAGCTCACGCCGTGGAGGAGCGAAGGGCGCGAGTACACCCTGATCTTCCGGCCGCTGCTGCCGGACGAGCGGGGCTGCTGAGCCCGCGCAATTGCTCCCGGAGGCACCGACGTTCGTCCACGCCGTCGTCCCCCGCACGGGCCGTCGGGACCATCCCCCGGCCGGCCGATTCAGCGTACCCACCCGACCCGCCGATACCGGTCGGGGGAAAGGACGACTGCGTGGCCAACTCGAGCGGGCGAGACCGCACCCGCGAGCGGCTGGCGGCGCTCGACGCCGTCCGGCGCCTGCTCGCGGATCCCGACGCGCTGCCTTCCGAGGCGGCGGCGGTGCTGCGCGCGCTCGACGTCGAGCTTCGGCACACTCACGGAGAGCTGCGCGAGGCCGTGGCCAAGTACCGCGCGCTCGTCGAGCAGATCCCCGCGATCGTGTACGTGGACGTCGTCGACGACACGATGACCACCTCGTACGTGAGCCCGCAGATCGAGGCGCTCCTCGGCGTCACGCCGCAGGAGTACATCGCCCAACCCGACCTCTGGTACCGGATGCTGCACCCAGACGACCGCGAGCGGGCCCTGCAGACGTACCTGGAGGGGCGTCGCTCGGGCGAGCCCTTCACGTTCGAGTACCGGCTGATCGCCCGCGACGGTCGGGTCGTGTGGTTCCGCGACAGCGCCGCGGTGGTCCGGGACGCGGGGGGGAACCCCGCGTTCATCCACGGCGTCATGCTCGACGTCACCGAGCAGAAGCTGGCGGAGGAGCACGCGGCCTTCGTCGCCTACCACGACCGGCTCACCGAGCTTCCGAACCGCGCGATGTTCGAGGAGCTGCTCGACCTGGCCCTCGCACGCGCGAGGCGCCACGACACCGCGGTCGCCGTGATCACGATGGACGTGGACGACTTCAAGCTCGTGAACGACAGCCTCGGCCACGAGACCGGGGACGAGCTCCTGCGTCAGCTCGCCCAACGCCTGCGGGAGGCCACGCGCGAGACCGACCTGGTCGCGCGGCAGGGCGGCGACGAGTTCCTCCTGCTCCTCGCCGACCTCGACCGGGGCGGTCCTGGCCTTCGGGAGGGCACGAGCGGAGCGACGCTCGTCGCGGAGTCGGTCGCCACCCGCATCCAGGAGGCGCTGTCGACCCCGTTCCAGCTCGCCGGCACCGAGATCTACGTCTCGGCGAGCATCGGGATCAGCGTGTTCCCGCAGGACGCCGACGACGCGGCGACCCTGCTGAAGAACGCCGACGCCGCCATGTACCGGAGCAAGAGGACGGCGCCGGGTGGCTACGTCGTGCACGCGGAGCAGGACGACGACGCCCTCGGGCGGCTCTCGCTCACGACGCGGCTTCGCAAAGCGGTGGAGAACCGGCACTGGACCCTCCACTACCAGCCGATCGTCGACCTCGCGCAGGGCGAGATGGTCGGGGTCGAGGCCCTGCTTCGGTGGGCGGACCCGAACGGCGGGCTCGTCCCGCCCGGTGAGTTCATACCCCTCGCGGAGGAGATGGGGCTGATCGAGGCGATCGGCGACTGGGTGATCGAGGAGCTTGCGCGTCAGGACGCCGCGTGGCGTTCCGAAGGTCTGCGCCTGCGCGAGCTCTCGTTCAACCTCTCGCCGCGACAGCTCTGGCAGCCGGAGATCTCCGACCGGATCGTCGCCCGGCTCGAGGCCTTCGACGTGGACCCCGCGCGCGTGGTCGTGGAGATCACCGAGTCGGCCGCGATGATCGATCCCGACCGGACCCAGCGGATCCTGTGGGACCTGCACGCACGCGGCCTCCGCCTCGCGATCGACGACTTCGGCACCGGGTACTCGTCGTTGTCACGGCTCAAGCACCTGCCCGTGGACGTCCTCAAGGTGGATCGCTCCTTCGTCCGGGACGTGGCGAGCGACGAGCAGGCCGGGAGCATGGTCCGAGCCATCATCCAGCTCGCGCACGGGTTGGGGATGGCGCCGCTCGCCGAGGGGATCGAGACCGAGGAGGAGTGGCGGTTCCTCGTCGCCAACGCGTGCCCGCTCGGGCAGGGCTATCACTTCAGCCGGCCGATCCCGGCCGATGAGATCCTCGCCCGCCACCGCCGGTCGGGGCTCACGATCGTCGAGCCGCTCGCCGGCTGAGCCGGGTCAGAGCGCCCGGCGAGGGCGTCGTCGCAGCGACGACCGGCGGCCGCCGACCGCCCCCGAGAACACGACCCTGGGAGCGGCGATCGCCATGCCATCCCGCCGGAACTCCTCCTCCAGGTCGAGCCGGGAGGCCAGCCGGCTGACGTCGCGCTCCTGATCCGCGGTGACGAGGGTGACCCCGGTCCCGCTGCGTCCGGCTCGTCCCGTCCGGCCCACCCGGTGCACGTAGCCCTTGTCGTCCTCGGGCGGGTCGAAGTTCACCACGTGGCTGATCCCGGCAAGGTCCAGGCCGCGCGCGGCCACGTCGGTCGCGACCAGGACGTCCACCCGGCCCGACTCGAAGCGGGCGAGGGCTCGCGTCCTCGCCGTCTGGGCCATGTCGCCGTGGAGGGCCTCCGCGCGGACGCCGCGGGCGCCGAGCTTGCGGACGAGCCGGTCGGCGCCCCGCTTCGTGCGGACGAAGACCAGGGTGAGCCCGCGGTCGGTCCCGAGGATCTCGACCAGGGCGTCAACCTTGTCGCCCGAGGGGACCGCCACGAACCGGTGCTCGATCTCGGCGACCGTCTTCGAGTCCGACTCCACCTCGTGTCGGCGGGGGGCGCGCGTGTAGGACGCGGCGAGGCGCCCGACGCCGCCGTCCAGGGTCGCCGAGAAGAACATGGTCTGTCGCTCCGCCGGCAGGCGACGGACGAGACGGTCGACCTGCGGCTGGAATCCCAGATCCAGCATCCGGTCGGCCTCGTCCAGCACCAGGGTTCGAACGCCGTCCAGCCGCAGGCGACGGCGTTCCGCGAGGTCCTCGAGGCGTCCCGGAGTCGCGATCAGGATCTGCGCGCCGTTCGCGCCGCGCGCCTGTTCGCGCGCGGCGACGCCACCGTGCACCACACCCACGCGAAGGCCGCGAGCCCGGGCCGGATCGGCGATCTCCTCGGCAACCTGTCGCGCGAGCTCGCGCGTCGGCGTGAGGACCACGACCGACGGCGTGGGATCCGAGGGCGAGGTCCGCTCGACGATCGGCAGTCCGAACGCGAGCGTCTTCCCCGTGCCGGTCTGAGACCTTGCCAGCACGTCGTGACCGGCGATCCCGTCGGGGACGACGAGCACCTGGATCGGAAACGGCGACGCGATACCGCGCGCCGCGAGCGCCGCGACCACCGGGGCGGACACACCGAGGTCGGCGAAGGTTGGGGTGGACATGGTGCGCTCCTTGCTCCGCGGGCTCGCCGCGGTTCGGTCGGGGGAGGCTCAGCGTCGCCCGAAACCGCCGCAAGGAGGGACGAGGAAGCGAAACCTCACGGGACGGCGTCGCCGTCCGTGCCTGAAGCGTACCAGGTCCTTAGCCGCTCGCTCGGAGCAGGAGCAGGATCATCGTCCAGTGACAGACGACGGCCGCCGTCATGAACGAGTGCCAGAGCTCGTGGTAGCCGAAGGTCGCCGGGCGCGGGTCGGGCCGCCGGCTCGCGAACACGATCGCCCCGACCGTGTACAGGAGACCGCCGGCCAGCATGAGCGCGAGCGCGGCGGGCGAGACCCCGCGGACGAGCTGGGGCAGGGCGACCAGGGCGAACCATCCGAGCGCCAGGTACAGGATGCCCGTCGCCACCCGCAGGCCGTCGATGCGAACCAGCTTGAGTACGACGCCGACCGCCGCCCCGACCCAGACCACGGACAGGACCACGGTCGACCAGGCGCCGTGGAGCGCCAGCGCCGCCACCGGGGTGTAGCTTCCGGCGATCAGCACGTAGATCAGCGAGTGGTCCAGGCGCTTCATGCGCCGAAGCGCCGCGGGCGACCATCGCCCGCGGTGGTACGCGGCGCTCGACGCGAAGACCGCGCTCAGACTGACCGCGTAGATGGCGGCCACGACCCGACCCAAGGGGCTCTGCGCGACCAGCACCAGGGCGACGCCCGCGGGGATCGAGACGAAGAAGGCCACCTCGTGGATCCGGCCTCGCAGCCGGGGCTTCGCGGGGGCGGCGTCGAGGACCATCCGAGGTCTCATGCTACTCGCCCCGCCCTCGCAGTAGTCTTCTCCACATGGAGAGCCGGACCGGCGACCTGGCCCACCGCGTGGCCGTCGCCCGGGGCGACGAGCCCGCCGACGTCGTGCTCTCGGGGGGCCGTGTCCTGTCGGTGTTCACCGGGGAGCTCCTCGACGTCGACGTCGCGATCGCCGGCGAGCACGTGGCCGGCCTCGGCCGGTACCACCGGGGTCACGAGACGATCGACGTCTCGGGCCTGATCCTGCTCCCCGGGTTCATCGACGGCCACATGCACATCGAGTCCACCAAGCTCCCGCCCGACGAGTTCGCGCGCGCCGCGGTTCCCTGGGGCACCACCACGGTCGTCCTGGACCCGCACGAGATCGCCAACGTGTTCGGTCTCGAGGGCGTGCGCGCGCTGCTCGCCGCCGCCCGCGCGGTGCCGCTCGACGTCTACGTGATGGTGTCGTCCTGCGTGCCGGCCAGTCCGTTCGAGTCCGGCGGAGCCACCGTGGGGGCCGAGGACATCGCCGCCTTCCTCCGCGAGGAGCCGCAGGCGATCGGTCTGGCCGAGATGATGGACTTCACCGGGGTGGTCTCCGGCGACGCCGGGGCGTTGGCGAAGATCGAGGCCGCCGCCGGCCGCCACGTCGACGGTCACGCGCCCGGCCTCACGGGGGCGGCCCTCAACGCCTACCTCGCGGCCGGCGTCCGGAGCGACCACGAGTGCACCACGTACGACGAAGCGCTCGAGAAGCGGCGGCTCGGGATGTGGATCATGATCCGCGAGGGCTCGGCCGCGCGGAACCTCGAGGCCCTCCTCCCGCTCGTCCTCCGGTTCGGCCCCTCAAACTGCCTGCTCTGCACCGACGATCGCGAGCCCGACCACCTGCTCGAGGACGGGCACATCAACGACGTCGTGCGCAGGGCCGTCGCGCTCGGGTGCCCGCCGTCGGACGCGGTGATCATGGGGACGTTGAACGCCGCCCGCTACCACCGCCTCCCGGAGCACGGAGCGATCGCCCCCGGCTATCTGGCCGACATCGTGGCGGTCGGGGACCTCGAGCGGTTCGATCCCGTCCGCGTTTGGAAACGCGGCCGCCTGGCCGCCGAGGACGGGCGTGCCGTCGACTTCCCCAGGGTCTCGATGCCGGAGTGGATGCGCGGAAGCGTGCGGGTGCCGAGGCTTTCGGCCGGCGATTTCCGGATCGAGACCGACGGACGCGTTCGGGTCATCGGGGGCGACCCCGGCCAGATCGTCACCCGTTCCTTGGTCGAGGAGCCGCCTCGACGGGGCGCGGAGGCCGTGGCCGACCCCGGGAGCGGGCTCGCGAAGGTCGCGGTGGTCGAGCGCCACAAGCAGACCGGACGCATCGGGCTCGGGTTCGTCCGCGGGTTCGGCCTGCGGCGGGGAGCGCTCGCCTCCACGCACGCCCACGACGCGCACAACGTCGTCGTCGTCGGGGTCGACGACGACGACATGGCGGCCGCGGTCAACCGGCTCGCCCAGATCGGCGGCGGACAGGTGGCGGTCGCGGGGGGCGAGGTCGTCGGCGAGATCCCGTGCCCCTTCGGGGGGCTGCTGTCCGCCCTGCCGGCCGAGGCGGTCGCCGCGGCCGTTCAAGCGATGGAGAAGGCGGCCCGGGAGATGGGCGTGACCCTGCCCTCACCGTTCATGGCGATGTCGTTCCTCGCCCTGTCGGTCGTTCCCGAGCTGAAGCTCACCGACCGCGGCCTCGTCGACGTGAACCGCTTCGAGCTGGTCCCGCTGGAGGCCTAGCCCCGCACCCTCACGGCGCGATCGCGCGGCGAACGGCCTCAGCGATGTTCGCCGCCGAGATGCCGGCCCGGTCGCGGAGCTCCTCCGGCGTCCCCGAGCCCGGCATCTCGCTCACCGCGAGCTTGACGACGCGGCCCAGGAGCTCGCCGCCGCTCGTGAGCGCGTCGAGGACCGCGTCGCCGAGCCCGCCGTCGCGCCAGTGGTCCTCGGCCACGATCAGGAGCCCGGTCTGTCGAAGAGCCGCCCGCAGCGTGTCGGCGTCGATGGGCTTGACGGAGTAGGCGTCGATCACCCGGATGGGGATCCCCTCGAACGCCAGGACGTCGGCCGCCTTCAGCGCCTCGAACACGGTGACGCCGGCACCGACGACCGTCGCGCGGTCCCCGTCGCTCGCCCGAAGGACCTTGCTCCCGCCGATCGGGAACTCCTCGCCGGGCTCGTAGAGCTTCGGGGGCTTCTCGCGAGTGGTGCGAAGGTACGAGATGCCGGGGCGTTCGGCCATCGCCCGGGTGAGCCTCGAGGCCGCGTTCCCGTCGGCCGGGTACAGCACGGTGGAGCCGTGCACGGCGCGCATCATCGCGAGGTCCTCGAGCGCCATCTGCGAGGGTCCGTCCTCCCCGATCGACACCCCCGCGTGCGAGCCGCAGAGGCGGAGGTTCGCCCGGCTGACGGCGGCCATCCGGATGAAGTCGTAGGCGCGCGTGAGGAACGCGCCGAACGTCGCCGCGTAGACGGTCTTGCCCATCGCCTGCAGACCGACCGCGACGCCGAGCATGCACTGCTCCGCGATGTACAGCTCGACGAACCGATCCGGCGCGACCTTCTGGAAGTCCTCGGTGTAGGTGGAGTTCGAGACCTCGCCGTCGAGCACGACGATCTGGGGATCGAGAGCCATCGAGGCGAGCGTCTCCCCGAACGCCTTCCGCGTGGCGACCTCGGCCTGGTACCGGACCTCGGGGAGGGAGAGCGGGCGAGCGAGATTCGGCGGCGACCAGGGCTCGGGCTTCGGCGGGGTGATCGCGATCGACCTCGGGCCCCCGAGCTCGGCGATCGCTCGCTCGGCCTCCTCGGGTGAGAGCGCCTTCCCGTGCCACCCCTCCCTGTCCTGGAGGAACGAGACGCCGTGCCCCTTCTGGGTGCGGGCGACGATCAGCACCGGGCGCTCGGCCTCCTCTGCCTTGCGGTAGGCCTGGTCGATCTGCTCGACGTCGTGACCGTCGACCTCGAGAGCTTCCCAGCCGAACGACCGCGCTCTGGCGGCGTAGGCGGCCCCGTCCCACTCGAGCATCGTCGGCCCGCGCTGACCGAGACGGTTCATGTCGAGGATCCCGATGAGGTTGTCGACGCCGTGGTGGGAGGCGTTCGCCATCGCCTCCCAGACCGACCCCTCAGCGGTCTCGGAGTCGCCCATCAGCACCCACACGCGAGCCGGATTGCCGTCGAGCCTCATCGCGAGCGCCATCCCCAGCCCGATCGGCAGCCCCTGGCCGAGCGAGCCCGTGGCAACGTCGATCCAGGGCATGTCCGGCAGCGGCACCGGATGCCCCTGCACCGGGCTGCCGAGCTTGCGGAACGACAGGAGCTCCTCGTCGTCGATCGCGCCGATGGCTTTCAGGACGGAGAACATCAGCGGCGAGGCGTGCCCCTTGGACAGGACGAAGCGGTCGTTCGCCGGGTTCTTCGGGTCCGCGACATCGGTCCGCAGGTGCTCCGAGTAGAGCACGGCGAGCAGGTGGGCGGCCGACATCGACGAGGTGGGATGCCCCGACCCGGCGGCCGTCGAGGCTCGAATGCCGTCAACCGCAAGCTGCGCCGCAAGCTCGTTCCACTCCCGCACCCTGACCATGCGCGTTCCTCCGCGTGCTCGAGGCTTGGCTTCACAGCCTACGGCACGGTTGCGGAACCGACCGAACGGGGACCGGCCCCTCGCCGCCCCGAGCGCCCCGCCCAATCGGGCTCGGAGCCGCGACCGTCGGCGCGCTCGGGGCGCCGTCGTCGGCCTGCTACCCTTGGCGCCATGGCCGACCACAAGGAAGTGCGCGTCGAGCGCCTGTACCTCAAGGTTCCGAACACCGACAAGCTCCGCAAGGGGTCGGCGGGCCGTCACCGCCACCTGCTCGCCGCGGGATGGCGCGAGGTCGAACGCATCCCCGGCATCGACCACATCTCCGTCCGGTACGAACGGACCGGGCACGTGCCGCTCAAGCTCCGGCTCCCCAGGGCCGGCCAGGAGACCGTCCGGATGGAGCGCCGGCCGCGCGGGCAGGGCTTTGGCGGCGGTCGTCCCGGAGGCCGCGGCGGCGGACGCGGCCGGGGCGCGCCTCCCGCCGCCCGCCAGCCTCAGCCGAGCGCTCCCCCGACGCCGCCCGCCTGAGGTCCACGGCGCGATCCGTCCCGTCGCCCGCCTCGAGCGCGCACGCGCACCCGCCTCCGGTCAGCGAACGAGGGAGGGACGTGGTCGGATCCCTCCCTCGGTCTCGATCCCGGGTCGTTCAGCCCACGGGCCGCACGTTCGCCGCCTGGGGGCCCTTCTGTCCCTGCGTCACGTCGAACTCGACCTGCTGGCCCTCCTCCAGGTTGCGGTAGCCCTCGCCCACGATCGCGCTGAAGTGCACGAAGACGTCGGGCCCGCCCTCCTGGGAGATGAAGCCGTACCCCTTCTCGGGGCTGAACCACTTCACGGTGCCGGTCGCCACTAAGCAATCCCCTCCTTCCTTGGCTCCGAGCGGGTCGACCTTGCGCCCGTCGGGCCTGCCGGCGAGGTCGCCGGGAGGGAACTGCTCGTGGTGCGTGGTGCCAACTACGATGCTCGTGCCCTCGCTCGCAATGTACCACTGCGACGGAGGGCGGGGGAACGGGTACCGAAGATCCTACGGAACACCACCCGCAATCCCGGACGGATCGCTGGTAATATTCGGAATGTATGGGGATCCATTCGGCCCCGGTTCTCGCGGCGGCATCGCACAGGAGGCGGGCATGAGCGACCAGCGACCGGCACCCGAGGCGTTTGGGCGTCCGAAGCGACAGCCCGGCAAGGCGCACGCCGCCGAGCAGCCGTTCGAGTACCCGCTGCGGCGCGAGTTCGTCGAGCCCGACTGGAGGAGGCTCCCCGGCTACCGGGACGTCGAGCGGGGGCAGTGGGAGAGCGCCCAGTGGCAGCGCGCCCACACCGTGAAGAACCTGGCCGAGCTCAAGCGGGCGCTCGGTGACTTCCTCGACGACGAACTGTACGCCGACATCGAGCGGGACCAGCGCGAGCGCGCCACGATGTCGATGCTGATCCCGCCGCAGATGATCAACACGATGAACGAGCGAGACCTGCGCGGCGATCCGGTGCGCCGGTACATGGCGCCGGCGTTCTCCGAGCGCCACCCCGAGTGGACGAGCCACCCGATGGCCTCCCGCGACTCGCTGCACGAGGCCGACATGTGGGCGGTCGAGGGGCTCACGCACCGGTACCCCACCAAGGTCCTCGCAGAGATGATCCCGACGTGCCCGCAGTACTGCGGCCACTGCACGCGGATGGACCTCGTGGGCAACGACACCGCCCAGGTCCTCAAGTACAAGTTCGAGATGAAGCAGCAGGAGCGCTGGGACGCGATGCTCGACTACCTGCGGCGAACGCCGTCGGTGCGCGACGTCGTCGTCTCCGGCGGCGACGTGGCCAACCTGCCGATCGCCCGTCTCGAGGCGTTCATGATGAAGCTCCTCGACATCCCGAACATCCGCGACGTCCGGCTCGCGACCAAGGGCCTGATGGGGATCCCCCAGCATTTCCTGCAGGACGAGGTGCTGGCCGGGTACGAGCGGATCGCCAAGCGCGCCCACGAGCGCGGTGTCGAGGTGGCGATCCACACCCACATCAACGCCGCGCAGCAGGTGACGCCCCTGGTGGCCAAGGCCGTTCGCGCCCTCCTGGACATGGGCTTCCGGGACGTCCGCAACCAGGGCGTGCTGCTCCGTGGGGTGAACACCACACCGCAGCAGCTGCTCGAGCTGTGCTTCATGCTCATCGACCACGCGAAGGTCATGCCCTACTACTTCTACGTGTGCGACATGATTCCCAACGCCGAGCACTGGCGGACCTCGATCGCCGAGGCCCAGGAGCTGCAGTTCGCGATCATGGGCTACCTGCCGGGGTTCGCGACCCCACGCGTGGTCTGCGACGTGCCGTTCGTGGGCAAGCGGTGGGTGCACATGGTCAGCCGCTACGACCGCACGCGGGGCATCTCGTACTGGAAGAAGAACTACCGGACGGGCATCGAGTACGACGACCCCGACGCGCTCCAGCGCGAGTACCCGTACTACGACCCGGTGTACACGCTCCCCGAGGAGGGGCAGGAGTACTGGCGGGAGTTCCTGCGCAAGCGGGAGCGCGAGCTTCAGCCCGTCTGAGCCCGACTGCTATGCTCGCCCGGTGAGTCGGATCCTCACCGTGCTCGGGGCCCAGCTCGCGCCGGTGCCCTTCGACCCGGCGGGGACGCTCGCCAAGTTCGAGGACGTCGTCCACACGGCGCGGGCGAGCTATCCGGACGTCGACCTGTTGCTGTTCCCCGAGCTGTTCCTCGCGGCCGAGGACGCGTTCGCCCCCGGGCCGGCCGACGAGCACATGGCCCGCGTCGCCGAGCCGATCCCCGGGCCGCTCACGGAGCGGGTGGGCAAGATCGCGGCGCGCGCCGGCCGGTGGATCGCCGCCGGTTCGATCTACGAACGGGCTGGCGATCGAATCCACAACACGGCGATCGTGTTCGATCCCGAGGGGCGACTCGTCTGCACGTACCGGAAGCTGTTCCCCTGGAGACCGTTCGAGACCACCACCGCCGGCGACCGTCCGGCTCCGGTGTTCGAGATCCCGGGCGTGGGAACGCTCGGCGTCATGATCTGCTTCGACGGCTGGTTCCCGGAGGTCGCCCGCGGGCTGGCCCTGGGCGGTGCTGAGCTGATCCTGCACCCGACGCTCACGACCACCCCGGATCGCGAGCAAGAGCTCGTGCTCGCGAGGGCGAACGCCATCGTGAACCAGGTCTACGTCGTGAACGTGAACGCCGTGCCCACGATCGGCGGCGGCAGGAGCATCGGCGTCGATCCCGAGGGCCGCGTGCTGTTCCTGCTCGGGGACCGCGAGGAGCTCGTCGTCGAGGTCGTGGACCTCGACCGGGTCGGGACCGTTCGCGAGCGCGGGACCCGGGGCCTGAACCGGGTCCTTCAACAGGCGCGCGAGGCCCCGGCCGCGGCCTTCGAGCCCTACCGGCGCTTCCTCCGCGACTGACCAACCTGCGAACCACCCCACCTCGGGCGGCGGCGAATCACTCCACCTCGGGCGACGCGAGACCCGCCGCCGCGCGACCACCCCCGAACCACCGACCGGGACCCGGCGAATGGCAGGCGAGATGCGACGGGCACGGTGGATCGGGCTGCTGTCCTCGATCGGGCTCGTGCTCACCTCCTGCGGGGTCGCGCAAACTCGGGCGGTCGCCATCGATCCCGCGATCCACAAGATCAAGCACGTGATCATCATCATGCAGGAGAACCGCTCCTTCGACTCGTACTTCGGCACCTACCCGGGAGCGGACGGGATCCCGATGCGGCACGGGCGCCCCACCGTGTGCGTTCCTGACCCCGCCGTCGGCCACTGCGTCCGACCGTTTCACGATCCCTCGCTCGTGAACGAGGGAGGACCGCACGGGGTCGTCGACGCGCTTCGCGACGTCGACGGGGGGCGGATGGACGGGTTCGTGGTGAGCGCGCTCCGCGGGCGCCACCAGTACTGCGCGCGCCAGCCGTTCAGCCCCGACTGCACCCAGGACACCGGCCGGCGCGGACAGCCGGACGCGGTCGGATGGCACGACGCGCGCGAGATCCCCAACTACTGGGCCTACGCGGAGCACTTCGTCCTCCAGGACCACATGTTCGAGCCCGTGCGGTCGTGGAGTCTCCCGGCGCATCTGTGGATGGTCTCGGGATGGTCCGCCTCCTGCTCGGTCCCCAACGACCCGATGAGCTGCCGCACCGACCTCAGCAAGATGCGGACCCAGGAACGCACCGAGGGATCCACGAACACGGCTCCGTACGAGTGGACCGACATCACCTACCTGCTCCACCGGGCCGGGGTGAGCTGGGCGTACTACGTCGCGCCCGGGACCCAACCGGACTGCGACAACGATGCGATGTTCTGCCCACCGCAGCCGCAGCGCGTCGGCACGCCGGAGATCTGGAACCCCCTTCCGGACTTCCAAACGGTTCAGCAGGACGGGCAGCTCGGAAACATCCAGCCCGCGAGCGCGTTCTTCCTCGCGGCCCAGACCGGAACGCTGCCGGCCGTCTCGTGGGTGGTGCCAAACGCCGCGACGAGCGAGCACCCGCCGGCTTCGATCGCCGCCGGCCAGGCCTGGGTCACGAGCCTGGTGAACGCGGTGATGCGCGGGCCGGACTGGTCCTCCTCGGCGATCTTCCTGACCTGGGACGACTGGGGCGGCTTCTACGACCACGTGGTTCCGCCCGTCGTCGACGGCGCCGGGTACGGCCTGCGCGTGCCCGCCCTGGTGATCAGTCCGTACGCTCGCGCGGGCTACGTCGACCACCAGACGCTCTCGTTCGACGCGTACTTGAAGTTCATCGAGGACGACTTCCTGAACGGTCAGCGCATCGACCCCGCGACGGACGGCCGACCCGACTCCCGGCCCGACGTCCGCGAGAACGCCCCTCAGCTCGGGAACCTGCTCGCCGACTTCGACTTCTCCCAGCCGCCGAGGCCGCCCCTGATCCTGCCCGAGTACCCGCCGCCCGGGCCGGCGTCGATCTCCCCGCATCTCCGGTCTCGGCCGTCGGTCCGCGGACCCCACCGATCCCACGGCGCGTCCCACGCCCCCCATCGCCGGAAGCGGCGCGCCCCCGGACACCGCCGGCGGATGCGGTAGGGTCCCGTGGATGACCCGCCGCCGACGAGCTCTCGTACGCCTCGCGGGCCTCGGGCTCGCCCTGTCCTTCGTCGGCGTGGCCTGCAACGACGCTCCGCGGTGGACTCCCGCTCCCCCGATCCCGCTCGGCGACCACCCCGCGCCGGTCGACGTCTCGGCGTTCCCCACGCGGTGGCCGATCAAGCACGTCGTGTTCATCATCAAGGAGAACCGGACCTTCGATAACCTGTTCGGCCTGTTTCCTGGAGCGAACGGTGCGACCATCGGCAACGACCAAGGCCACCCGCGTCCCCTCACCCACGCACCCGATCGCATCCCCGAGGACATCCTGCATTGCTACGAGTGCGCGCTGAAGGCCTACGACGGCGGCAAGATGGACGGGTTCGCCACGGTCAGCGACGCGGCCGACCGCTACGCGTACACGCAGCTCTGGCCCCAGGACCTTCCCGCCTACTGGCAGTGGGCCGAGGACTTCGTCCTCGGCGACAACTTCTTCGCGTCGGCCCAGGGACCCTCGTTCCCGAATCACCTGTTCACGATCGCGGCGCAGTCGGGCGGGACCCACGACAACCCGACGCAGGACATCCGGTTGCTCCAGGAGCACCACCGCGCGAGCGGGCTCTTCAAGGCCTGGGGATGCGACTCCCTCGACTCCGCGTACGTCCCGGTCGAGGACAGCGAGGGCAACGTCGAGAAGGTGCCGCCGTGCTTCGACTTCACGACCGAAGGCGACCTGCTGATGCGGGCCGGCATCCCGTGGGCCTACTACTCCGCGACGAACATGCAGAACGGGTACCTGTGGTCCGCCTACGACGCCGTGAAGCACATCCGCGAGAACTCGCGGCTCTGGCAGACGCACATCTTCCCGGTGGACAACATCCGGCAGGACATCGAGAACGGGCTCCTGCCCCCGGTGACCTGGGTGACGCCGCGCTTCGAGCTGTCGGAGCATCCCGAGTACAGCTTCTGCCACGGCCAGAACTGGACCGTGCGGGTCGTGAACGCCATCATGTCGAGCCCCATGTGGAAGGACACGGCGATCTTCATCACCTGGGACGACTACGGCGGCTTCTACGACCACGTGCCGCCGCCGCAGGTGGACCGCTTCGGGTTCGGCATCCGCGTCCCGCTGCTCGTGATCTCGCCCTACGCGAAGGAGGGGTTCATCGACCACACGCGGGGTGAGTTCTCCAGCGTGCTCCGGTTCATCGAGGACAACTGGGGCCTGTCGCAGCTCACGCACCGGGACCGGAACGCCGACAACCTCTCGGAGGCCTTCGACTTCACCCAGGTGCCGCGGCCGCCCGACCCGCAGCCGCTGCGCCCGGACTGCCCCGGTCCGAAGTTCCCGGACGGATGATCCCGGCCGCTCAGTCGAACGGGCTGCCGATCGTCCGCGCCAGGGGCCAGCCCGGACCGAGCTGCGCGAGGGTCGTGCCGTAAGGGCAATCGGTCCGGAGGGGGAGGATCAGCTTCTTGAAGTTCGGGTGCTGGAAGTCGAAGGCGCCGGCCAGCGGGTTCGCCTGGGCGTCTCGCTCGGTGAGCGGCTGGAGCCCGAACACCTCCTCGATGAACCGAAGCACGCTCGAGAACTCGTACACGGTGTGGTCGACGTACCCGCCGTCCGGGCTGTCCCCCGACCGCGTGTACGGGGAGATGATCAGCGCGGGGGTCCGGGGCCCGAGCCCCATGTGGTCCACGTGCGGTGGGGGAACCGGATCGTAGAACCCGCCGAAGTCGTCCCAGACGACGATGATGGCCGTCGACCGCCAGTACTCGCTCCGCATGATCGCGTTGATGACGTTCACGGTCCAGTTCTCGCCGGCGCACACGCTCTTGCCGGATCCCGGGTGGTCGTTGTAGGACTCGGGAGGCTCGAGCCACGCGACGGCCGGCAGCTTGCCGTTGCGCACGTCCGGGATGAACTGGTCCGGGGAGGGGACGTTGTTCCACATCGGTCCGTACCGGATGTGATGGATCATCTGCATGACGTTCATCCAGGAGTTGAACTCCGCGTAGTACTTCCAGGAGATACCCGCCCGATCCAGCTCGTCCGGAAGGGTCTTGATGTCGAAGCACAGACGGACCTTGTCCCAGTACTGCGCGAGCTCGAACGTGTTCCGGCCGTTCAACGCGATGGCGTTCTCGAGCGCCATGATCCGTCGCACGTCGCTCGGGGACAGGTTGGGGCGAAAGCGCGTCGCGTACTCGGTCGGATCGTCGCAGTAGCTGTTCGGGTGATCGGTCGTCCCCTTGTTGTCCACGATGCCGTTCGCCTGCGCCGCGATCGTGTAGAGGTGCTCGGGGAGCGTCGGTCCGTACATCGACGTGAAGAAGTGGTCGGCGAGCACGAAGCGGTCGGCGTAGTGCCAGTAGTTCGGGATCTGCGAGCGCGTGAAGTACGTGTAGCCGGACCTGTCATGACCGTAGAGCGGAGCCAGGCTCGAGGACACGTCGATCGGACCGTTCATCCAGTTGAAGCCGTTCATCTTGCCGTCGTTGATCGCCGTCGCGCCACACCGGAAGCAGTGCGTGAGGTCGTGCGCCTGCACGTCGTCGGCCCTCGTGAGCCTCACGACCGGGCCATCGGTGCACCCGTCGCTCGTGCAGTGGATCGTGCCTCCCTCCGTGGCGCCCGCGGCGCCGGGGTAGGTCGCGAAGAAGTTGTTGAAGGTCCGGTTCTCCTTGACGATGAACACGACGTGCTTGATCGGCGTCGAGCCGGGCAGGGTGCTCGAGGACGGCGACGCGCTCGGCGAGCCGCCGCCCTGGTGGCCGCCGTTCCCCCGGTGCGACCCACCTCCGCCGGCCCGCTCGGCTCCGCCCCCCCTCGGCCAGGCCGCCCACCCGATGAACACCAGCACGGCCACGAGGAACGCCACGAACCCGCGCCGGCGGGCGGCCCGGCGCCGGGACGAGCGCAGGCGAGAGCGCGGCGTCGGCGGTCGAGAGCCCGGGCCGGGGGTGGACTGCACGAGCGCAACGCTAGCAGCCGCTCACGCATTTCGCGGGAGCTCACGCGCCGCGCAGCGCGGCCAGGCGGGCGGCGAGGCGAGCCAGGACCGGCGCGTACGCGGGATCGTCGGCGCGGTTGTCGAGCTCGTAGGGATCGGCGGGGCCGAGGCGGCCGGTCAGGTCGTAGAGCTCCCGCTCGCCTGTCGCGTACTCGACGTAGAGGAAGTTCGCCGTCCGGATCGCCCACCACGCCGGGATGTGCCGGTCGCCGACGTACTCGAGCAGCACGCCCGTCCGCCAGGAGGGGGGCGATCGCCCCTCGAGCAGGGGGACGAGGCTGCGGCCGTCCACTCGGTTCCCCGGCGCGACGCCGGCCAGGTCGGCGAACGTCGGCGCGAGATCCACGTTCGAGACGAGGTGGTCGTCCACGTGCGAGAGCGCGCCCGGGAACCGCACGAGGAACGGCGTGCGAACGCACTCCTCGTAGGGGCAGGCCTTGCTCACCCACCGGTGCTCGCCGAACGAGAACCCGTTGTCGGTAAGGAAGAAGATCACCGTGCGGTCGAGCGCGCCGCGCTCCCGCAGAACCCGAACCACCCGCGCCACCAGGCGATCGACGGCGCGGAGCGCCTCGAACGAGCGCTGGTGGAGGCTCCGGAGCTACGCGAGCCTCGCGGCGTCGGGCTCGGGCAGGCGGCGGACCCAGGCGGGCTTGTCCGAGACGTCGGGCTCGCCGACGCTCGGGGGCTGGAAGATCGGCATTCCGGCATAGGCACCGACGTCCCCCGGAGCCGGCGTCCAGGGACGGTGCGGCGCGGACGGGGCGATCTCGAGGAAGAACGGCCGGTCGGCCGGGGCCGACCGGAGAAACGACACCGCGGCCGAGGCGTAGACGTCCGTGGAGTAGTCGGCGGGCTCGTCCCCGTGGACGACCGGGAACCCCTGGTCCTCGAGGACGTAGTCGTAGTACAGCGAGCCCTGGGCCGCCTGCTTGCGGACGAGCCAACGATCCCAGCCGGGCGGGACGTAGGGCGCGAAGCCGAACGGGTAGCCGTTCAGGTACTTGCCGATGAGTCCCGTCTCGTAGCCCGCGTCGTGCAGCCACGTCGCGACCGTCGAGGCGTCGTCGAGCACCGCGCCCTCGAAATTGTTCTGCACCCCGGTGTGGTTCGAGGACTCCCCCGTCAGGATCGTGGCCCGCGACGGACAGCAGAGCGGGGTGTTGATGAAGGCGTTCGGAAACTGGATCCAGTGATCGGTCGGGTCCTGCATCATCGCCTGGAGCGCGGGCATCACCGGCGGATCGTGCGGAAGCGAGTCGAACGACTGATCGTCGGTGAGGATGAGGACGATGTTCGGCCGGCGGTCGGGAGACACCCGGGGCACCGGCTGGGACGCGGCCAGCGCCAGCACGAGGAGGGAGAGGGCCGCCGTGCCCGCGATCCGGCGAGAACTAGTCTGTCTCATACTAGATGCGCTGGGACCGTTTGCGGACCTTCCAGATGCTCTCCATCGGCCAGCGGCGCGCCCACTGGAGGTCGGCGATGTCCCGGTACGTGGTGTGCGCGTTCGCCGGCGGACGGGGTTCGATCAGGTCCTCGACCTCCAGGCCGTTCGCCCGAAACAGGCGGATCCACTCGCCGTAGGGAAGCTGGAAGTCGACCGACTCCTCGTCCCAGGCGCGCATGCCGAAGTAGTCGATCTGCAGGCGGCGGCCGAGGCGCTCGCCCCCGGTGTCCCAGCACACGAAGGCGAAGGCGCTCAGCATGTTGAACGCGAGCAGCCCGCCCGGCCGGAGCACCCGCGCCGCCTCGGGAACGGTGGCGAACGGGTCCGCGAAGGTCATCGCCCCGTGGTCGCAGAACACGATGTCGAAGCTCTCGTCGGCGAACGGCACGCGCTCGGCGTCGGCGTTCACGATCGGGAACGACACGCCGGCGCCGGCCATGAGGCGCTCGGCGTGTCGGAGCTGCGCGATCGACAGGTCCAGGCCGACGGGGCGCGCGCCCATGCGGGCGAGGCAGATCGACCACTGGGCCCCCCCGCACCCGAGCTCGAGGACGTCCTTTCCCTCGACGTCCCCCAACACCCGAAGCCGCGACTCCGGGAGCCCCCAGATCCCCCAGACCGGACGGTCGAACCGGTTGAGCTGCCGCGCATGCTCGGCCTGGTACTCGTCGCTCGTCCGGTCCCAGAACCGGCGGTTCTTGCGAACGTGACGCGCCGTCCCGCTCACGCGGACGACCCCGGCGACTCCGCCTCCCTGGGCCGGTCGAGGAAGCCCCCGGAGCTCCCCGAGCGGGCCGCGAGCAGTCCCGCCGCGATCGACAGGGCCACCTCGACCGGCCGGCGGCCGCCGAGGTCCAGCCCGACCGGCGAGCGGATCCGCCCGAGCTCCTCCTCCGAGAGACCCGTCTCGCGAAGATCCTCGAGGTACGGGGCCACGTGCCGGCGACTGCCCATCACGCCGACGAACCGGGCCGGCGAGCGCAGGACGCCGGCGAGGGCCTCCGCCAGCCCTGGGGCGTCGTGGTCGGTGAACACGACGTCCACCACGCCCTCGAGCGTCACCTGCCGGATCGACCTCACCACCTCGTCGGCGGCCGCCCGATGAGCCGGCGTCGTGCGCTCGGGCCTGTCCTCCACCAGGACGGTCTCGTACCCGAGCGCGCGCGCGAACCGCATGAGGTGCAGGGCGGTCTCGTTCGCCGAGACCACGATGAGGCGAGCCGGCGAGACGTGCGGTTCGAGGTACACCTCGATCTCCCCGAGCTCGTGGCGGTACGTGCGGGTGATCGGCTCGCCGAGCTCGAGGACGCGGGCGGCGTCCTCGGTCGCGGCGGCGTCGAACTCCGCGCACCCGAGCGTTCCGTCGACCGGGCCGCCGGGGACCACGCGGAAGCGGTTCCCGACCCTGCACGGCGGCCGACCGCTCAGGATCTTGACCGCCGTCGCCTCGACCCACCCCGACCCGGTGGCGGGCGCGAACGGGCCGGCCGGAGCACGCTCGAACGACCACGTGTCGCGCTCGTCGCCGTGGCCCGTGGGGTGGGCGCCGGTCGCGCCGGCCAGGAGCTCGAGCGCGTGCGGCAAGACGGGGAGCACCGCCTCGAGGCTCTCGCGAACGCCCTTCGGGCTGCCGGGCAGGTTCAGGATCAGGGTTCCGCCACGGCTGCCGGCAACCGCGCGGGAGAGCGCCGCCATCGGCGTCTTCTCGAGGCCCGCGCGGCGCATGAGCTCCGCCAGCCCCGGGGCCTCGCGGTCGATCACGGCGCGCGTGGCCTCCGGCGTCACGTCTCTTGGGCCCAAGCCGGTGCCGCCGGTCGTCACGACGAGCGGCGTCCCGCCGTCGGCGAGCCCGATCAGCTCGGCCTCGATCCGATCGCGCTCGTCGGGAACGACCGACCGGGCGACCTCGAACCCCGCCTCGCGCAGCATCGACTGGGCCGCGTCGCCCGACTCGTCGACCCGGGTCCCCCGCGCCACGCCGTCCGAGACCGTGACCACCGCCGCCCGTCTGGTCGCCGGGTCCATGCCGCCTATCCTGCCAGACAACGACTCCCGCACGCGCCGCGTACCCTGCCAGAACGACGGCTTCCGCACGTGCCGCCTACCCACCCCAGACCTCGAGCTGCCGCGCCGAGAGCACGGGGGCCCGCGCGAGGAGGGGGAACGCCCACGCCTTGACGAGCGCGAGCGCCGCTCCGCCGAGGGCGAGCCCGGTCCCGATCGCTCCCCACACGTCGGGGAGCAGGTCTCCCGCGCGCAGGGCCATCAGGACCAGACCTCCGTTCAGCGCCCCGATCTGCAGCAGACCGCCGAACTCGATGGCGGAGAGCAAACGCCGTCGCTCGTCCGGATGACCGGGCCTCGCCATCGGGAGGAGGTAGAGCCACGCGCCGAGCAGCGTCTGCACGATCCATCCGCCGACGAAGGCCACGAGGAACAGCCCGCGGAACGCGTCGAAGGACGCCGTCCCGCGGACCAGCGCCACCGAGAGGGCGACGGCGCCGAACGCGAACCAGCAGACGGCGAGGACGAGGTGCTTGGCAGACACCGGGACCGGCCACCGCCTCGGGCTGGTGATCGCCAGGCCGACCATCCAGACGAGCCCGAGCGCGCCGAGCGCGTACGCGACCCCGCCCACGGCGGCCACCGGCGGGGACGACAGGCCGAGCCCGCTCGCGACCATCGCGAGGCCGCCGACGAGGAACGTCGCGGTCGCCCCGCCGTGCCAGCTCGGCATCCGGATTCGGAGCACCGTGGGGAGCAGCGTGACGAGCGTCCCCGAGATCGTGAGGGAGACCCACCCCAGCACGTTCACCGTCATGTGGGCGCGACGAAGCGCGACCCAGAGCACCGCGTCGTGGACCGCCCCGCTGCCGATCAGAGCGCCGAGCGTCCCGCCGGACAGGATGGCGAGCAGCGCGCACCCGTACATGACCATCGGGAGGACATGCCGGCGGTTCAGCCCACGGCGCCACGCACGCGCCACCATCCACGCGAGCACGGCCATCCCGCACAGAAAGGAGGCCCCTCCAAAGGCCAGGATCGCGGGGTGGCCGGAGGGGTACCCGAGCCCGATCAGCGCGACCCCCACGTTCACGAACGCCCACTGGGCGACGACCGCCCACACCGGCGGGGCCGGCGTGGCGGTGAGCGCCGAGGCGAAGCCCTGCATCGAGCCGCTGATCGCGACCGAGACGGCCCCCGCGAGCGTCAGGTGCAGCGGGAGCCAGATCCCGAGGCGGTCCCGCGCGGGGAGCAGGAGCGCGAGACCGGCCGCGGTGAGCCACGCGCGGGAGGCCACGTGGTACAGACGGGCCACGACCCTCGGGCGCACCCTCAGCCCTCCCGCGCCTCGGCGGCCCGCCGGGCGGCCGCGTCGATCTCACCCGGGTCGGCCGCCATCACCAACTGGGGGAAGACCTCGTACTCGTACGTGTCGACGTGGCCGACGACCGCGCCGCGGAGACGCTTCGCATCGGCGTCGGGACTCGCGACGAAGCCGTCGACGGCGGCGTCCGCCTCGCGCGCGAGCGCGAGCGCATCGTGCAGCGCGAGCGCCTCCGCGAGGGGCTCGAGCGCGATCCGCTCCTCCGCCCGGTGATCGGCCCAGATCACCGCGAGCGCGTCCAGGTCTCGCGGGTCCAGGGAGCTCGCATACGCGTCCGCCATCGTGAGGAGCGTGACGTG
>JAJPHY010000124.1 GCA_021325015.1 Actinomycetota bacterium | reverse complement strand
GGCGCTTCATCCGGGTCACCTCAAGCCGAGGCGCCTCGGGCTCTTTGATCCCAAGCGATCTCCGCATCCGACTTCCTCAGGTAGAGCGGTACCAGGTCGAACAGCCGGTCGGGCGTCTCCAGGATGAAGCGCGGGATCGCGAGCTCGACCAGCGCCGACGCCTCCGGGAAGGCAAGCGCCGGCGAGGCGAACTCTACCTTCCCGACCACCTCCTCGATCTCCTGTCGGTACAGGATGGCACCGTTGCCGACCAGCAGCACGTCCTCGCCCCGGGCCTGGATCTCGGCGGCCAGGTGCGCCGGGGGTCCCACCCGGTGCTCCCCATCGCGCACGACGCCTCCGGGAACCCCCCGGTAGAAGGCGAAGAAGACCTCCCCGCGCCTCGCGTCGATCACGGCGCCGATCAGCCGGCGCGTGTACCGGACGGCGTACGCGAGCACGTCGAGAGACGGCAGGCCCACGATCGGGACCGACAGGACCTGGGCGAGCGACTTCCCGGTCGCCACCCCGACGCGCAGGCCGGTGAACAGCCCCGGCCCGAGCCCGACGGCGACGCCCCCGATCTGGCCGAGGTCGACGCCGGCCCACCCGAGCAGGTGCTCGAGCGCCGGGGCCACGGCGTCGCGCCGGGTCGTACCGGCGAACCGCAGCGCTCCGAGGATCCCGCGCTCGCTGCCGATCGCGACCGAGGTCTGCGGGGTCGAGGTCTCGATCCCAAGGACGATCACGCCGCCGTCCTCCACTCCCGCGTGGCGCTCTCGAGGCGCCTCCACCGCACCTCCCAGGAGGGGCCGGTCCCCTGCAGCTCGAGCCGGCGCGCCTCGTCGCTCCACGGGGTCGTGAGGGCCACCGTCAGATGCTCCTCGGGCAGCAGACCCTCCACCGCGTCCCCCCACTCGACCAGCACCACGCCATCGGAGAGCATCTCGTCGAGGTCCAGCTCGAGCACGTCCTGGACCCGCACCAGGCGGTAGATGTCCACGTGGAAGACCGGGATCCGGCCGCGGTACTCGCGGACGAGCGTGAAGGTCGGCGAGACCACGTGGCCGTCGAACCCGAGCGCCCTCGCCGCGCCCTGCACGAACGTGGTCTTGCCGGCCCCGAGGTCGCCGCTCAGCGCGACCGCGTCCCCAACCCTGAGGAGCGAGCCCACCGCCGACCCCACGGCGCGCGTGTCCTCGGCCGTCGCGGTCCTGAGCTCGAGCCGCATCAGAACAGGCCGAGCTGCTGCTCGGCGGGCGCCGGGGCCTCGGCGAGCGCGGCCTTGATCTCCTGGAAGTCGGCCCGCAGCGCCGTCATCTGCGACGAGGACTCCCCGCCGCCGTGGAGGATCGCGGCGGGGGGGAAGGTGGGGATCACCGTTCGCCCCTGCCAGGGAAAGCGCTGCCCGCGAACGCGACTGATCGAGACGGCGCGGCCGAGCACGGTCCGGGTGGCGAAGTTGCCGAGCGTCACGATCACCCTGGGGTCGACCAGCCGGATCTGCTCCTCGAGCCACGGCGCGCACGCGTTGAGCTCGTCGGGCAGGGGATCCCGGTTGCCCGGAGGGCGGCAGAGCACGGTGTTGGTGATCCGGACGTCCTCCCTGCGGACGCCGATCTCCTCCAGCATCCGGTTGAGCAGCTGCCCCGCCGCCCCGACGAACGGTTCGCCCTGCTTGTCCTCGTAGTAGCCGGGTCCTTCCCCGATGAACATCAGGTCGGCGTCCGAGCTGCCCGTTCCGTAGACGACCTGGGTGCGGCCCTTCGCGAGCCGGCACCGCGTGCACGTCGACGCCTCGAGCGCCGCCTCCTGGAGCGTCCTCATGGCCTCTCCCCCACCGCCGGGGCGCCGGGCACCCCCGCCGCCAGCAGGACGCCCCGGCGGATCGACTCCGCGACCGCCCGGTGGGCCAGTCGCTCCAAGACATCCTGCGCGGCGGGCACCTGACCCGTCGCGAGCGTGAACACCGTGTCCCCGTCCCAGATGGTATGGGAAGGCCGAACCACGGTCGACACGGCGTCGTGCGCGGCGATCGCGAGCAGGTGAGCGCGCTCCTTGGACAGGCGAGCGTTCGTCGCCACGACGCCGATCACCGTGTTCGACCACGGGCCCTGCGGCCGGGGCGTCCCGGGCGGCGGCTCGCCCGTCTCGGGCCTGGCCCCGGCGATCACCTCACCGTCCTCACCCAGGACCTCGCCGAGCGCGTTCACCGCGAACAGGGCCCCGACGATCACGTCCTCCTCCTCGGCGGCGGCCGTCCCGATCCCGCCCTTCACCTGACGCTCGGGCCCGTGGAGCTTGGCCACGGTGGCCCCCGTCCCCGCGCCAACGCTCCCCTCCTCGACGAGCTCGGCGGCGGCGTCGCAGGCCGCGTACCCCTCGCTCGGTCCGGGCCGGGCCTTGGGATCGCCGACCCCCAGGTCGAACAGCACCGCCGCCGGAACGATGGGGACGACGGCCACGCCGGCCGGGAACCCGATGCCGCGCTCCTCGAGGTACCGGACCACCCCCTCGGCCGCCGCGAGCCCGAACGCGCTCCCTCCCGTGAGCAGGACGGCGTTCACGTGCTCCACCAGCATCCCCGGACGCAGCAGGTCGGTCTCGCGAGTCCCGGGGGCCCCGCCCCGGACCTCCCCCGACCCCACCGTGCCGGGCGGCGCGAGCACCACGGTACAGCCGGTGATCCCGCCCCGGTCGGTCGCGTGCCCCACCCGGATCCCGGGCACCCGCGTGATCACGATCGCCCCCAGATCTCGTCGGCGAAGGCGGCGAGTCGCGCGTTCACCACGTCGTGTCGCTCCAGCATCGCCATGTGACCGGCGCGCTCGACGACCTCCAGGCGCGCGTTCGGGAGCGCGGCGGCGAGCGCCATCGCCGAGGCGGGGGGCGTCACCCGGTCGTGGTCCCCGACCAGCACGAGCGCCGGCACGGTCACTCGGTCCAGGGCGGATCGGAAGTCGGCGTCCATCAGCTCGGCCAGCCCCTGGGTCCAGACCTCGGTCGGCGCGCGGCCGGCGAGACCGACGACGTAGCTCACGACGCTGGGCGAGGCGTCCGGGCCGAACTGCGTGATCCGCGCGATGAGGTGCCCGACATCGGCCGGGCCGGCCAGCACGGCCCGCCGAAGCCGATCGACGCGACGGGCCGCCTGCGCGAGCGTCCCGAGCCTCGGCCGCAGCACCCCGGTGATCGACCCCATCGCCCCTCGGAGCAGGTCCGCGGCGGCGGAACCGACGAGCGCGACGCCGCGGATCGGAGCGCCGAACAGCTCGGGGTGCGCGCCGGCAGCCGCCAGGATCGACATCCCGCCCAGGCTGTGGCCGACCACCACCGCGCCCTCCAGCGCGATCGCCTCGAGCACGGCGGCGAGGTCGGAGCCCATCGCCTCGGGCGAGAGATCCCCTCCCCTCGCGCGTCCACTCCGCCCGTGCGAGCGAAGGTCGAGCAGGACGCATCGAAACCGCTCCGAGAGCGCCGTCCACTGGTAGTGCCACGACGTCATGTCCAGGCTGAACCCGTGGACGAAGACGAGGGCGGGGAACGACGGATCGCCCGAGGCGCGCACCGCGATCGGCGTGCCGTCGAAGGACTCGACCGGTCCCAGGTCCTCGGGAGGAAGCCGTGACAGCGGCTCGTCCGCCTCCGGGTCCCGGCGCCGGCGAAGGGCCGCCCGGGCGACGACCCCCCCGGCGACGGCCCCGAACGCGAGCCCCGTCGTCACGAGCGCGGTCCGCCCGCGGCTCATCCCCGGTACTCCCGCGGCACCCGTTCCGAGATCGCGGTCACGATCTCGTACCCGATCGTCCCGACGATCCCCGCGAGCTCCTCCGCCGTGATCCGCTCCCCTCCCTGCTCGCCCACGAGCACGACCGGGTCGCCCACCCCGACCTCGTCGTCGCCGCAATCGACCACGATCTGGTCCATCGTGACCGTGCCCGCCACCCGGCGGCGTCTTCCCCCGATCAGCACCTCCGCCTTGGAGGACAGCAGACGAGAGTAGCCGTCCTCGTAACCCACGGGCACCGTGGCGATCGTTGCGTCGCGCTCCAGCGTGTACCGCCAGCCGTAGGAGAGGCGCTCGCCGGCCGGCAGCCGCTTGACCATCGAGACCGCGGAGCGCCACGTGAGGGCCGGCTGCAGACCCGCGCGGGGTCCGATGCCTCCGCCGGGGTCGAGCCCGTACATGGCCGCTCCGGTCCGCACGAGGTCGAGGTGGGTCTCCGGGTACAGTAGGGTCGCGGCGCTGTTGGCGGCGTGCAGGAGCGGACGAACCCCTTCGGCGCGGAGGCGGTCGGCGACCGCGAGGAGCCAGCCGAGCTGCTTCCTGGTGCCGGCCGGATCCTCCTCGGCGCACGCGAAGTGGGTGTACATGCCCTCGAGCTCGAGCCCCCGGGCGCGCACCTCGGCCGCGAAGTCCGGGGCTGACTCGGGTGGCCACAAGCCGACACGGTGCATCCCCGTGTCGACCTTGAGGTGGACGCGGACCGGACGGTCGAGCCCGCGGGCGGCCTCGGCGAGCGCCTCCAGCCCCTCCCTCGTGTACAGCGTCGGCGTGAGGTCGGCGGCGAGCGCCTCGCGCTCCGAGCCGGGTGGGAGCTCCGACAGGACGAGGATCCGGGCCCGGAGCCCCGCGTCGCGGAGCGCGATCCCCTCCTCCACCAGCGCGACGCCGAGCCAGGTCGCGCCCGCCTCGAGAGCGGCCCGCGCGACGGCGACGTCGCCGTGACCGTAGCCGTCGGCCTTCAGGACGGCCATGAGCTCGGCGCCCTTCGGCTTCAGCGCTCGGACGTTGTGGCGGATGGCGTCGAGGTCGACCTCGACGAACGTCGGGCGATACCGCTTCACCGGCCGAGGACCTCCGCCGTCGCGGCCGGAACGCGGGCGAGCACGTCTCCGGCCGTCGTCCCGTCGCCGCGCTCGCGCGCGGCGAGCGCGCCGGCGCGGCCGTGGAGGTAGGCGGCCGACGTCGCGGCCTCGGCGGGCGCGAGGCCGCGCGCGATGAGGCCGGCGATCATCCCGGTGAGCACGTCTCCGGTCCCGCCGGTCGCGAGGAACGGACCGCCGGTCGGGTTCACCCACGTTCGGCCCTCGGGTTCGGCCACGACCGTCCGGCTGCCTTTGAGGAGCACCGTGCCGCCGATCCGAGCGGCGAGCGATCGCGCGTTGCCGACCCGGTCGGCGCCGACCTCACGAGCGGTGATGCCCGCCAGCCGCGCGAACTCCCCCGCGTGCGGAGTCAGCACCACGTCCGAACGCCGGTCGGCGAGCTCGTGAACCCGGCCCGCAAATGCGTTCAGCCCATCGGCGTCCAGGACCACGGGCACGGGGCACGAGCGCACGAGGGTTCGAACGTACGCGGCCGTCTCCTCCTGGGTCGTCATGCCGGGCCCGATCGCGACGGCGTCCGCGGACGCGAGACCCTCCTCGAGCCGCTCGACGGAGGCAGCCACCGTGCCCTCGCGTGTCTCGGGCAGGGGAACGAACGTCGCCTCGCGAAGGATGCTCTGAACGACCGGAAGGATGCCCGCCGGGACGGCCACGCTTACCAGGCCCGCCCCCACGCGGTAGGCGGCCTCGGCGGCCAGGCACACCGCGCCGGTCATGAGCCGCGAGCCGCCGATCACGACCACGACGCCGGCCGCGCGCTTGTGCGTCTCGACCTCGCGCGAGGGGAGCGCCGCCGCCACGTCGGCGGCCTCGACCAGCCACAGGTCCCCGGCGAGCAGCTCGGGCGGAAAGCCGATGTCCACGACCTCGACCAGCCCCGCGAACTCGGCCCCCGGGAGCAGGACGACGCCGGTCTTCGCGGCGCCGAAGCTCACGGTCACGTCGGCGCGCACGGCGTCCCCTTCCACCGCCCCCGTCTCGCCGTTCACGCCCGAGGGAATGTCGACCGCCACGATCGGGGCGCCCGAGGCGTTCAGGGCACCGATGGCCCCGGCCCACTCGTCCTCCGGGATGCCGCGGAACCCGGTTCCGAAGATCGCGTCGATCGCAACGTCGGCCCGGGCGAGCTCGCGCTCCAGCACGGCAGGCGAGAACGGCCGGACGCGAACGTCGGCCTCGGACAGCCGCCGGAAGTTGGTCGCGGCGGGTTCGCGAAGGTCCTCCGGGCTCTCGATCATCACGACCGTCACGGCCGAGCCCCACCCGGACAGGTACCTCGCGGCGACGAGGCCGTCGCCGCCATTGTTCCCCTTGCCGCAGACGATCACCGCGCGCCTGCCGTAGACGCCCCCCGCCACCGCGGCCGCGGCTCGGGCGACCTCGCGTCCGGCCCGCTCCATCAGCGTCGACGCCTGCACGCCGCGTGCCTGGCTCTCGCGATCGAGCACGGCGGCCTCCGCGGGCGACAGAACGAGCTTCACCCGCTCACCGCCATCGCGAACGCGACCGCGTGCGTCCGCTCGTGCGTGAACGTCACCAGGACCCGGGACACGCCGAGCGCGTCCGCCCGCAGCTTGGCGTTGCCCTGGAGCCGGATCGCCGGGGCCCCGCTCGGGCCGCGGGTCACGCTGATGTCCTGCCACCGCTTGCCGCGGTACCCGCCGAGCGCCTTGATCACGGCCTCGCGCGCGGCGAACCTCCCTGCGTACGACTCGGCCGGCCGAGCTCTCGAGTCGCAGTACGCGCGCTCCTCCGCCGTAAAGACCCGCTCGCGCATCGTCGGATGCCGCCGGAGGGCCCGCTCCATCCGCTCGATCTCGCAGATGTCCACGCCAAGCCCGACGATCTCCACGGCCCATAGGGTAGCGGGGGGTCGAGAGCGATGCGTCGTGGGCAGCTCGGTGGGCGCGTCGATCGCTACTCGACCGTGACGCTCTTGGCGAGGTTCCTCGGCCGGTCGACGTCGCAACCCCGGAGGTTCGCGATCTGGTAGGCGAGGAGCTGCAGCGGCGGGGTGACGACGACGGGGGCGAAGAGCTCCGGGGTCCTGGGCACGTAGAGCACGGCGTCGGCCAGCTTGGCGATCTCCCGGTCCCCCTCGGTGGCCACCGCGATCACCTCGGCCCCGCGCGCCCGCACCTCCTGGATGTTCGACAGCACCTTGGGGTACACGTGGCACTCGGTCGCGATGGCGACCACCGGCACGCCGGGTTCCACGAGGGCGATCGGGCCGTGCTTCAGCTCTCCGGCCGGGCACCCCTCCGCGTGGATGTAGGAGATCTCCTTGAGCTTCAGCGCCCCCTCGAGCGCGGCCGGGTATCCGACGTGGCGCCCGATGAACAGGACGTCGTTCGCGCCCGCATACCGCTCCGCGAGCGCGCGCACCTGTCCGCCCAGCTCGAGGGTCCGCTCAACCTGCGCCGGGAGCTCGCGCATGCGCGCCAGGGCCTCCGCGACCTCCTCGGGAAACATCGTGCCGCGCTCCTGTGCGAGATACAGCGCCACGAGGTACAGCGCCACCAGCTGCGTGGAGAAGGTCTTGGTGGCGGCGACGCCGATCTCGGGTCCGGCGTGCGTGTACAGGACGCCCGCGGCCTCACGGGCGAGCGACGACCCGACCGTGTTCGTCACGGCGAGCACGTGCGAGCCCTGCCGCGCCGCGTGCCGGGCCGCCTCCAGGGTGTCGATCGTCTCCCCCGACTGCGAGACGGCCAGGGTGAGCGTGTCGGGTCCGAGCACCGGATCCCGGTAGCGGAACTCGCTCGCGATCTCGGTCTCGACCGGGAGCCGGGTCCAGTGCTCGATCGCGTACTTCGCGACCAGGCCCGAGTGGAACGCCGTCCCGCACGCGACGACGAAGACCTTGTCCACCTCGCGGAGGACGCCCGGGTCGACGTGCCCCTGCTCGAGGTCGAGGTGACCGGAGGCGGACACGCGGCCGGCGAGCGTGTCCCGGATCGCCGCCGGCTGCTCGTGGATCTCCTTGAGCATGAAATGCTCGAACCCGCCCTTCTGGGCGAGCGCGACGTCCCAGTCGATCCGTATCGGCTGGGGTTGGAGCGGCATGCCCTCGAGGTCCGTGAACCGCGCTCCGTCCCGGTCCACCACGACGATCTGCCGCTCCTCGACCGGGATCACCGTGCGCGTCCGGTCGAGCACGGCGGGGATGTCGGACGCGAGGAGGGTCTCACCGTCGCCGAGCCCGACGACGAGCGGCGAGGAGACCTTGGCGCCGACGACGACCGCCGGGTCGTCGGCCGAGCACACGACGATCGCGTATGCGCCCTCGAGCTCGTTCACGGTCGCCCGGACGGCCTCGGCGAGCGACCCCTCCTTCTCCTCGATCAGATGCGCGACGACCTCGGTGTCGGTGTCCGAGGCGAAGGTGTGTCCTCGCTTCTCCAGCCCGGCTCGAAGCGATGCGAAGTTCTCGACGATCCCGTTGTGGACGACCGCGATCCGCCCCCGGCAGTCGACGTGCGGATGGGCGTTCACATCGTTCGGCACCCCGTGGGTCGCCCACCGCGTGTGGCCGATCCCGACGCGACCGGTCGGTCGGTCGTCTCCCTCGAGCGCCCGCTCGAGCTCCCCGAGCTTGCCGACGCGCTTGACGACCCGCAGCTCTCCGTCGAGCAGCGCCACCCCGGCCGAGTCGTAGCCCCGGTACTCGAGGCGGCGCAGGCCGGCCAGGACGATGGGGAGCGCCTCCTCCGGCCCGACATACCCGACGATGCCGCACATGGACGATCGAGCCTAACAGCCCGGGGTCCCTAGGCGAGCGCCCTCCTCACGGCATCTGCGATCGCCTCCGCGTGCCGGCGGGCGGCCGACTGGGACTCGGCCTCGACCATCACGCGCACGATCGGCTCGGTCCCCGAGGCTCGCACCAGCACGCGGCCGGAGGTCCCGAGGGCGGACTCCGCGGCCCGCACTGCGTCCCAGATCTCCGACGCGTCCTCGAGCCGCTCCTTGTGGGCGACGCGGACGTTCTCGAGGACCTGCGGGAACGGCCGCATCACGGCGGCGAGCTCCGCGATCGAGCATCCGCGGCGCGCGGCGAGCGAAAGAAACCGCACGGCAGTGAGCAGCCCGTCTCCCGTCGTCGCGTGCTGGCGGAAGATCACGTGGCCCGACTGCTCGCCTCCGAGCACGGCGCCGCGGCGCAGCATCTCCTCGAGGACGTAGCGGTCTCCCACGCGGGTCGTGACGACCGAGATGCCCGCCTCGCGCATCGCACGATGGAAGCCGAGGTTGGCCATCACGGTCGTCACAACGGTGTTGCCGTCCAGGCGCCCCTCCTCCTTGAGGGCCACGGCGCACGCGGCGAGCACGCGGTCCCCGTCGATCGCGCGGCCCTTGGCGTCGGCGAACAGCGCGCGATCGGCGTCTCCATCGAGCGCGAGCCCGGCATCGGCGCCGTGCGCGAGGACCGCCTCCGCGACCACCTCTGGGTGCAGGGCCCCGCACCCGTCGTTGATGTTCCGCCCGTCGGGCCGGTCGTGGATCGGGATGACCTCCGCACCCACGCGGCGCAACGCCTCGGGGGCGACCTCGTACGCGGCGCCGTTCGCGCAGTCGACGACCACCCGCATCCCGGCGAGTGGAGCCTCGGCCGCGCCGGTCAGGTGCTCCAGGTAGCTGGCTTCCCCTCCCGGGAGCTCGAGCGCCCGGCCCTTCGCGACGGGTGCGGCGACGTCGCCTCGGCGGTACTCCTGCTCGATCTCGTCCTCGAGCTCGTCGGGGAGCTTGAACCCGCCCGGCCCGAAGAACTTGATCCCGTTGTCCTCGGCCGGATTGTGGGAGGCCGAGATCACCACGCCCGCGTCCGCTCCGAGGTCCGGGGTCATGAACGCGACCGCAGGCGTCGGCTGAACACCCGCGATGATCGCGTCGGCACCGGCCGAGCAGATGCCCTCGACGAGGGCTCGTTCGAGGGGGATCCCCGACGCGCGCGTGTCTCGCCCGACGACGAGCACCGGGCGATCGCGCTCGTGCCGGCGGAGCACCACCGCGGCCGCCCGCCCGAGACCGCGCGCCAGGTCGGTCGTGAGGTCCCGGCCGAAGACCCCGCGAACCCCGTCCGTGCCGAAGAGCCGCCCCATGCGGGACGCAAGGCTACCCGAAGAGGCCGGGGCCGAGGTCCCCCGGAGACCGGGACCTCCGCCCCCAGCACCTCCCCACTCCTCGCGGAGACACTGGCCGTGTGAACCCATCAAGGATTCCTGATCAATCCGAGGACCCGCTGGCAACCCGGTTCGACGCGCTCGGCGACCCGGCGCGCCTCGCGATCCTTCGGCGACTCCAGCAGGAAACACGATGCGTCTGCGAGCTCGTTCCGAGCCTTGGCATGCCGCAAAGCCTCCTCTCGTACCACCTCCGCGTGCTGCGAGAAGCCGGACTCGTCGAGGGCTACCGCCGGGGGCGGCGGATCGAGTACCGACTCCGGCACGAGGCGATCCGCGACCTCGCCGCTGAGCTCGGAGCTCTCGCCTCGGGAGGTCGCCGTGACCGTTGAGGCTGGCGCCCGCCGCGCCCGCGAAGGCGTCGTGCGAACCTGGCTGCCGCCGGCCGGCGCCTCATTGGCCTGGGTGGTCCTGTACCTCGCCAACGGCCCCACCTGGCACTGGGTGCTCTTCCACGCGGCCGGCCTCTCGCCGGACAGCCGCCTGGGGGAGACGATCCGGTTCTTCGCGTTCGACATGACGAAGATCCTGCTGCTCCTGACGGGCATCGTCTTCGTCGTGACGGTTCTCCGCTCGTTCCTCAGCATCGAGCGGACGCGCCAGCTCCTCGGCGGGCGCCGTGAGGGCCTGGCCAATGTGGCCGCGGCGGCGCTGGGCGTCGCGACGCCGTTCTGCTCCTGCAGCGCGGTCCCGGCCTTCATCGGGTTCGTCTCGGCTGGGGTTCCGCTCGGCGTCACGCTCTCGTTCCTTATCGCCAGCCCGCTCGTGAACGAGGTCGCACTGGTCCTCCTGTACGGGATGTTCGGCTGGAGGATTGCGCTCCTCTACGCCGCCGCCGGGCTCCTGATCGCGGTGGCCGCCGGCTTCGTGCTGGGGCGCCTCCAACTCGAGCGCTGGGTCGAGCCGTTTGTGTTTGAGACGAGGGTCGGCGCTGCCGAGACCGGAACCCTCCTCCGCTGGCGCGACCGAATCGAGATCGGCCGGGACGAGGTCGCGAAGACCGTCCGGAAGATCCTGCCCTATCTCGCGATCGGCATCGGGGTCGGGGCCCTCATCCACGGATGGGTTCCCGAGAGCTTCTTCGCCCGGTACGCCGGACCGGACAATCCGTTCGCGGTCCCGTTCGCGGTGCTGCTCGGCGTGCCGCTGTATTCGAACGCCGCCGGCGTCCTCCCGCTCGTGGAAGCGCTGTACGCCAAGGGACTCGGCACGGGCACGCTGCTGGCGTTCATGATGGCCGTCGTCGGGCTCTCCCTGCCCGAGACCATCTTGCTCCGCCGGGTGCTCAAACCCAGGTTGATCGCCACGTTCATCACCGTCGTGGCGGTCGGGATCCTGACGGTCGGCTACCTGTTCAACGCCGTGCTGTGAGAAAGGAGGGCGTATGACCACTCACATCCGCGTGCTCGGCCCCGGATGCGTCAAGTGCCAGAAGCTGTTCGAGAACGCAAAGGAGGCTGTCGAGAGGCTGGGCATCGACGCCGAGGTCGTCAAGGTCGAGGACGTGAACGAGCTCGTGGTCCGAGGGGTGTTCGAAACTCCGGCGCTCGTCGTGAACGACCGGGTCCTCCTCGCCGGCCGCGTGCCGACCGTCTCGACCCTCCGCCAGCTGCTTGCACCTCGGGTGGGAACGTGAACGAGTCCGTCTTGATCGTGGCGGGACTGCTCGTCCTTTCGATCGTGTCTGGCATGCTCGGGCTCGGCGTGGCCTTCGCGGCCGTGCCCTTCTTGGCGCTGTTCATGTCCGACCTCGTCCACCAGATTCAGCCGCTCAGTTTGCTGCTGAACGGGATCACGGCAGGATTCGCAGCATTCGGCTTCGCACGAAGCGGGCTGATCGAGTGGAGACGGGCGTTGGCGCTCGCCGCGGTCACCACGACGTTTGCACCCCTCGGATCCTGGATGGCGCAGATCGTGCCGGCGCCCGCGATCTGGGTCGTCTACCTGACATCGGTCGGCTACCTCGCTTACCGGTTGTTCCGGCCCGTGAAGGAGCGTCCCGGCTGGGAGAACTTCCGGCTCGCCCTGTACCTCGCGGCGCCGATCTCCGTGCTGAGCGGGTTGCTCGGCGTCGGGCCCGGGTTCCTGCTGATGCCCACGCTGATCCTGGTCGGCTTCGAGAGCAAGCGCGCGGCGGCGATCAACGCCTTCGCCGTCACGCCGCCCTCGCTCTCCGCGCTCGCGCCGCATCTCTCGGCCGCGCGCTTCGACGTCGGACTGACCGTGGCGCTGCTGGTCGCCGGCGCCCTCGGCGCGTTTACCGGCGCGAGGATCTCGAGCCGATACGTGGCCGACCAGAGGCTGAAGCAAGGGTTCGGAGTCCTGATCGCCGCCGCGACGGCCTACAAGGTCGCAACCGTGCTCCTGTAGAGCCGTGACGCCCGAGCCTCAGACGTTCGCGCCAAGCTCGTCGAGAAGGCCGCGAACCCGTCGGTCGATCTCGTCGCGGATCTCGCGAACCTCCTCGAGGCTCTTGCCCGCGGGGTCCGGCAGGTCCCAGTCGACGTACCGCTTCCCCGGGTAGACGGGGCACGCGTCTCCGCAGCCCATCGTGACCACGACGTCGGCCGCGCGAACGTACTCGTCGGTGAGCGGCTTCGGGAACTCCTTCGACAGGTCCAGCCCGAGCTCGCTCATGGCCTGGACCACCGCGGGGTGGATCTCGTCGGCCGGTGTGCTCCCGGCCGAGCGAACGTGCACTCTCCCGCCCGCATGACGGTCGAGCAGGGCGGCGGCCATCTGGCTTCTCCCCGCGTTGTGCACGCACACGAACAGGACCTCGGGCACGTCCTTCATGATGCTCCCTTCCGCTTGCGCGGCTGCGGTGAGCCGCTCTTTCGCAAACCGTTCGACGAGCACCGGGACGAACGTCGTGACCTTGGCGTCCTCCCAGCCACCTTGGGTCTCGACAAGGCACCGCTCGATGGTCTCGCGAGAGAAGATCCCCGCAAACGCCTCCGCCAGCCGCCCGACGGCCGCGTCGAGCTGCATGCCGAGGCCGGACTCCCACTCTCGCCCCATGACCGAACAGCGATCACCCTAGCCCCAAGAGACGTCCCCACGGTGAGCGGACGGTGAACGCCGGCCGAACGGCTGGACGGCCCGAACGATCGCCGCGTAGATCCCCTCGACGGCCTCGTGGGCGGGCCTCACCTCGACGTCGACGAGGCCGACGCGCAGGAGCTCCCGCTCGTACTCCTCGAACGACAGGGCCCCCGCGATGCATCCCACGTAGCTCCCCCGCTCGGCCCGCTGCTCGGGAGTGAGCTCGTTCGCGGCGACCACGTCGCTGATGCCCAGGCGCCCTCCCGGCCGAAGGACCCGGGCGATCTCCTCGAAGACCCGGGGCTTGTCCGCCGACAGGTTGATGACGCAGTTGGAGATCACGACGTCGACCGACGCGTCGGGCAGCGGGATCTCCTCGATGTAGCCCTTGAGGAGCTCGACGTTGGTGGCCCCCGCGTCGGCGGCGTTCCGGCGGGCGAGCTCCAGCATCTCATCGGTCATATCGAGCCCGTACACCTTCCCGCGGGGCCCCACCCGCCGCGCCGACAGGAGCACGTCGATCCCCCCGCCGGAGCCGAGGTCGAGCACCGTCTCGCCCTCCCGGAGCTCGGCGACCGCGATCGGGTTTCCGCAGCCGAGCGAGGCGAGCGCGGCCGCCTGCGGCACCTCGGCGAGGCTCTTGGGGTCGTAGAGGGCGCTCGAGCTCTCGTCGGCACAGCAGTCGGGGCCGCAGCAGCCCACGCCGCCCGACAGCAGCTGCCTGGCCGTGCGCCCATAGGCCTCGCGAACCTCGTCCCGGATATCGTTCATGGCCGTTCTCCTTCCAGGTGGAACACGGTCGCCAGCCGGCAGACCACCTCGCGATCGACCGAGTAGAAGGCCCACACGCCGCGCCGCTCGCGACGAAGGAGCCCGGCCTCCACGAGCTTCTTCAGGTGAAAGCTCACCGTTGGCTGGGACAGACCCAGCTGGGGCGTGAGGTCGCACACGCACCTCGGCTCTCCCGAGCTCGCGAGGATGTTGAGGATGCGCACGCGGTGTGGATCCGAGAGCGCCTTGAACACGCGGGCGTTCGTGCGTGCGTCCTCGTCGGACATCCCTCGGATCGCAAGGGGCGTGCAGCAGGCGGCCGGCGCTCCTTCGCGGGTTCCCGCACCGGGCAGCGGCAGCTCCCGGATCATCCTTTCCCCTCCGGCGCGGCCCTATCGATCCTCATCGATGAGCAGGATCTCACCAGGAATCGACGAACGTCAATGTCCCCTGGGATGTGGCGGGGTGGACAATGGACGGGATGCACCGATCGGACGACGATTTCGTGCGGGTCTACTCCACCGCATCCCTCACCGACGGCTACCTGGCCAAGGGGCGCCTCGAGGCGGAGGGGATCCCCGTGCTCCTGAAGGGCGAGGGCGAGGGGCCCTACCGGATGGGCCCGGTCCACCTGCTCGTCCCCGAGAGCCTCGAGGTCCAGGCGCGCCTGATCCTGGGCGAGGTCGCTTCGGGGGCGCTGCGGGTGCTCGAGGACGAGGACCGCGAGCAGGCCTCGGCCGATTTCGACGACCGGTAGGGCCCGGCGACGCAGGTGGGTGCGGCGCCGGTTCAGCGCTTCGAGTACTGGGGCGCCTTGCGGGCCTTCTTCAGGCCGTACTTGCGGCGCTCCTTCTCGCGCGCGTCCCGACGCAGGTAGCCCTCCTTCTTGAGGATCGTACGAAGCTCGGGGTCGATCTCGATCAGCGCTCGAGCGATCCCGAGCCGGAGCGCCCCCGCCTGTCCGGAGACGCCGCCGCCCTCGATGCGGGCCAGGACATCGAAGTCCTTGTCGCGCCCGGCGCGGCGAAGCGGCGCCGACACGATCATCCGGTGAGCGCGCGTGGGGAAGTACTCCTCCAGGCTGCGGCCGTTCAGCACGAAGTTGCCGCTGCCCGGGACGAGGCGAACCCGGGCCACGGCCTCCTTTCGCCGTCCGGTCGCGATGAGGGTCTGGGCCACCGACTACCCCTCCTTCGCGGCCCGCGATCGAGCGGGCGCCTTCTTCTCGCCGGCCGTGGACGCGACGGCGCGCTTGGCCGAAGAGCGCTTTGCGGCGGAGGCCGCGGCGCCGGTCCCGGTCGATGCCGCCGCCTTGGCCGTCCGGGCCGACGGGCGCCTGGCGGCCCCCGCCGTCGCGGTTCGCTTGGCCGCCCCCCTCGTCGTGGTTCGCTTGGCGGCGGTCCGTTTGGCTACGGACCCGGCGGCCGTCCGGGCCGTCGACGTCGCAGGCTCGGGAACCCTCGCCGGACCGGGCTTCGGCGTGGGCAGGCCGTCCCACCTGGGAACCTCGCCGGGCGCGAGCGGCTTCGGCTGCTGGGCCTGGTGCGGGTGCTCCGGCCCCGCGTACACCTGAAGCTTCCTGAACATGGCCCGCCCGAGCGAGTTCTTGGGGAGCATGCCCTTGACGGCCTTCTCGACGACGGCCGTCGGGCGGGTCGCGAGCAGCCGCGCGTAGCTCGTCTTGGTGAGCCCGCCCGGGTACCCCGAGTGCCGGTAGGCGTGCTTCTTCTCCTCCTTGCCCCCGGTGAGGCGAACGCGAGCGGCGTTGACCACGATCACGTGATCGCCGGTGTCCAGGTGGGGCGCGAAGATCGGCTTGTGCTTTCCGCGGAGCACCGCGGCGACCTCGGAGGCCAGACGCCCGAGCACGGCGCCGCTGGCGTCGATCACGTACCAGCGCCGCTCGATGTCGCGCGGCCTCGGGGTGTAGGTCTTCATTCGTGAGAACGCCGGCCGGTCGGCTGGCGCCCTATGCTACCTGCGGATTTGCGGGATCGTCAAAGGAACCCGGCCCGGCTCTCCCGAGTCTTGTGTGAGGAGACGGAGGGGAGGTGCGCGATGGGCGCGAGGGCTTCTCGGGGCGGGGTGGACGCCACAGGCGCGAGACGGGTCAGCCGGACGATGGGCGCGGGACGGTGGCGATGGCTCCCGGGTCCGGCCCTGCTGATGGGACTGCTCCTCATGGGCACGACACCGGCCTCGGCAAGCGGCGGCGGGGGCTGCGGCCGGCCCGTCACCGACGCGCGGGGAACCACGGTGGCGATCCGGCAGTTCTGCTTCCGCCCCACGGTCCTGCGGGTGAGGCCCGGGGCGACGGTGACGTTCGTGAACCACGACCCCGTCGCCCACACCATCCTCGGCGCCAACGGTGCTTGGGGCGGCTTCGACGCCCTGCGAGGCGGGAACCGGGTCGCCTACCGATTCACGCGTTCGGGTGTGTACTCGTACGTGTGCACGCTCCACCCCGGCATGGTGGGAACGGTGGTGGTCGGCGGGGGTCGGGGCCCGGGCGCCATCGGCACGACGAGCGCCGCCGGGCCCGTGAGCCCGGTGACCGACTCTCCGGCGCCGCAGCCCGCGTCCCGGCCGGCGCCCGAGCTCGCCGCGGGATCGTCCGCGCCCGTGCGGGCGGGCGCATGGCCGGCGGTCACCGCGGTTTCGCTCGCGCTCTTCGTGCTCGCGACCTCGGGGCTCGCGCTGGAGCGCCGTCGCCGGGCCCGCGGGTGAGCCTGCAGTCGCTCGCGCTCGCCCTCTCGCTCGCGCGCGCGGCGTGCAGCGGGTCGCCCGGAGGCCCGGCCGGGGCCGGCTCCACCGGCCCCGGCCGGGCCGGCGGCGTCTCCTCCGGGCGCGAGCCCCGGGTCCGGCTCGTGCCCGTCGCCCGCCTGGAGCAGCCGCTCGCGCTCGCCGTGCGACCGGGCGACCCCGCGCTGTACGTCGCGGAGAGAACCGGACGCGTCGTGGCCATCCGGCGTGGAGACGTCGATCCCACCCCGGTGCTCGACCTCTCGCGTGAGGTGTCGCTCGGCGCCGAGCAGGGTCTGCTGGGGCTCACCTTCTCGCCCGACGGGGAGTTCCTGTACGTCGACTACACGGACCTCCGCGACGACACGCACGTGGAGGAGTTCGCCATGCGGGGGGGCCGCGTCGACCTCTCGAGCCGCCGCCCGGTCCTGTTCGTCCACCAGCCGTTCTCCAACCACAACGGCGGCAACCTCGTGTTCGGACCGGACGGCATGCTCTACGTGGGCCTCGGGGATGGCGGGAGCGGCGGCGATCCGCTGGGCAACGGCCAGTCGCTCTCGACGCTGCTCGGGAAGATCCTGCGGATCGACCCCCGGGCGGGCCGCCCATACAGCGTCCCTCCGGACAACCCGTTCGTCGGCCGGCCCGATGCCCGGCCCGAGATCTGGGACTTCGGTTTGCGCAACCCCTGGCGCTTCACGTTCGACCGTCGGACGGGCGACCTGTGGATCGGCGACGTCGGTCAGAGCTCGTGGGAGGAGGTCGACCTCGAGCCAGCCGGGTCGGCCGGGGGGCTCGACTACGGGTGGAACCTCATGGAGGGCGACCACCCCTACGCGGGGGCGAGCCCGGCGCCGGGCCTCGTGGGCCCCGTGTACGAGTACTCCCACGCCGCCGGCGCCTGCGCCGTCACCGGCGGATACGTGTACCGGGGTCGGACCATCCCCGCGCTCACGGGGGCCTACGTCTTCGGCGACTTCTGCCTCGGCCGGCTCGAGGCCCTGCGCCTCGGTCCCGGCGGCGCCGTGGAGCGATGGCTGCTCGGCCCGGTCCTGCCGAACCTCGCTTCGTTCGGAGAGGACGCGCAGGGTGAGCTCTACGCGCTCTCGCTCACCGACGGGGTCGTTCGCCTCGCGCCGGCGTGAGGCCGCGAGGTCCGCTCAGGTCCACGGGAGGCCGGAGCGGGCGGTCCAGTAGGCCTCCGGAGGCTCGGCCAACCGGGCGAGCCGCTCGAGCTCCTCGGGCTCGAGGGAGGTCGACAGCGCCTCGACGTTGCTTCGCAGCTGCTCCACCGTGACGGCGCCGGAGAGGACGACGTCGACCCAGTCGTTGGCCAGGACGGCCGCGAGCCCGACGCGATCGGCTGACCCGCCGTGCGCCCCCGCGATGCGCGCGACCTCGGGGGGCACGGCACCGCGGACCAGGCGACCGTTCGCGAGCGCCTCCTTGACGAGCACGCCCCAGCCGGCCGCGTGCGCCTCGGCCAGGGCCGGCCCCGCCGAGACCTCGAGGACGTTCCACGTCGCCTGCACCTCGCGGAACGGGCACAGGCCGGCCGCCTCGACCTCGAGCGCGCGCCGGATCACCTCGCCCTGGCGCGGTCCGCTCACCGACAGACCGATCACGAGGCCCCCGGCGGCCGCCTCGGCGAGGGCGGCCAGGACCTCCCGGTCCTCGAGCACGCCGCTCTCGAGCGTCGCCGAGTGGATCTGGTAGAGGGCGAGCCGCTCGCCGAGGACCTCCCGACTCTCGGCGAGCTGTCGGCGGAACGCCGTCAGCGAGTGGTCCTTCACCTCGTGCACGGGGGCGTCGACACGCCAATCGCCAACGTAGGTGTAGCCCCACTTGGAGCCCACCGTGACGGCATCCGGAGGGAGCCCACGCGAGTCTGCCCACGAGGCGACGAAGACCTCGGACAGGCCGTAGGAGCGGGCGGTGTCCACGTACCGGATGCCGGCGGCGTGCGCGGCGTCGAGCACCTCGTGCGCCCGTCGCTTCATGACCTCGACGCTCCGGTCCGGGCCGAGGTCCGCCTCGCGGCCGAGGTCGATGTAGCCCGGCCGACCGAGCGCGGCCATGCCGAGCCCGATCGGCGTCACCAGCAATCCGGTCGAGCCGAGCGGGCGCGTCTGCACGGCGGCTGAGAGCCTACTCGACGACCGACGGCGCCGAACGGCCGCGCGAGGGCGCGTCCCCGGGAGCGAGCCCGGGACTCGGGTCACGGGTGGTCCGGCGGCCGTAGACGACCCGCTCGAGCATGAGCCCGTGCGGGGGGGCAACCGGACCCGCGGCCCTCCGGTTGCGGGCCTCGAGGATCCCGGGGATCCGTTCCGGATGGATGGCGCCCTCGCCCACGGCGACCAGCGTCCCGACCAGGCTGCGCACCATCTGGTGGCAGAACGCGTTGGCGCGGGCCACGATCTCGACGCGGTCCCCGCTCCTCCACACGCTGAGCCGTTGCAGGTCGCGAACCGTGGAGACACCGGCCTTCGGCGCCCGGCAGAACGAGGCGAAGTCGTGCCGCCCGACCAGAGCCCGCGCCGCCTCCCGCATGGGGGCGATCCGGAGCTCGCCCGGCCGATGCCACACGAACCGAGCCGTGAACGGGTCCGGCCACGGGCCGAGGTCGATTCGGTACCGGTACTCTCTGGCCGTGGCCGAGCGGCGGGCGTCGAACCATTCCGGAGCCGGGCGGGCGTCGAGCACAACGACCTCGGGCGCGAGCAACGCGTTCAACGCCCGCTGGAGGCGCGCGACGTCCACGTCCTCGGATGCCGAAAACGAGACGACCTGTCCTCGGGCGTGCACCCCGGCGTCCGTTCGACCCGCGACCGAGAGATGGGGAGCCCGGCCCAGAATTCGGTGCAGCGCCGCCGTGAGCACGCCGGCGACCGTGCGCTGGGCGGGTTGCGCGGCCCACCCGCGGAACCCCGTCCCGTCGTAGGCGATGCGGAGTCGAACGACGCTCACGGGCAACGCCTACGGGCGACGCTCACGTCGCGGGCGTTCACGGGGCGGTCGTCCCGCTACTCCTCGCGAACGAGCTCGATCCGCGCCATCGGCGCCCCGTCCCCCTTGCGCTGTCCGAGCTTGAGGATGCGCGTGTAGCCGCCGGGGCGCTCCGCGAATCGGGGTCCGATCTCGGAGAACAGCTTGTGGACGACCTCCCGGTCGGGAATCGACTTCAGCACCTCGCGCCGGGCCGCCACGTCGCCGCGCTTGGCGAACGTGATGAGCTTCTCGGCGATCGGGCGGACCGCCTTCGCCTTGGCCTCGGTCGTGTTCACCGCCTCGTGGACGAAGAGCTGCGCGGCCAGCCCGTTCAGCAGCAGCCGCTGGTGGGCGGGGTTGGCGCCGAGACGGGGTCCCTTCTTGGGGGCCGGCATGCCTCACTCCTCCCGGAGCGACAGGCCGAGCTCCTCGAGCTTGGCCTTGACCTCGTCGATGGACTTCTGGCCGAAGTTGCGGATGTCCATCAGCTCGGCCTCGGTCTTCTGTACCAGGTCGCCGACCGTGTTGATGCCCTCGCGCTTCAGGCAGTTGTAGGAGCGAACCGACAGGTTGAGCTCCTCGACCGTGATGGCGTAGTCGGACGGCACCGACTCGTCCTCGGCCGGCCCGACGGTGACGCTGGCCGCCTCGGCGAGGTCGGCGAACAGCTGCACCAGCTCGAGCAGCGTGCCGCCGGCGGAGGCCACCGCCTCGCGAGGCGAGATCGATCCGTCGGTCTCTACGTCGAGGATCAGGCGATCGCGGTCGGTCATCTGCTCAACGCGCGTGTTCTCGACCGAGTACGAGACCTTGCGGACCGGCGAGAAGATCGAGTCCACCGGGATCACGCCGATCGGATCGCGCGGCTTCTTGTTCTTGTCGGCCATCCGGTAGCCGATGCCACGCTCGACGACCATCTCCATCTCGAGGCTGCCGCCCTTGCCGACGGTGGCGATGTGCAGGTCGGGGTTGAGAATCTCGACGCCGGCGGGCGGGGCGATGTCGCCGGCGGTGACCTCCCCGGGGCCCTTGGCCTTCAGGTACACCGTGACCGGCTCCTCGACGTCCGAGCGGATCACGAGCTCCTTCAGGTTGAGGATGATGTCGGTGACGTCCTCCGTCACCTTCGGGATCGTGGAGAACTCGTGCAGAACGCCCTCGATCCGGACCGAGGAGATCGCGGCACCGGGAATCGAGGAGAGCAGCGTCCGGCGGAGCGAGTTGCCGATCGTGTAGCCGAACCCCGGCTCGAGGGGCTCGACGATGAACCGGGAGCGCGTCGGGCTGACGCTCTCTTCCTGGATCTGCGGTCTTGCGACGATGAACACGTGTACCTCCTCCGGCGGGGGATCATCCACTCCTCCCCGCCGACGTCTCGACCCGCTCGACGGGCGGGCCGGTCAACCGGCCGACGCCTCAGACGCGCCGGCGCTTCCTCGGCCGGCACCCGTTGTGCGGCACCGGCGTCACGTCCTGGATGCCCGCGACCTCGAGTCCCGAGGCGGCGAGCGAGCGGATGGCGGTCTCGCGACCGGACCCGGGACCCTTCACGTAGACGTCGACCTTCTGCAGCCCGTGCTCCTGCGCCCGGCGCGCCGCGGCCTCGGCCGCGAGCTGAGTGGCGAAGGGGGTGGACTTGCGCGACCCCTTGAACCCGACGTTGCCGGCGCTCGCCCAGCTGATGGTGTTGCCCTGCAAGTCGGTGATGGTGACGATCGTGTTGTTGAACGTCGACTTGATGTGCGCCTGCCCGTGGAGGACGTTCTTCTTCTCCTTCTTCCGGGCCTTCTTCGCCTTGGGCTTCGCCATGTGCTCCCTACTTCTTTCCGGCCTTCTTCTTGCCCGCCACGGTCTTCTTGGGGCCCTTACGGGTTCGCGCGTTCGTGTGCGTTCGCTGACCGCGGACCGGCAGGCTCCGGCGGTGCCGGATGCCCTGGTAGGCGCCGATCTCGATCTTCCGCTTGATGTCCTGCGCGACCTCCCGCCGCAGGTCACCCTCGACCTTGTACGTCCGGTCGATGAACTCACGGATGCGGGACACCTCCTCCTCGGAGAGGTCCCGCACCTTCGTCCCCCCGTCGACGCCGGTCGCCCGAACCACCTCGTAGGCGCGCGTCGGTCCGATCCCGTAGATGTAGCGAAGCGCGATGTCCACCCGCTTGTCGCGGGGGAGGTCGACACCTGAGATCCGTGCCACGAACGCTCCTTCAGCCCTGCCGCTGCTTGTGCCTGGGATTCGAGCAGATGACCCGCACCTGGCCGCGCCGGCGGATGATCTTGCACTTGTCGCACATCTTCTTCACCGACGGCCGAACCTTCACTCGCCCGACCCCCTACCGGTAGCGATACACGATCCTGCCGCGGGACAGGTCGTATGGCGACAGCTCCACCAGCACCTTGTCCCCCGGCAGGATCCGGATGTAGTGCATCCGCATCTTGCCCGAGATGTGGGCCAACACCTTGTGCCCGTTGGCGAGCTCGACCCGGAACATGGCGTTGGGGAGCGGCTCCTGGACCGTCCCCTCGACCTCGATCGCGTCCTTCTTGGGCAAGCTCCCGGGTGACCTCTCGAACGAACCACGCTTCGTCCCGCCTCAGGCGAGCCGAAGCCGCCCCCGACCGGGGGCGGCCCCTAAGTATAGGGGTGGGCAACCCCCCGCGTCACCCCCGGGCGGTCAGGACCTCGTGGCCATCTTCGGTGACCGCGATCGTGTGCTCGAAGTGCGCGGAGAGCGACCCGTCTTCGGTCACGACCGTCCAGTCGTCGGCCAGGACCCGGGTGGGCCAGTCGCCGACGTTGACCATTGGCTCCACCGCCACGACCAGTCCGGGCCGCATCTCGGGCCCCCGCCCCGGAGGACCGTAGTTCGGGATCTGCGGGTCCTCGTGGAGGTTCCGGCCCACGCCGTGCCCGACGTACTCCCGGACGACCGAGAACCCGGCCCCCTCCACGACCTGCTGGACCGCGTGGGAGATGTCGGACAGGCGCCCTCCCGGTCGGATCTGGGCGATCCCGGCCTCGAGCGCCTCCTCGGTCACCCGCACGAGCTTCTCCGCCTCCGAGGACGGCGGATCACCCACGAACACGGTGACCGCGGAGTCGGCATGGAACCCCTCCCAGATCGCGCCGAAGTCCAGCGAGAGCAGATCCCCTTCCCGCAGCACGCGCTTCTCGGAGGGGATGCCGTGAACGATCTCGTCGTTCAGCGACGTGCAGATCGACGCCGGGAACCCCCGATAGCCCTTGAACGAGGGGGTGGCTCCCCGCTCCCGGATGTACTCCTCGGCGACCGAGTCAAGGAAGGCGGTGGTCACCCCCGGCCGGACCTTCGACAGCACCCGATCGATCGTCCCGGCGACGATCCTTCCGGCCATGCGGATCCGGTCGACCTCCGAGGGGGACTTGTAGATGATCATGCCTCGAGGTCGGAGAGGTCGGAGATGGCCTCGATTGTCCGGTCGGCGACGACCTCCTCGGGTGCCTCGGCGTCGATGTCCCGCAGCAGCCCCCGCTCCCAGAAGTACAGAACGAGCGGTTCCGTCTGCGTGCGATAGACGTCGAGCCGCCGGAGGATCGTCGCCTCGTCGTCGTCGTTACGAAGCTGGAGCTCGTGTCCGCAGACGTCGCAGGTCCCCTCGACCCGCGGGGGCTTGAACGAGAGGTTGTAGACGCGCTTGCAGTTCGGGCATACGAGGCGGCTCGTGAGGCGTTTGACGGCCATCTCGTCGCTGATCTTGAAGTTCAGCACGGCGTCGAGCGGGCGCCCGGCCTCGGTGAGCGCCCGCTCGAGCGCCTGGGCCTGAGGGACCGTTCGCGGGAACCCGTCGAGGATGAAGCCCTCGCGCGCGTCCGGCTGGTCCAGCCGCGCGAGCACCATCTCGACGGCGATCCGATCGGGCACGTACTCGCCGCGGTCCATGTAGGCCTTCGCCTCCCGTCCGAGCGGGGTCCCGCGGGCCACGTGGTCCCGGAAGATGTCTCCGGTTCCGATCACGGCCAGCCCGTACCGGTCGGCCAGCCTCCGCGCCTGCGTTCCCTTGCCGGCGCCGGGAGGACCGAGCAGGACGATGCGCATCACGGCCTACTTCAGGAAGCCCTCGTAGTGACGCATGAGGAGCTGCGACTCCAGCTGCTTCATCGTCTCCAACGCTACCCCGACCGTGATCAGGAGCGACGTGCCCCCGAACGGGAACTGCTGGATCACCCAGAAGGCCAGGACGATCGACGGCAGCAGCGCGATCGCGGCCAGGAAGAGCGACCCCGGCAGCGTGATCCGTACGAGCACATCGTTCAGGTAGTTGGCCGTCGGCTGTCCCGGCCGGATCCCCGGGATGACCCCGCCGTACTTGCGCAGGTTGTCCGCGGTATCGACGGGGTTGAACGTGATCGCCGTGTAGAAGTACGCGAAGAACACGACCAGCAGGCCGTAGATCGTCATGTAGACGAAGCTCCGCTGGTTGGTCACGTAGTTGCTGACGATGTTCGTGAACCAGCTGGCGTGGTAGACGCTTGCGAGCAGCGTCGGGAAGTACAGGATCGACGCCGCGAAGATGATCGGGATCACGCCGGCCTGGTTCACCTTGAGCGGGATGTAGGTGCTCCCGCCGGTGGTCATGCGGCGCCCGACCACGCGCTTCGCGTACTGGATCGGGATCCGCCGCTGGCCCTGCTCGATGAACACCACCGCGAGGATCAGCAGGAACCCGATCAGCAGGATGGTGGTGAACTTCGTCGTGCCGCCCTGCAGGAGGATCGCGCGGCCCTCCTGCGGAAGGCGCGAGATCACGCTGGTGAAGATCAGGATCGACATCCCGTTGCCGATCCCGCGCTGGGTGATGAGCTCGCCCATCCACATGATCATCGCCGTGCCGGCCGTCATGACCATGACGATCAGGGCGATGTTCGGCGCCGTGAACTTGCCGGTGGGGAAGATGTCGACGCCGCCGAGCTGCTGGGATCCCGAGTGGAACAGGAACACGAGGCCGGTCGACTGCAGCAGGGCGAGCACCACGGTGACGTACCGCGTCACCTGATTGATCTTCTTGATCCCGGTCTCGCCCTCCTTCTGCCAGCGCTCGAGCTTGGGAATCACGACGACCAGGAGCTGCATGATGATCGAGCTCGTGATGTAGGGCATGATGCCGAGACCGAACACCGCCATCCTGGTGAGCGCCCCGCCCGAGAACAGGTCGATGAAGTTCAGGAATCCGCCCTGCCCCTGCTGCTGGAGGGCGTTCTGGAGCTTCGCGATGTCGACGATCGGAACCGGGACGTGCGACCCGAACCGGTACAGCGCGATGATGAACAGCGTGAACAGGATCTTCTTGCGAAGGTCCGGAACCTTGAACGCGTTGACGAACGCCCTGAGCACGAGGACTCGATTCTACCCCGTCAGCCGATCAGCTCGGCCCGACCCCCAGCTCCCTCTATCTTGCTCCTCGCGGCCTCCGAGAAAGCGTGCGCCCGCACCACCAGCGGGCGGTCGAGCTCGCCACGAGCGAGCACCTTGACCGGCCGGCCCTTCCGGACCAACCCGTGGGCGAGCAGCGCCTCCGGGTCGACCTCCCCGCCCTCGAACACCCGGGCCAGCGTCTCGACGTTCACCACCGCGTACTCGACCCGGTTGCGGTTGGTAAAGCCCTTCAGCTTGGGGACGCGGCGCTGCAGCGGCATCTGGCCGCCCTCGAACCCGAGCTTGGGGTTGTGGCGGGCGCCGTAGCCCTTGGTGCCTCGCCCAGCGGTCTTGCCGCCCGCGCCGGCTCGGCCGCGACCGACCCGCTTGCGGTCCTTCCTCGCCCCCTCGGCCGGGCGGAGGTGATGGAGCTTCATGTCTGTTCGCCTTTCTCGCGCCCTCGGTGCTTCGCGCCGCCGTCCGGCACCTCCTCGACCTTCACGAGGTGGTGGACCTTGGCGATCATGCCGCGGATCTCGGGGCGATCGTCCTTGACCACGGAGTCGTTGACCCGGTGCAGCCCGAGGCGCCGGACCGTGTCCTTCTGGTCCTTCGGACGGTCGATCACGCTTCGGACCTGCGTGACCCTAAGCCTGGTCACCGTAGACCTCCTCTAGCTTGGCCGCCCGCGCCGCCTGCAGGCGCTCCTCCGCCGCGGCCACGGCCTCAAGCATGGGCCTGGGCGCCACCTCGTGCACCCGGCGACCGCGAAGCCGCGCAACGTGCTCGGGCCTGCGGAGCTGCCTCAGGCCGGCGACCGCCGCCTTCACGATGTTGATCTGGTTGCTCGAGCCGAGCGACTTGGACAAGATGTCCTTGATTCCGGCGCACTCGACGAGCGCCCGTACCGGCCCGCCGGCGATCACCCCGGTGCCGGGGGCGGCCGGTTTGAGCAGGACGATCCCGGCGCCGTCCTCGCCCACCACCTGGTGCGGGATCGTGGTGCCCATCATGGGGACCTCGAACATCTTCCGCTTGGCCTCCTCGACGCCCTTGGCGATCGCCGCCGGCACCTCCTTGGCCTTGCCGTAGCCGACGCCGACACGCCCGGCGCCGTCGCCCACGACCACGAGCGCGGCGAACGAGAAGCGACGGCCGCCCTTGACGACCTTGGCCACCCGGTTGATCGAGATGACCCGCTCCTCGTAGATGCTCTTCTGCTCCTGGGACGCGTCGTAGCGTCGCATCAGATCGACAGACCTCCCTCCCTGGCCCCCTCGGCCAGCGCGGCGACCCGGCCGTGGTACAGCCGCCCGCCACGATCGAACACCGCGCGCTCGATCCCGCGCTCCTTGGCCCGCCCGGCGAGCAGGGCCCCGACCGCCTTGGCCGCGTCCTTCTTGTCGCCCTGGACCTGGACCTCACGGTCGCAGGCGGCCGCGAGCGTTCGCGCCGAGGCGTCGTCGATCAGCTGGGCGTAGATGTGCCGGTTCGAGCGGTACACGGCCAGACGCGGCCGCTCCGCGGTGCCGGAGACCTTGCGGCGGACCCGGATGTGACGGCGCCGGAGCGCGCGTCGCTTCTGCCCGGCGTCCATCACGCCCCGCCCTTCGCGGCCTTGCCGGCCTTCTTGCGCACGAACTCGTTCTCGTACCGGATGCCCTTGCCCTTGTAGGGTTCGGGCTTGCGGATCTTCCGGATGTTGGCCGCGACCTGGCCGACGGCCTCCTTGTCGTTGCCGCGCACCACGATCTGCGTGGGCGTCGGAACCTCGAACTCGACCCCCTCGGGGGCCCCCACGACGACCGGGTGCGAGAAGCCGACGGCAAGCTCGAGGTCCTTCCCCTTCATCGCGGCCCGGTACCCGACGCCGACGATCTGCAGACGCTTCTCGTAGCCCTTGGTCACCCCCTCCACCATGTTCGCGATCAGGGTCCGGGTCAGGCCGTGCAGGCTGCGGTGGACGGCCTCGTCGCTCGGGCGCTCGACCCGGATCACGCCGTCCTCCCGGACCACGCGCATCTCCGGGTGCAGGCGACGCGACAGGGTCCCGCGCGGACCCGTGACCGTCATGAGCGCGTCCTCGTCGATCTCGACGTGGACGCCGCTCGGGATCTCGATGGGCTGTCGTCCGATCCTGCTCATCTCGCCGTCTTCCCGCTCGCTCTCCGTCCGCAGGTCACCACACGTAGGCGAGGACCTCGCCGCCGATGCCCTTGCGGGCCGCCTCCCGGTCGGTCATGACCCCGTGCGAGGTCGACACGATCGCGATCCCGAGGCCGCCCATCACCCGCGGAAGGCCGTCGCGCGGCGCGTACACCCGCCGTCCGGGCTTGGACACCCGCCGCAGACCCGTGAGCGCGCGCTCGCGCTTGGCCCCGTACTTGAGGCGCACCCGAAACGCGCGGTGGACCCCCTCGCCCTCCGGCTCGTAGCCGCCGATGAACCCCTCGGCCATCAGGATCCTCAGGATCGCCTCATTCAGCTTCGAGGCCGGCACGAGCAGATCGTCCTTGTACGCGAGGTTGGCGTTGCGGATGCGCGTGAGCATGTCCGCGACGGGGTCGGTGACGTTGGTCGCGACCTTCACCATGAGGCCTTCGTCACCCCCGGAAGCTCACCCACGTGCGCGAGCTCGCGGAAGCAGACCCGACACAGCATGAACTTGCGCAGGACTGCGCGCGGACGCCCGCACCGCCGGCACCGCGTGTACTCGCGGACCCGGAACTTCTGCTGCCGCTGCTGCTTCTCGATCAACGCCTTCTTTGCCATGGGTCACCCTCGGTCAGGACGCGGCCGCGCTCACCGCCGGCGCCCCCTCGAACGGGAACCCCAGGGCGGTGAGCAGCGCCCGACCCTGCTCGTCGCTCTCGGCCGTGGTCACGATCGTGATGTCCATGCCCCGAACCTTCACCACCTTGTCGTAGTCGATCTCCGGGAAGATCAACTGCTCGGTCAACCCGAGCGTGTAGTTCCCGTGCCCGTCGAACGACCGCGGGTTCAGCCCGCGGAAGTCGCGGATCCTCGGGATCGCGATCGAGATCAACCGGTCGATGAACTCCCACATCCGGTCGCCCCGGAGGGTGACCCGAGCTCCGATCGCCATCCCCTCCCGGAGCTTGAACCCGGCGATGGACTTGCGGGCCCTGGTCACCACGGGCTTCTGGCCGGTGATGACCGTGAGGTCGTCGACCGCAGCCTCCAGCATACGACCGTCCTTGAGCGCGTCGCCGGCCCCCATGTTCACGACCACCTTCTCCAGGCGAGGAACCTGCATCGGGTTCTTCAGCCCCAGCTCCCGCTGGAGGCGAGGGCGCACCTCCTCGCGGTAGCGGGCCTTGAGCCGAGGAACGTAGCGATCGCTCATCGAGAACCCCCGGGGCCGACCGTGAGCGGCAAGAGGGCGCGCCGGATCCTCACAGCTCCGCCTCGCACTTCCGGCAGATCCGAACCTTGGTGCCGTCGGCGTGCACGACGTGCCCGACCCGGGTGGGCTGCCCGCACGCGCGACAGACGAGCTGGACGTTGGAGATATCGATGAAGAGCTCGGTGTCGATGATCCCGCCCTGCTGGAGCTGCTGTCCGCCCGTCGAGCGCTTTCCGGTCGTACGCAGATGCTTCTTGGCCCTTGCCGCGCCATCGACCATCACGCGACCCTCACGCGGCAGCACGCGGATGACCCGCCCGGTGTGGCCACGGTCCTTGCCGCTCATCACGCGGACCGTGTCGTCCTTCTTGATGTCGACCCCCGGCATCAGAGCACCTCCGGAGCAAGCGAGATGATCTTCATGAACCGCTTCTCGCGCAGCTCGCGCGCCACCGGACCGAAGATCCGGGTTCCGCGAGGGTTGCGGGCGTCCGCGGTGAGCAGCACGACCGCGTTGTCGTCGAAGCGGATGTACGAGCCGTCGGGCCGTCTCCGCTCCTTCGCGGTGCGCACGACGACCGCCTTCACGACCTCGCCTTTCTTCACCGCTCCGCCGGGCAGCGCGTCCTTGACCGAGCCGACCACGATGTCGCCGATCGCCGCGTATCGTCGGTGGGAGCCGCCCAGCACGCGGATGACCAGGACCTCCTTGGCCCCGGTGTTGTCCGCGACCTTGCAGCGCGTCTCCTGCTGGATCACTTGGCCCTCTCCACGATC
>JAJPHY010000118.1 GCA_021325015.1 Actinomycetota bacterium | reverse complement strand
GAGGAGATCTTCGGACCGGTCGTGTGCGCGATGCCCTTCGACACCGAGGAGGAGGCGATCCGCCTGGCGAACGACACGCCCTACGGCCTGTCGGGCTCGATCTGGACGCGCGACCTCGGCAGGGCGATCCGCGTCGCCAAGGGCATCCGGACCGGCGTGATCAGCGTGAACTCGAGCCACAGCGTCCACACCGAGGCGCCGTTCGGGGGGTTCAAACGGAGCGGCATCGGGCGCGAGATGGGTATGCACGCGGTCCAGCTCTACACCGAGGTGAAGAACGTCTTCTTCGCGGAGTGACGGGTCCCGGTCGGGCGGCGCCGTTCGCCCGAGCGGCGGGGTCCGTCCTTCCCGCGTCTCGCTGTTCGTGACCTGCCTCGTGGACCTGCTGTATCCGGAGATCGCCGAGTCGACGGCGGCGCTCCTCGCCGACCTCGGCCTCGGGGTCGACGTTCCTCCCGCCCAGACGTGCTGCGGCCAGCCGGCGTTCAACGCCGGGTATCCGTCGGCCGCCCGTCGTACGGCGCGGACGCTGCTCGAGGCGTTCGAGGGCTCGGAAACCGTGGTCGCTCCCTCTGGATCGTGCGCGGCGATGATCCGGCTGCACCTGCCCCGACTCTTCGGGGGCACGCGAGACGAGGAGAGCGCCCTCGAACTCGCGGCGAAGACGTTCGAGCTTTCGGAGTTCCTGGTCGACGTGCTCGGCGCGGATCGGATCGCCGGCGTGTTCCCCTCCACCGCCGCCTACCACGATTCCTGTCACGGCCTGCGAGGCCTGCGCCTGGGCGATCAGGGGCGGCGGCTCCTCAGGGGAATCGGCGGGCTGCGGTTGGTGGAGATGGATCGGTCCGACTCCTGCTGCGGGTTCGGCGGGGCGTTCTCGATCCGGCTGCCGGAGCTCGCCACGGCCATGGCCGACGATGAGCTGGCCCGGGCCCGTGCGGTGGGTGCCGACGTGCTCGTGGGCGGCGATGCTGGGTGCCTCATGCACCTCGCGGGTCGCGCTGCGCGAACCGGCGGGCCGCGTCCGATGCACCTCGCGGTCCTGCTCGCGGAGGCTCGAGGCCTGCGCGCGCCGGCCGGACCATGAAGGCCGTGGTGGAGCGATGAGCCCCTTCCGAGAGCGCGCTCGCGTGCAGCTCGCCACGCCCGGCCTCGGCGCGGCGATCGGGCACGCCATGGACGTGCGCGCAGAGGCCCGCGAGCGCGTGTTCGGAAACACCGATGTCGAGGCCCTGCGCCGGGCCGCTCGAGCCATCCGCGCCCACACCATCGCCAACCTCCCCGAGTACCTGGACCGGTTCGCCGATGCGGCCGATGCCGGCGGCGCCAGCGTGTTCTTCGCGTCCACCGCAGGAGAGGCCGTGGCCCACGTCCTCCGCATCGTTCGGGAGCGTGGCGCCCGGCTCGTGGTCAAGAGCAAGTCGATGGTGGCGGAGGAGATCGACCTGAACGCGGCGCTCGAACGCGACGGAGTCGAGGTGGTTGAGACCGACCTCGGCGAGCACATCGTCCAGATCGCGAACGAGCGCCCCTCGCACATCACCGTTCCCGCCGTGCACAAGACCCGGGCGCAGGTCCGGGAGCTCTTCGAGCGCGTCTACGGCGCGCGGCTCTCCGACGATCCCGCGGAGATCACCGGCTTCGCCCGAGGCGTCCTCCGCGAGCGATTCCTGCGGGCCGACGTCGGCATCACCGGCGTGAACTTCGGCGTCGCCTCGACCGGTTCGCTCGTGATCGTCACGAACGAGGGGAACGGGCGGATGTCCACGTCGCTCCCCCGCGTGCACATCGCGGTGATGGGCATGGAGCGGATCGTCCCGTCCTTTCGCGAGCTCTCCGTGCTCCTGCCGCTCCTCACTGCGAGCGCGACGGGGCAACGCATCACCGCCTACGTCAATGTGGTAAACGGCCCGCGCCGCGGCGACGAGCCGGACGGGCCCGAGGAGCTCCACATCGTGATCCTCGACAACGGCCGTTCGGCCCTGCTTTCGACCGAGTACCGCTCGGTGCTCCACTGCATCCGGTGCGGTGCCTGTCAGAACGTGTGCCCGGTGTTCCGGCAAGTCGGCGGGCACGCGTACGGCGGCGTCTACGGAGGACCGATCGGCGCGGTCCTCACCCCGTTGATGGACGGCTTCGAGAGCGCGGGCGACCTGCCCCACGCCTCGACGCTCTGCGCGGCCTGCTCCGACGCGTGCCCGGTCGGGATCCCGATCCACGAGCTCCTGATCGCGCTTCGCCGCGATGCGACCGCCGAGCAGGCGGGCCGGGCCGAACGACTCGGGTTCGCGCTCTGGAGCCGACTGTGGAGCTCGGCACCCGGCTACCGGACGTCGGTGCGTCTCGCGCGGCTGGCCCAGCGACCGTTCGCGCGCGCGGGTCGCCTCCGGCGCGCGCCCTTCCCGCTGTCGCGGTGGACCTCGAGTCGCGACCTGCCGGCGCTCGCGAAGGAATCGTTCCGGGAGAGGTGGCGGCGAGCCGGTGGAGCGTAGCGAGTTCCTTCGGATCCTCCGGGAGCGCCTCGACGGCGGCGACCGGGTGCGCGGTGGGCGCGGCGCGCCGCCGGACGGCCGGGACCCCCTGCCCGACCCGTACCCGCCGACCCCCGCCTCGGGGGAGGCGCGGGGGCCTCGGCGCCGGCCGACCCCCCGGCCCGCCTTCGACCGGTTCGCGAAGGCCCTGGCCGAGGTCGGCGGGCAGGCCAGGCTCGTCGGGCGAACCGAGCTGCCGGAGGCCATCGCCGAGATCGCCCTAGTCTCCGACGGGGCGATCGTCCACGAGCTCGGTGAGCTCGGCTCGCCCGTGCGGGAGGGACTCGCGCGGGCCGGATGCCCCGTGCTCCCGGTCGGCGACCCGAGCGCAGGTCTCGGAATCACATCGGCGATCCTGGGCGTCGCCGCGACGGGCTCCGTGCTTCTCTCCTCCGCGCAGGGACATCGCACGACGGCCCTGCTCCCGCCGACGCACCTGGTCCTCTTACCCGGGAGGCGCCTGGTCCCGGGATTCGAGGAGCTCTGCGACCTGCTCGAAGAGATCTGCGGCGAGGGTGGGAGGTCGCCGTCGTCCCTTGTGCTGGTCACGGGGCCGTCGCGGACGAGCGACATCGAGATGACGCCGGTGCTGGGCGTCCACGGCCCAGTGCGGGTTATCGTCCTCGTGATGTCCGAATGAGCGATCCGTGGATCGGCGTCGTCGCCTATCACCTCGCACCCGGACGGGTCTCGAGGTGGCTGGTCGGCGGGTACGGGGTGCCGGAGAACTACATCCAGGCGCTTCGTCGCGCTGGTGCGAGGTCGGTGCTGCTCCTTCCCGGCGAGGCCGCCGCTCCGGCGGAGCTGCTCGCGCGTGTCGACGGGCTGCTCCTCGTGGGAGGGGGGGACGTCGAGCCGGAGCGATACGGCCAGGTTTCGGGCGACGAGATCTACGGTACCGAGCCCGACCGCGACGCGCTCGAGATCGATCTGCTCCTCGCGGCCGACCGCCACGACGTGCCGACCCTTGCGATCTGTCGAGGCATGCAGGTGATGAACGTGGCCTTCGGCGGGACCTTGATCCAGGATCTGCCGAGTGCGGGCGTGACCGGCCACGGCGCCCCGAGCGGCGAGGAGCACGTCCGCCATGACGTAAAGGTCGCGCCAGGCAGCCGGCTGGCCGAGGCCGCGGGCGTCGAGACGCTCACCTGCTCGACCCACCACCATCAGGGAGTGGATCGGTTGGGCGGTGGCCTGGTTGCCACCGGCTGGTCCGAGGACGGACTGGTGGAGGCGATCGAGCGGGAGACCGGATGGATGCTCGGAGTGCAGTGGCATCCGGAGGACACGGCCTCCGTGGACCCGAGCCAGCAGGCGCTGTTCGACGCGTTCGTGCGCCGCATCCGCGAGGGATGAGCTCGTGAGTCCGGTCACGGTGGTCCGCGTCGAGGGCGACCCGGGGTCGCGGGGGCAGCTCGTGGGACGCGCGCTCCGGGACCCGATCAACAGGTCGATCGACTTCTACCACCGGTACCTCAGCCGGCGGGGCGTGTCCTCGGAGCAGCTCCAGGAGCTCCTCACCCCCTATCTGGTTGCCGCCGAGTCCGCGTTTCCGGCCTACATGGCCACGATCAAGGGAATGTCCGTGGGCGCGATGGTTCCCGTCCTCGAGCTGTTCGCCATCAACGCGTTCGCGGAGCTCGAGCCCCTGTTGCAGCCGGAGGAGGGGGGCATGCTCTTCCTCCAGCGCAAGGAGGGGTACCTCGCCCCCCCGCCCCCGCCCCGGGTCGAGCGGTGCTCGAGCTTCAGCGTGACGGGCCCCGGAATCACCTTCCTCGGGCACAACGAGCACTGGCTCGCCGGGGACCTCGGGAACGTCGCGGTGGTGGTCGACATCCCCGACCGCGGCGGGGTCCCCGTTGCCTCTCCGACGATCGTCTGCTGCCTCCCCGCGGTCGGGATGAACGGCCGCGGGGGCGCCCAGGGGATCGGATCGCTCACCGCGGCCGACGACCACATCGGGGTGCCCCGGGTCCTGGTCTCGCGGTACTCGCTGGAGGCTTCTGACCGGGCCGAAGCGATCGCGCGCGCCGGGACGCGTTCGCGCGCGGGGGGCTACGGCCACGTGTTCGCCTTCGCGGGCGGCGACGCCTTCACGATCGAGACGACCGGTCGGGAGCTCGCGGTCCTGGACGGGCAGGGTCCGCACACCAACCACTACCTGGATCCGCGGCTTGCGCGGCTCGGCCCCGAGCCCTCCGAGGGGAGCCGGGCACGGCTGGCACGCCTGGAGACCCTACTGGCCGAGCGCCCCCCGCGGACGCCGCAGGACGTGATGGCCATCCTGCGCGACCATGAGTCGAGCCCGCAGTCCATCTGCCTGCACCCCGATCCAACTGAAGGCGACGAGGCCTCGGCGGTCATGTTCTCGATGGTCGCCGACCTCGAGGCCGGGAGGATGTGGGTCGCGCCCGGCAACCCCTGCGAGCACGAGTACGAGGAGATCGATCTGACCGGCGTCCGCTGAGCCGCGAAGGTTCGAGCGAGGAGGATCCATGGCCTGGACACGCCCGCTGCTGTACGAACGATTGACCTGGCCGGAGGTTCGGCGCGCCGTCGCGGAGGATCGCGTGTGCCTGATCCCCGCCGGCGTGCTCGAGGACCACGGCCCCCACCTGCCGATCGACGCCGACACGCGCATCGCGAGCGCTATCTGCCTGCGCGCGGCGGAGGAGCTCGTCGACGAGGTCGTGCTCCTGCCGCCCGTCATCCACGGGTACACGCCCCACCACATGGACTTCCCCGGACCGATCACGATCGGGTGGGACACGTTCGTCCGGTACTGCGTGGACATCGGAAGCTCGCTCGCCCACCACGGCTTCAAGCGAATCCTGTTCCTGAACGGCCACGGCTCGAACATCCCGCTCCTCGACGTGGCCGCGCGCCTGATCGGCCTCGAGCATCCCGACGTGCTGGCCGCGGCCGCCTTCTACCTGACGAGTCCCGAATCGGAGAAGGTGATCGCCGAGGTCCGCGACTCCGAGATTGGGGGCATGGGCCATGCCTGCGAGCTCGAGACCTCGATCTACCTGCACCTGGACCCCGACGCGGTGTTCATGGACCGGGCCGTGGACGAGAACTCGTACCCGGATGGACCGAACGCCTGGATGGACTGGTCCGACGGCCCGCTGAAGCTCATGCCCTGGTGGAACGCCATCAGCCACACCGGGGTTCACGGCGAGGCAACGAAGGCCACCGCGGAGAAGGGCAAGATCCTGTTCGACCAGGCGGTTCGGGAGTGCGTCTCGTTCGTCCGGGAGCTCCGGAACAAGCCCCTCCCCGTGCGGTGGGAGCCTCGAGAGACGGCCACTGACCCTGGGTCATGAGGACCCCGTCGACAGGACGATTCGATCGCCGGAGCATCCACTCTCCGAAGAACCTTCGGGTGCGTAGTCGTCGTAGTCCATAATCAGGGGGTCCGCTTAGGGGATCCGCTCGAGGTGAGGAGGATCGGGATGCGCTTGGCGTCGCGGGTGGCCGTGCTGTTCGTGGTGGGCATGCTCGTGGTCGCTCTCTCTGCGGCCGGAGCCCTCGGACAGAGCTCGAGTCCGAGCGCGTCTGCGGCCAGCACCGGACCCCTCACGTTCACCTACGCGGACGTGTCGCCGCCCAGCTCGCTGAACCCCTTGGTGGGCTACCTCGGCACCGACTACACGATCTGGGCGTTGAACTACGACATCCCGATCAACTTCTCCACCAAGGACTTCTCCCCGGACTTCGATCACTCGATCGTGACCAGCGTCGACACGAGCTCCGACGGGATGACCTTCACCTATCACATGAGGTCGGGTCTGAAGTGGTCGGACGGGCAGCCGTTCACGGCGAACGACGTCGCCTGGACGCTCAACTTCTACAAGAAGTACAACGTCCCGAACTACTCCTCGGACCTCGCCCTCATGGACAGGGCCGAGGCGATCAACGACACGACCTTCGTGCTGCACTCGAAGCAGCCCACGTCCTTCTACTCGGGCAAATCGGTCTTCCTGTACGAGTACATCCTTCCCGAGCACATCTGGGGGAAGTACGAGAACGACTACAAGGCGGCCAAGCGGGTTGCGAACGACAACCCGCAGGAAGCCGTCGGCTCAGGTCCGTTCATCATCACGAAATACGTGAAGAACCAGTACGTGCAACTCGACCGCAACCCGTACTACTGGGGAGATGCGGTGGGGATGAGACCGCACGTGGACCGGGTCGTCTACCAGATCTTCGGAAACCAGGACGCGGAGGCGGCCGCACTGCAGTCTGGTTCCATCGATTTCGGTTACTTCACGACTCCGAGCATCCTCAATACCCTGAAGAGCCGCGGGATCATCACCCAGGGCGCAAACATTCCGAGCTTCGTGGAGATCGGCATCAACACCGGCTCGGCCTACGAGACGGATCCGGCCGGTGGCTTTACGCCGCACGGCGACGGCGCTCGCGCGCTGACCGACGTGGTTGTCAGACAGGCAATCAGACGGGCGATCGACAGCTCTGTGCTCGTCGATCGAGTGATGCAGGGCTACGCGTCCCCCGCCGATTCTCCCGTCCAGCCGGGAGCCACGACCGGCGACTGGAATCCGGGCCCGAACGATCCCGATCTGTCGTTCAACATCGCAGCGGCGAATCAGATGCTCGACCAGGCCGGATACAAGATGGGATCTGACGGCGTGCGCATCGACCCGAAGACCGGGAAGCCGCTGGAGTTCCGCTTCTACAGCCGAACGACGGATCAGCCCTCGATCGACATCGTCCCGTACGTTCAGGAGTGGCTGAAGGAGATCGGCATCAAGATCGACCCGCAGACGCTGAACAGCAACAAGTTGGGCAACGTGATCCTCGCCGGCGACTACGACATGTTCGTGTGGGGTTGGTACCCCAATCCCGATCCCAACTACATCCTGAACATCTTCACGTGTGCCCAGCGGCCGCCCAACCCCAACGTGTATCGCAACTCCGATAGCTACTACTGCAACCCGGAGTACGACAAGCTCTTCCATGAGCAGGAGACGACGATCGATCCGGCTCGCCGCGTGGAGATCGTCCACCAGATGCAGTCGATCCTGTATCGAGATGAGCCATACATCATGCTCTGGTACGACCAGTCCCTCCAGGCGCACACGAAGGGATGGACCGGATTCGTTCCCCAGCCCGCCGAGGGCGGGGACTGGCTCGCCACCTACGGTCCGCTGTCGTTCATCTCGGTCCGGCCCGTCACGGCGGCGGCGAACGCGGGCGGCGGGGGAAGCGCTGCGGTCTGGGTGATCGCCCTTGCCCTGATCGCGCTTGCGGTGATCGTGGCGCTGCTGGTCAGGCGTGCGCGTCGATCCGAGGTGGACGAGGCCTAGGCGGAAGTCGCGCGTGGCACAGGGCAGCATTCGTCGGCATCTCGTCGTCAAGATCCTTCAGGCGATCCTGACGCTCCTGTTCGTGCTGACCTTCAACTTCTTCCTCTTCCGGGGACTCGGCGACCCCACGCAGCTCCTGGCGAAGCAGCGAGGCAACATGACGCCCGCTGCGCTCGCCGACCTGAAGCGCCAGCTCGGGCTCGACTTGCCGCTCCCCCAGCAGTTCGTTCACTACCTGTGGGAGACCGTTCGCTTCCGCCTCGGCTACACGTTCGATAACCAGCCGGTTTCCACCACCATCGCCCAGGCGGTGTGGCCAACGGTGCTCCTCATCGGCACGTCGACGATCGCCTCGATCCTCCTCGGCGTGTGGATCGGGATCGCGCAGGGGTGGAGGTGGGGATCGCGCTTCGATCAGGGGTGGCTCGCCGTGACCCTCGTGCTCTATGCGATGCCCGAGTTCTGGTTCGGGCTGCTCATGATCATGCTGTTCGCCGTTACCCTCAACATCTTCCCCTCGGGATTCATGCAAACGCCCGGTGCCGGGTATACGGGAATCGCGAACGTCGTCGACATCCTCAAGCACTTGGCCTTACCGTTCTTCGTCCTCACGGTTGCGTACCTGGCCGAGTACTCCCTCATCATGCGCTCCTCGCTCACGGAAGTCCTCACGGAGGACTACATTCAGACGGCTCGGGCGAAGGGGGTTCGCGAACGGCTCGTCCGCCGCCGGCATGCCGTCCCGAACGCGCTCTTGCCCACGATCACGGTCACGATCCTGTCGCTGGGCTACGTCCTGGGCGGGGCCATCGTGATCGAGACCATCTTCTCGTGGCCCGGTCTTGGGCGCCTGACGTACGAGGCCATCGGGAACCAGGACTTCGCCCTGCTCGAAGGCCTCTTCCTGGTCTTCAGCGTGGCGGTCATCGCGGCGAACCTGGTCGCAGATCTCCTGTACTCGTACCTCGACCCTCGCGTGAGGGCGGCCTGATGAGGACCACCGACGAGTCACCGGCCGGGACGCTCGACGTTCCCGTGCTGAGAAGCCCGCGCGCCATCGCCTGGAGGCGCCGGTGGAACTCGCTGCGGCGTTTCTGGCAGCAGTACCGGAGGAGCAAGATGGGCATGGGCGGCTTGTTCATCCTCGTGGCCTTTACCCTGCTCGCGATCTTCGCTCCGCTGCTCGCCAACCGGTGCGATCTCTCCCCGCTGTGCCATCCGGACAACCCGGTTCTGTCCCCTCCATCCGCCAGGTTCTGGCTCGGAACCGACTTTCAGGGGCGCTCCATCCTGTCCCTCACCATTTGGGGTTCCCGGATCTCCCTGGTCGTCGGACTCCTCGCCACCCTCATCACGGTCGTGATCGGAAGCGCGATCGGGCTGACGGCCGGTTACTTCGGGGGATGGCGCGAGACGGTCCTGATGCGCCTCACGGACTGGTTCCTGGTCATTCCCTTCCTGCCGCTTGCGATCGTGCTGGCCGCGATCCTCAAGCCCTCGCTCTGGACGGTCATCTTCGTGATCGGAATCACGTCGTGGCCGAGCACCGCTCGTGTGATCCGGGCCCAGGTCCTCTCGGAGAAGACGCGAACCTATGTCGAACGCGCCCGGGCTCTCGGGGCCTCGAGCTGGCACCTCATGACGCGCCACATCCTCCCCAACGTTGGGCCGCTGATCTTTGCCAACACCATCCTCATCGTCGCCGGCGCGATCCTCACCGAGACGACCTTGTCGTTTCTCGGGGTCGGCGTCGACCCCACGGTCAACGTGTCGTGGGGCAATATCCTCGAGCAGGCGTTCGGCCAGGGTGCCGCGTATGCCGGCTACTGGTGGTGGATCATCCCGCCCGGTGTCGCGATCATCTTCCTCGTCCTCGCGTTCACGATGATCGGGTACGCCATGGACGACATCCTCAACCCCAAGCTGAGGACACGATGAGCATCGTGTCGGTGCGGAATCTCTTCGTGACCTACCGGACCCAGACCGGGCCGGTGCCCGCCGTTCGCGGCATCGACCTCTCCCTCGAACGCGGGGAGGTGCTCGGACTGGCCGGCGAATCGGGGTGCGGCAAGTCCACGATCGCGGGGGCGATCCTGCGTCTCCTCCCCAAGGATGCGGTGGTCACGGGCGAGATCCTGTTTGATGGCGAAGACGTCCTGCGGATGACGCCCGGGCGACTCCGGGCCGTTCGGTGGACGCAAGGGTCGATCGTGTTCCAGGGCGCGATGCACGCCTTGAATCCCGTGCAGCGGATCGGCGACCAGATCGCGGAGCCGCTCATCGTGCACGCGATGGCCGGCGAGCGAGAGGCGTTGCTCCGTGCGGGGGAGCTCCTGGAGGAGGTCGGCCTCCCAACAAGGCGCCTGAGGGACTACCCCCACGAGCTGTCGGGCGGCCAGCGACAGCGCGTCATGATCGCGATGGCGCTCGCCTGCAGCCCCGACTTCGTGATCGCCGACGAACCGACGACGGCCCTCGACGTCATGGTTCAGGCGCAGGTGCTTCGCCTCCTGAAGGAGCTCCAGAAGGAGCTCGGCCTCGCGATGATCTTCATCACGCACGACCTCTCGGTCCTCGTGGAGACCTGCGATCGTCTGGCGATCATGTACGCGGGTCGCATCGTGGAGACGGGGCCGGCGCAGCGCGTGTACCGCGAGCCCCTCCATCCGTACACCGAGGCCCTGGCCGCCGCCTTTCCCGAGATCGGCGACCACAGGTATCGCGGCCATCCCTCGGGACTGCCCGGCGACCCTCCCTACCCCTCCGATCTTCCGGGAGGATGCGCCTTCCATCCTCGATGCCCGAGGGCGTTCGATGCCTGCTCGCGGGTGGACCCGCATCTGTACGACGTCTCACCCGGCCGCCGGGCCGCCTGCCTTCTCGCCACCGGAAACCGAGATGCGGATCTGTCCCCGGCGTCCCTGCATGAGCCGGGAGAGCCGTGAGCTCCGCCGGGATGCGTGCTAGCGGCGAGCCCGTTCTCGAGGTCGACGACCTCCACGTCGTGTTCCAGGGCCGGATCGGCCTGGGCGCCGGGATCCTGGGTAAGAAGGCCGCCGAGGCGCGAGCCGTCGACGGCGTCTCGCTCCACCTCCAGAAGGGGGAGATCCTCGCGCTCGCCGGTGAGTCCGGCTGCGGGAAGACAACCCTGGCTCGCACGATCATGGGCCTGGAGCGTCCGCAACGGGGCACGGTCCGGTACCAAGGTCGGAGCATCTGGGAGAACCTTCGCGCGTACCGGCGGCGGGTGCAGATGGTATTCCAGGACCCGACGGGCGCGCTGAACCCACGACAGACGGTCTACGAGTCCGTCGCGGAGGGGCTCCGAATCCATCGGGTGGGCGGCGACGAGAAGGAGCAGGTCGCCCGCGCCCTTGCGAACGCCGGGATGCGGCCGCCGGAGCGGTTCTTCCTGAACTACCCGCACGAGCTCTCCGGCGGCCAGCGACAGCGGGTCGTGATCGCCGGCGCGCTGGCGCTCGAGCCGGAGATGATCGTCGCCGACGAGCCGGTCTCGAACCTCGACGCCTCGGTCCGGGGAGAGATCCTCCGGCTGCTGCTCAAGCTTCGGGACGAGCTCAAGATCAGCATCTTGATCGTCACCCACGACCTCGGCCTCGCGTGGACTGTTGCCGACCGAGTGGCGGTGATGTACCTCGGGCGCATCGTGGAGATCGGTCCGGCCGAGGAGGTCCTCGCTCGACCGCTCCACCCCTACACGAAGGCGCTCCTCGACGTGGTGCCGGAGCCGGGCGGGATCGACCGGCCGATCCTCGCGGGCGAGCCCCCGGACCCGACCCGCGTCCCCCCGGGGTGTCGGTTCCACCCTCGATGCCCGGAGGTCGCGTCCGGCAGGGCGCGCACCGCCGGCGTGGAGGAGCGCTGCCGAGCCCAGGACCTGGGCCTCGTGGAGCTTCGGCCCGGACACTTCGCCGCGTGCCACTTGGCGGCGCTCGGCGCCCGCGGCGACCGAGCCACAGGGCCGGCGGAGGCCGGCGGCGGCGTCACCGAACGCTCCCAGACCGGCGACGGGCCGGCCCGGCCCACGACGGCCGTGGAGACCTAGGATCCGTCAGCCGGAGCCCTCCCGCTCCGACTTCAGGACGCCCAGGATCGCCTCCATCTCGCTGTCCCCCACGGGGACCTCTCGTCCGGATCCGCGCGCCGCGGCGAGGAGCGTACGGAGGTTCGACTCCGCCATCTCGGCCCTGGCCTCGAGGTCGCGCACCCGACCGGCCAGCGATTGAGCCTGCCGCTCGGCCTCGTCGCGAGCCTCACGCGCGAGCCTCGCCTCCTCGCGCGTGGTGCGGAGCGTGGCTCGTAGCGTGGCCACCTCCCGCCCGAGCTCGATCAGCCGCTCGATGGCCTCGCGCCCGACATCCGAGTAGGTCGGGTGCGAGGGCGCCTCCTGGCGAGAGGCCCGGCGCTCGCGGGTGCGCTTCGGTCGCCGCGGGCGCGGGATCTGCTCGCGCTCGCCCGGCTCGATGGGTCTCGGGTCGAGCAGGCGGTACTTGCCGTCGACCGCCTCCAGACGGCGACGGGCAAGCAGGGCCCGCACGGCCCTGGCGGCGGCAAGGGGCTCGGCCAGGCCGAGATCCCTGCCGATGTCCGCCGGCGAGACCTCGAGCAGCTCACCGGGGGCCACCCGGGCGGCCACGGCGGCGAGAAACGCGTTCGCCCGCTCCAGGCTCTCCTGGTTCATCGACTCCTATCCTCCCAATTTGCGGTCGCGGGCGCCACCCGGTACACGCCAGCTGACGCTCCCGCCGCCCGATTTGACTGGCGGCCCAGACTGGGTGTACAAACCAACCTGGAGCCGCTGGGACCTTCGGGTTCCGGCGGCTCCACTGTTGCGTCCGCTTCAGGAGCTCTCCGGTGCCCGACGATCCAGGCGGGGCCGCCGGCCACGCCGCGGCGGCCGACGATGGACCGCTGTCTGGCATTCGCATCGTTGACTTCTCGCGCGTGCTCGCCGGACCACTCGCGACGATGATCCTCGCCGACCTGGGCGCCGACGTGATCAAGATCGAGCGGCCCGGCGCTGGCGATGACACCCGCGCCTGGGGTCCCCCCTTCCTCGGGGAGGACGCAGCGTACTTCCTGTCGCTCAACCGCAACAAGCGTTCGGTAGCGCTCGATCTGGCCGAGCCGCGGGCCGCCCACGCGGCTCGCGTCCTCGCCGAGCGCGCGGACGTGGTCGTCGAGAACTTCCGTCCGGGCCTCATGCGAAGGTTCGGACTGGACTACGACACGCTCGCGCGGGCCAATCCGGGTCTCGTCTACTGCTCGCTCGTGGCCTTCGGCGAGGACGGCGAGTCCGCCGCGAGACCCGGATACGACATCATCGTCCAGGCGCTCTCCGGCCTGATGAGCTTCACGGGGCAACCGGAGGGCGAGCCGACCAAGGTCGGGGTCGCGCTCCTCGACGTGGTGACGGGGCTCTTCGCGGCCAGCGGGATCCAGGCGGCGCTGATCGGTCGGTCGCGGACGGGTCGAGGCCGTCGTCTGACCGTCTCCCTCTACGAGGCAAGCCTGTCCGCGCTCGTGAATCAGGCGGCGAACTACCTCCTCGGTGGGATCGTACCGAGGCGGATGGGCAACGCGCACCCGAACATCGTCCCCTATCAGCTCTTCGAGGCCGCCGATCGCCCCTTCATCCTGGCGGCCGGCAACGACCGGCTGTTCCGGCGGACGTGCGAGGTGATCGGCCATCCCGAGCTCGCCGACGATCCGGCGTTTGCCACCAACCAGGCTCGAGTGCGCAACCGCGAGACGCTCGTTGCGATCCTGCAGGAGGTCTTTCGCGCTCGCCCCGCGGCAACGTGGCTCGAGAGCCTGGAAGCCGCCGCCGTTCCGTCGGCCCCCGTGCTCGCCCTGGACGAGGTGTTCGCCACGCCGGAAGGCTCCGCGATGATCCAGGAGATCGAGGATCCGGGTCGCGGCGTGTTGCGACTCGTGGCCAACCCGATCCGGGGTCCTGCAGGGCTTCCCCCGATCCGGCGGCCGCCTCCGCGCCTGGGCGAGCACACCCGGGAGGTTCTGGCCGAGCTGGGGCTCGAGATCGACGGTTGACCCACCCGAGCCCGCTCGAGCCGTCCAGAGGTCCCCTCAACGGCTCCGATCCCTAACCAACCCTTAACCCGTGTGGAGCCGGCCGCTAACCCCTCGCGTGATTTTCTGGAGCCACTGGAAGCCGAGGGCATGGGGGTGGACCATGAAGAGACTGCTTGCCGCCGGAGCGCTCGCGGCGCTCCTTGCCGCGTTCGTTCCGTCGTCCGCCGTTGCCGACGACGGCCCGGAGTCGGAGGCCAAGCTGACCGGAATCGTCGAGTCGCTCCCGTCCACGCCCGGGTTCGTGGGCGACTGGGTGGTCTCGGGGACGACCGTTCACGTGACGAGCTCGACCGAGATCGACCAGGAGGACGGGGCGCTTGCGGTCGGCGCCACCGTCGAGGTCGAGGGCACGGCCGAGTCCGACGGCTCGATCACCGCCGACAAGGTCGAGGTCAAGGAGGCCTCCGATGTCGAGGACGGATCGGCTAGCCTCGTCGGCATCCTCCAGTCGATCCCGAGCACGCCCACGCTGGTCGGTCGCTGGAAGGTGAGCGGCCACGTGGTCCGCGTCCGCGAGACGACCAGGATTCGTCACCGCGGCCGGCTCCACCGCGGAGCGAGCGTGCGCGTGCTTGGTCTCTGGATGCCGAGCGGCACGGTTCGCGCCTCGACGATCGTGGTCCGGGCCGGCTGAACGGCCCCACGGGCCGGGTCGGGCGCGGGCCGAGGCCCGCGCCCGACCCGGCCACGCAGCTACGCTGATGGCGTGACGGCGCTGGAACGGTGGGCCGAGGACCTGCGTGGATGGGGGATCCCCGACGAGATCCTGGCGCGCGCCCCCGAGTCACCGTGGGGCTTCCCTCCAGAGCTCATGCACCGACGGGTCAGCATCGCGCTCAGGGACCCACCGACCCCGTCGGCCGGCCGAGCTCGGGAGGCACTCCCCCCCGGCGGAAGCGTCCTCGACGTCGGCGTGGGCACTGGCGCCGCCTCGCTGCCGCTCGCGGACAGGGCCGGTCAGATCACCGGGGTCGACACCTCGGAGGACATGCTGGCCGCCTTCCTCGAGGTGGCGCGGCGGCTCGGCGTGCGGACGAGGGCCGTGTGCGGTCGGTGGCCCGACGTCTCAAGGGATGTGATACCCGCCGACGTCGTCGTGTGCCACCACGTTCTCTACAACGTCCAGGACCTCGCGCCCTTCGTCCAGGCCCTCCACCAACACGCACGCCGCCGCGTCGTCGTGGAGATCACCGAACGACATCCGCTGTCGTGGATGAACGGCCTCTGGCGCCGGTTCCACGGGCTCCGGCGGCCGACCGGCCCCTCCGCGGACGATGCGGCCCTGGCGCTCGGCGAGCTCGGCTTCGATGCCCACCTCGAGCGGGTCACCGCCCGCCCCCGCAGCAGCGGGTTCGAGCGTCGTGAGGACGCCGTGTCGCTCGTTCGACGACGGTTGTGTCTTTCCGCCGAGCGAGACGACGAGATCGCCGAGGCCCTCGGCGATCTCCTGGTCGAGCGCGACGGCCTCTGGTCGGCAGGGCCCCTCGAGCAGACCCTCGTGACCCTGTGGTGGGACGCCGACGGGGACTGATCCGTTCTCGGAACGGCGGGTCCGGAGCAGACGGCCGAACCGGGCTGCCCGGCTCAACAGTCCCGGCAGCGCAGGCGCAGCATGTTGGTCGAGCCGAAGGCGCCGCGGTCCTGATCGGGGGCCTGAAGGCTCACTCGAGCCTCGACCGCATCATGTCGGACCCGAGCGTGCATCACGATGGAGAGCGTCGTGGCTCGAAACCCTCCGAGGTCGTCCGAGCCCGCCGCGGGGACGTGGCCGAGGTCGATCAGTCGGAGCGCCAGCTCGCCGGCCCGCAGCTCGCCGGTCAACCCCAGACGGAAGCGCCGGATCTGCCGCTGCCCGATCGGGAACGGACACGGAGATCCCTGGGACGTGAGCTTCGCAACCCCGCGTCCGCGCACGGCGCCCCGGGGGGCCACCTCGAACCGCACCCGAGTCGCCCACGCGGTCGTGCAGGTGCCTCCGACGTAGAGGCGGTGGAACGAGGTGGATCGGATGGTCCCGACCCAGGTTGTCGCGGCGGGCAGGTCGGGCGAAGGGCCGGTCGAGGGTCCCGCGACCGAGGGTGAAGGGCTTCCCACCACCTGAGGAGGGAGCGGGTTCGAGTGCGCGGCGATGAACGCCCCAACGCCCGCCGAGCCGCTCAGCAGGAGCACCCAGAGCGCCACCCTGACCGCGATCCGCATGGGTCGACGTTACCGCGTCGACGGGCGATCAGCGTTCGCGCCGGGCCACGTAGTCGCGCACGACGAACTCGCCGAGCTCGCGATCGTCCATGAGGAACACCCGCCCGGCCGTGATCCGGGCCAACCGCTCCATGAACCGCACGAGACCGGGTGAGTCCTCCAGCATGAACACGTTCAGAGTCACGCCGGCCTTCGAGAGCTTCAGCGCCTCGGCGAGCGTGAGCTGGATCGTCTTGGGAACCGGGGGCCACGAGAAGAAGACCTCGTCGCCCTCGAGGTGCGCCGTCGGCTCCCCGTCGGTCACGATGATGACCTGCCGGCTGGCCCGAGGATGCTGCGCCAGGAGCCGTCCGGCGAGGTTGAAGGCGTGCTGCATGGTGGTCCCGTACACGCGCTCCCATCCCGCTGCGGTGAGGTCCTGCGGCTGTAGCCGCCGGGCGTAGTCGGAGAACCCGATCATGTACAGGCGGTCGTACGGATAGCGGCCCTCGATGAGCGCGTGGAGGGCCAGGGCCATCTTCTTCGCGTGGACGAAGTGGCCGCGGAGCGGCATCGAGAACGAGAGGTCGAGAAGCAGCGCGGTCGCGGCCTCGGTCCGCTGCTCGGCGTCCACGAGCTCGAAATCCGACGGGGCGAGCCGAAGCGGCGTCGCGCCTCCACCGCGCACGACCGCGTTGAACACCGTCCGCTGCACGGCGATCTGCCCCGAGTCGCCGAACTGCCACGGACGGGTCGATCCGGTCGGTTCGGCCAGCCCGCCGGCCTCGCGCACCTCGTGCGTGCCTTCCCGATCGCGCCGCAGGCGCTCGAACACGCGCACGAGGGCGCGCTCGCCGAGCTTGCGCGCGCCCTTCGGGGTGATCTCGAGCCGGCCGTTCCGGCGCGTGACCAGCCCCGCTTGCTCGAGCGCCCGCTCGACCTGCTTCAGGCGGCGGACGTCGCGCACCGCCTCCTCGCCGAGGGTTCGGCGGAGCGCCTCCTCGTCGATGTCCTCGAGCGACGCGCCGGCGTAGTCGCCGCGCATCGACCGGTCCAGGTCCTCGTAATCGTGCAGTCGCTCCATGGCGTCGACGGTCGTCGCGAACGGCAGGGTGTCCTCGCCGCCGGCCAGCGCGGGCTCCCCCCACGGCATCTCGGGAAACATGGCGGCGAGATTCGCACCAAGCCGGTCGACCTCGAACGCGAGATCCATGTCCTGCAGAACCTGCTCCGCCAGCGCCTGGAGCTCCGCCCGCTGCTCTGCGCCGAGCGAAGCCATCAGCCGGCTGAGGGCGGCCATGCGCCTGGCCATGTTCTCGAGCAGCTCGTCGAGCGTCTTCGGCCGGTCCGGAAACAGGTCGCCGTACCGGGCCATGAACGCCTCGAAGCCCTCCTGCACCGCCTCGCCGCGATCGCGCTTTTCGATCAGGTCGTTCAGCTCCGCCAGCATGTCGCGAAAGCGCCCGAGCTGCTCCGGCGACAGGTTTCGGAGCCCCTCGGCCAAATTGCGGAAGTAGGCGCCGAGCACCTGCTCCCGCAGGTGCTCCATCAGCTCATCGAACTCCCGCTGGGCCTCGGGATCCACGAACCGGTACTCCGAGAGCTCGCGGATCGCGCCCGGCACATCGGGGGGGAGCTGGTCGAGGAAGGCCTCGCGCATCCGCGCGTCGTCCTCCGCCCGAAAGGACAGCGTCGAGCGCTCGCGCTCCAGGATCTGATCGAGACGCTCGCGGAGCTCCTCGAGCGGGCCCTGCAGGTTCAGCCCGGCCTGCTCGTGCAAGCGGGCCTCGCGAAGTCGAGCGCGGAGGGCGTCGAGCCCCGTAAACCGACCCTGCATCCCGCGGCGGAACAGGCGCGTCATCGCCCCCTGAGCTCCGGCCCCCGAGAGCAGGTCCTCCGACATCTCCTCGAGCAAGTCGGCGGCCGGAACCTCGGGCCCGAGGGGGTCCTGGGTCCCATCCCATTCGGAGTAGCGACTGCGCATCCAGCCAGGGTACGCCCGGTCGCGCGATCCGGCAGGCGACGCTCAGGCGGTGCCCGCTCTCGGGAACCGCCCGCGCCCGAGTGGAGCACCGCCCCCGCGGCGGCTCGAGACAGACACACGATCGGGGTGACCTCCGTGAACACCGCGGCATCCAGCAGGAGCCTTCCAATGTCCCCGGCCTCGGAGCGGGCCTGCTTACGGGAGCGCGTCCAACCCATCCCTTTCCCCCTCCAGCGGCGGATGAAGGCTGCGGTCGGAGCTAGCTTTTGAGCAGCCCCGTCATCAAGGCGCGAAGCGTGAGCCCGAAGTTGAAGAACGCCGCCCACGCGAAGGGCACCCAGGGCCGGGGCGCGAACCGTGGCTGTCGCGCGTACCCGTGGCCGATCACGAGCACCACGAGCGGGCCGAAGCCGTACACGAGGTGCAGCCACGTGTTCGGCCGGTACCCGAGCACCAGCAGCACCACGCCGAGGAGCGCCTGGAGAACGGCCACGATCTGCGCCGCGGCGAGCCATCGCCAGAACCACGTGCCCGCATCGCGCTTCGCGATCCAGATGACGAGCCCCCAGACCCACCCCATCGCGAACAGGGCGACGACGAGGAATCCCACGACTGCGTGGACGTCGGGCACGCCGGCAATCCTACGAGGTCTCCACGCCCCCGTACCGGAAGGCCCCGAGCCTCCCGGCCTGCTCCTTGTTGAGCCTCCGGGACAGGTGCAGGCCGTCGAGCGCGAACTCCCCGGCCGAGGCCGCGACGCCCGGGCTCTCCTCCTCCACGCCCAGGCGCTCGAGGAGCTTGGCCAGGCCGGGCAGGTCGCCGAACTGGGAGAGCAGGTCGGACGCCGGCATGAGGTCGGAGGTCTCGGCGACGAACCCGCCGTTGAACTTGGCGAGCATCGGGTGGAAGTCCATTCCCGAGAGCCGGCGGCGGAACACCTCGAGCTCAGCGGCGCGGACCGAACGGAGCAGGATCTCCTCCTCGCGGCCCTCCTCGATCGTGTCGAACTCCACCCGTCCGAGCGACGCCTCCAGCACGGCCGGCAGGTCGCACACGCGCGGTACGGCCTCCGACTCCCCGGTTCGGGCCGCGCGGCGGACGGCAGCCGCGATCAGGGTCTCGAGGTTTCCGATCGAGTACCGGACCGAGGCGCCGGAGCGGTGGTTGACGTGCGGCGAGCGCCGCAGCTCCGCCGTGAGCGCGGCGAGCACCTCCTTCAGGTACCGGGGGACCCGCACCGGGATGTCACCGGCCGGCGACCTCGCCTCCTGGTCCATGATCCGGATCTCGTCGTCGAGCGTCTCGGGGTAGTGCGTTCGCACCTGCGTCCCGAACCGGTCCTTGAGCGGCGAGACGATTCGGCCACGGTGGGTGTAGTCCTCGGGATTCGCGGTGGCGACGAGCAGAAGGTCCAGCGGCAGCCGGATCCGGTACCCGCGGATCTGAACGTCGCGCTCCTCCAAGATATTGAAGAGCGCCACCTGGATCCGTTCGGGGAGGTCCGGAAGCTCGTTGATGGCCACGATCCCGCGGTTCGTCCGCGGGATCAGCCCGTAGTGGATCGTGAGCTCGTCGGCCAGGTACCTCCCCTCGGCGACCCGGATCGGATCGACGTCGCCGATCAGGTCGGCCACCGACGTGTCGGGGGTGGCGAGCTTCTCCGCGTACCGCTGGTCGCGGCCGATCCAGACGACCCGCACCTCGTCCCCCTTGTCCGCCACGAGCTGGCGGCAGCGCGCGCAGATCGGGCGGTAGGGGTGGTCGTTCACCTCGCACCCCTCGATCGCCGGCGTCGACTCGTCAAGGAGCGCGACCACGTTGCGGATGAGCCTCGTCTTGGCTTGCCCTCGTTCGCCCAGGAGGATCAGGTCGTGGCCTGCGAGGATCCCCCGCTCGAGAGCGGGTAGCACCGACTCGTCGAACCCCACGATCGAGGGGAACAGCGGCTCCCGCCGACCGAGCTTGGCCAGCAGGTTCAGGCGAAGCTCCTCCTTGACCGAGCGGTCGGGGTACCCTGCGGCGCGCAGCTCACCGATCGTCGAGGCGTGGGACATGCAGACAGGGTACCCAGTTCTCACGAAAAGGCGGTCGTCAGTGGACGACCCGGCCGGTCACGAGACCGGCCGCGAGCAACACCATCGCGATCCACAGCCATCGCAGCGCTCCCTCGGGCGCCGCCCGGAGTCGCCGGGCGTCGAGCGGCTCGACCGTCCCGTCCTCGAACAGCAGCGACCCCTCGACCTTCCGAACCGCCCGCCGGAGCTTGCGGGCCGATGTCGAAAGCGTCCGCTGGGCGAAGGAGATCGCCGCGCAGGCGGCAGCGACCATCACGCCCGCAGCGTTCAACCTTCCGGACTGGGCGAAGCACCCCGTGAGCGCGGGGAACGCCCCCCACGCGAGCGCGAACCAGAGATCGGAGTGGAAGGCGCCGCCCAGCAGCTCCAGGTTGTACGCGACGACCAGCCATCCGCCAACGACGATGAACGCCGCCAGCCACGGCGAGACCTCGACGGAACCGTCGACGCCGAGCGCCACCGCCCCCGCGATGCCGAGCACCGCGATCGCGGCGAGCGCCGCGTCGGGGATTCGGGTTCGGAGCGGTCGACCGTGCAGCTCGTCCAGGGCATGGGCCGCGAGCCCGACCGCGAGGAAGAACGCGAGGAGCGTCTCCGCGAGCCACCGGCCGTCGAGCGCGGGGGCGACGGAGGCGCCGATGGCGACGTAGGACAGGTGCCACAGCGTGTACGGCGGATGGAGCAAGGTCCAGTAGTCGCGCCAGCCACCCGGCGCGAGCGCGTAGAAGGCGGGCGCGTCCCCGGCCCAACCGGCGTCCTCACTCATCGGCGAGCGGGCTCCGCGTGATCGCCCAGGTCACGACCGCTGCGCCGAGGCCCATCACCCGCGTGCGAACGCGTCTCATGCCCGCCTGCTGCCACATCCGCACCTGAACCGGGAGAGGGTAGCGCTCGTAGAACCGCGAGATGTCGGGGCCGAGGAACCGGCCGGTGCGGCCCCACGCAGCGGACGCGAGCCGGCCGACCGCCGGCATCACCACTCTGGTGTAGGCAGACCAGCCCGCGCGTGCCCACCGAGCGTCGGGGACGTGAAACTCGAGCGACGCCATCGTTCCCCCCGACCTCAGGACGCGGGCGAGCTCCGCGAGCGTGGCCGCCGGATCCTCCACGTACCGGAGCAGGTAGGTAAAGGTCACCGCGTCGAAGGTCTCGTCCGGGAACGGCAGCCGCTCCGCCCGTGCGAGCACCAGATGAACGTGGGAGTCGAGTCCCTCCCGCCAAATGGCGTGCGCGGCCCGGCGAAGCATGGGCTCGCTCTGATCGAGCCCAACGACCCTCAGGTTCCGGACGGCGAGGGCCCGCGCCACGAGCCCGGTCCCGGTCGCCGCATCAAGCACCCAGGATCCCGGGATCGCGTTCACCCGCGAGACCAGGAACCGCCGCCAGCCCGCGTCCTGCCCGAACGAGAGGAGGGCGCCCATCCGTTCGTACTCGGGGGCGATGCCGGCGAACAACTGGCTCGCGAACCGGTTGCGATCGGTGGCCATTGGCGTCGCCCAGACTACGCCGGGGCGGCCCCGGAGCGGGGCAGGCCGTCGCCGGGGGGCTACGAGAGGCGCTCGAGGAGCTCCGGCAGGGAGCCGACCTCGTCGATCACGTGGTCGGGGACTCCCGGCGCGCGCTCAAGGTCCTCGGGGCGGAACTTGCCGGTGCGAACGAGCACGCCCGTCAGGCCCGCGGCCTGGGCCCCGAGCACGTCGTTCACCACGTCGTCGCCCACCATGGCCGCCCGCTCCGGCGTCACGCCGATCGTCGAGAGGGCGGACTCGAAGTACGCAGCGGCGGGCTTGCCGCAGACGACGGCCCGGCGTCCGGTCGCCTCCTCGAGCCCGGCGATGAACGCCCCGCCGTCGAGCTGCCATCCCTCCGAGGTCCGCCAGTACAGGTTGCGGTGCATGCCGATCAGCTCGGCGCCGTCCATGAGCATCCGGAACGCGCGGTTCAGCGCCTCGTAGGTGAAGCCCTCGTAGGCGCCTCCGAGGACCACCACGTCCGCACCCTCCTCCACCAACGTCACCCCTTCGAGGTCGGCTCGGGCGTTCCCGTCCGAGAGCACGAACACCCGGGCTCCCGGGCGATGGGCCCGCAGGTAGGAGGCCGTCGCAACCACCGCCGTCACGATCTCCTCGGCCTCCACCGCGATCCCCGCGGAGCGAAGGGTGGCGGCGAGATCCGCTCGCGTGTGCGTGGTGGTGTTGGTGATGAGCCGGAAGGGCACGTGGCGCTCCCGCAGCCATTCGACGGTCTCGATCGCCCCGGGAAGCGCACGCCACGACACGGTGAGCACGCCGTCGATATCCAGCAGGACGCCCTGGATCCCGCCCATCGACTCGAAGTCTATCGACGGCCGCCGGGCATCCCGTCGGGACGGATTCCAACGCGCCTGCCCGTCCCGGTGAGGACGGCCGGCACGCGGCGGCCCCGTGTCCGCAGACGCCAGGCCTGGTATGGAGCGATGTAGCGGTACCGGGGAGGAAGGGCCGGCCGGAGGGCGCGGACGAACGCGAAGGTCGCTCGCGCGGCGAGCTCCCGCGTCGGCGTGAGACGGACGCCGTACAGCTCGCGAAGCCCTTCCGGCAGGGTTGCGAACGCGAGCCGCGAGACGCCCTTCAGCACGGGCCGCCACTGGGCATCCCGCGGGGGGTTGTGGAACAGCGCCGCCACCTTCTCGGCAGCCTCCGTGACCATGAGCGCGCCCGAGACCACGACGTCCTCGATGTACGCGCGGAGATCCTCCACCGTGGGAGGGATGATCGAGCGCGGCACCCGCACCATCTCGGCGGCGAGCATCTGCTCCTCGTGGAACCGCTGTCGCCCCCGATCGTCCAGCCTGCCGACCGTGAGCCGCTCGAACAGCAGGGCGCTGTCGACCAGGCACGCGTGAACCCAGAGCAGCAGCTCGGGGTCGAGCCCGTCGTAGGGCCTTCCCGTCACCGGATCGATGCCCTTGATCCGGGCGTGCACCTCGTTGATCCGGTCCGCTGCCGCCTGCGCCTCCGCCTTCGTGCCGAACGTGATCGCGTACGTCAGAATGAGCGTGCGCTGCAGGCGTTTCCACGGATTGCGCTCGTAGAAGCCCGTTTCGCGCGCACCGGCGATGACGAGAGGGTGGGCCGCCTGCATGAGCACCGCACGCGCCCCACCGAACAGCACGGTCACCTCACGGTGGACCTGCCAAGAGACGCTCGCTGGCCCGAAGTAGCCCTGGTCCGCAACGCGACCCATACGAACCAAGGGTAACGGGCCGGACGCGCGAGGCAGCTCCGCGAGAGGCGGGTGGCCCGACAGATGCCGGCTCGCGCGACGGACGGGGGCACGCCGACATCCGTCGAGTGTGGACGTCGACTGCCTCCGGGGAACCCGACTCCCCGGCCTACGAACGCCGCGCGCCGGACGCCGCGAGCTCGCGCAGCTCGCGCGCGACCGGCTCCGCGGCAAGCACGATGAGCTCGTTCCTCGCCCTCGAGCCCCCCACGTACAGGTACCTCGCGAGATCCTCGCGGTGCTTGTCGTCGAGCTCGGCCAGGATCACCACGGGCCGCTCCAGGCCCTTGAACCCGTGAACGCTCTCGGCCAGGACGGTCCCTGGCTCGACGTGATCGGAGAGCCGAAAACCATCGACCCGCTCGCGAGCGCGGAGCCGGCTCTTCGGCTTGCCCGACGGCGTCAGGACCACGATGTCCTCCAGGGGAACCCGCTCAGTCTCGACCAGGTTCCGGAGCACGACCGCGAGCACCCGCGCGAGGTCCTCGTCGCCGCGGTACCCCAGGATCTCGGGCGGGCGTCCCTCAGGCCCCCGCGCCGTCGGCCGGTGGCCACCCGCGTAGAAGACCGACACGAACTCGTGGATCGCCTTCGTGTTGCGCAGGTTGGCCGGGAGGGGAGGGCAGAGCTCCACTTGGTCCAAGGGGAGCCGCCCACCGTAGAGGTTCTGGTTGTCGTCGGCGAACAGATAGAGGATCCCCTCGTCCGGGTCGGTGTGCAGCGCAAGCAGCGTGGGCCACCACCAGTCGCGGAAATCCTGTGCCTCGTCGACCACGACCGCGTCGTAGCGGGGCCCGAGCGCGCGAGCGCCCCGTTGCAGCAGCGCGGGAAGCTCGCGCTCGAAGTACGGGGACCCCGGATCGTCGGACTCAGCCGGCAGGGCCAGGCCGGCCTCCCGAGCCACGCGCACGCAGAGCGCATGGAAGTGCACCACGTCCAGGCCGGCGACTCCTCGAGTGGCGTCCCGGAGGTGTTCGGCGAGACGCCGGTTGAAGCACGTGAGAAGCGTTCTGTGCCCCATGGCCGCCAGGCGCTTGGAGATCTCGACGGCGAGGATCGTCTTGCCGGAACCGGCGGGGCCCGTCACGGCCGCGCGTTTTCGGTGCGCGATGAACGAGAGGATCCACGCCTGGTCGTCGGTGAGCTCGACGATGGTCCGGTCCTCCTCGTCGAACTGCAGCTTGAGGGGCGTTCGGATCTCCACCCGGAATCCGAGCGCGGTCGCCAGCGCCTCCATGCCCTCGGCCCCGAATCGCCTCTCCGGGCGTCGCCAGAAGGCCATGATCTGGGCCACCCGCTCCGCGAGTCGCCCCATGTCGTCGCGATCGACCACGACCTCGACCGGTGCGGCTTTGTGGGCCGCTCGGTCATACGAGCCGTCCGGGAAGGCGACCGAGAACCCGTAGGAGGGCTTCCACCGATCCCACCCCGGCTGGGCCGACAGGATCTCGATGAGCGAGCGCATCTCGTCACGGGCCTGGTGGAATGGGTCCTCGTCCAGGTCGTGCGTGCCCGAGCGCCCGGTCTGCCGCCAGCGTCGCGTCTGGGGGTCGTACGCGAGCCGCCCGCCCTTTGCCTCCATCACCAAGACGCCGTCCACGGGGTGGGCGATGACGAAGTCCGCCTCACCCTGGGTGGGTCCCTCCGCCCCGGCCAGCACCCAATCGACGCTGTGGTACACGACGTACTGGTCGTCGAGCTGCTCGAGGAACCCCTCGTAGAGGCGGCGCTCGGCCGAGCTCTCCGTCGGCAGCATCGGAAACGGCACCATCCTGGCCACGTCGATCAGCATGCTAGCCGGCTGGACTTCGGCGGGTCCGAAGCGCGAGAATCCACGGCGCCCGAAACCATTGGAGCGTCGATGACCCTGTTCCTCGGAGTGCTGGTGGCCGCCGTGCTGATCGGCTATCTGGTCGGCGGTCGCCTCCGGGGGTTCGAGCCTCTCCGGGTTCGGTGGTGGGTGCTGGCCCCGCTGGGATTGGCAATGCAAGCCCTCCCTCTTCCGAACGGACGCCACGGCACCGATCTGTGGATCCGCGTGGCCGTGCTCGGAGTCTCCTACGTCCTTCTGCTGGTCTTCGCGGCCCGGAACTTCCGGATCTCCGGAGTGCCGATCGTGTTCGTCGGCCTCGCCCTCAACATGGCCGTGATCACGGTGAACGGCGGGATGCCGGTGAGCCGAGAGGCCCTAAGAGCGTCGGGGCAGGGCGACCTCCTCAGGGTTCTGACCAGGGACGAAGGCGCCAAGCATCACCTGATGACCCCCGACGACCACCTCACGCCGATCGGAGACGTGATCCCCGTGGCAGGGCCGATCAAGCAGGTGGTGAGCGTAGGGGACTTGTTCGTCTACCTCGGGCTTGCCTGGGTGATCGTCGCGATCATGCGACGACGGACTCCTGACGCGGCTGACGAACCCGATCGGGAGTCGTACCGGGGGAAGCATCGGAGGGAGTCCCACCGGCCTCACCCCGATCATCTTCCCCCTCCTGCAGCCACGACGTCGGAAACCTGACCGTGATGGTCGTCCCGGCGCCCGGAGCGCTCACAAGACCGAACGTCCCTCCCCCAACGAGCGCGCGCTCACGCATCATCGTCAGACCGTAGTGCCCCTCGGGCCCGGGAGCCTGCGGATCGAACCCACCGCCATCGTCTCGAAGCACCATCTCGACAGCGTCCCCTCCCTCCTTGACGGTCAACCAGACGTTGGAGGGGTTCGCGTGCTTGAGCGCGTTCATGACGCCCTCGCGCGCGATGTGATACAGGAGCAGGGCGATCGGCGGAGGCAACGGAACCTCGTCGATGTCGGTCCGGAAGATCACCTCTGCATCCCTGCCCGTCTCTGCGATGAAGCTCTGAAGCGCTTCCGCAAGCCCCGCCCTCCCGAGCGGCGACCGATGCAGATCCCGGATCAGGGCACGGATTCGATCCGACGTCTTCGCCTTGGTCTCCTTGATGTCCTCCAACGTCTTTTCGGCTTCGGCGACCTTGCCGGCTGCGAGGTGACGCCGAGCGATGTCAACCTGCAGCGAGAGCTTGAACAGGAGCTGCGCGAGGTCGTCGTGCAGGAAGGCGGCAATCTGCGCTCGTTCGTCCTGCCGCTCCTCGGCCATCCGATTCGACAGAGCACGAAGCACCTGCTCGCGGTCTTGGAGCTCCTTGTGCGCCTCCTCAAGCGCCTTGCTCCTGAAGAACATCTGCCGCGCAAGGAGCAGCGGCAGCACGAAAACCGGCACCGACCAGAAACCGAGCTTCTCATAGAACTTGGCTAAGAAGAGCCCAAAGGACGCCAGACCCAGGTAGCTGATGACGAACTCGGAGAGCCTCCCGATACGTAGCTCCTTAACCACGCGAAACGGAGCCATACCGACATCGATACTCACCGCAAGAGCAATCAAGCTACTGTTTACTGAGTAGTCCGCGATAGCCGCGAGCATAGCTGAAGCGATAAGCACCGGCGCATTGGATTCGTTCAGACTGGCCAACCCATGGAAGATTGCGCTAGCGGCTAGGATTGAGAGTGCAACCTGGCATCTGTTGAAGAGTGCCCTCAAGATACTGACTTCTCGCTTCCATTCGCGAGGATCCAGCGAACCGATGAAAGCAGCAAGTGCTGCCGCCTCCGGCGGATAGATAAAGGCCACGACCATCAGCAAAGGGAAGGCGACGCTCAGTTGAAGACCGTGCCAAGCAGGAACGGGCAGCGCTTCCACGAGCGCGACGGTGAGGATCCATAGAACGAGCTGAGGATCGAGAGCACTCGGATCCTCGACAAGGAGAGCGGCGATCACGAGGATCGTTGGTACTACAACTGCAAGCTGAAGTATCAGCAGCAGCTGTTTCCTTCTATCCGCCCTTTCCGCCGATGCGCCCGTCAGGTGCGTGGTCGAGCCCTCCTCGTCCGTTCTCTACTTAGAGCTCTAATCATGCAGCTCGACGGCGCCGTTTGGAACCACCCCGCCAGGCCCCCTTGGGTCCCCCTGCTCAATCGGGGAGTTACTGCAAGATCCGTAGGCCATTTCACCGCTTGTCGGCGATCACGGCATCCCCCGATAGTAGTTGTCGATGTCCCCCAATTGGGGGTAGGGGTAGCAGGCGGGCCATGTTCGGAGGAATGCCCGCGTCGAGCCTTGAGGGGGTGAACATGAAGCTCGTCAAGCGGTTCGCAATCGCACTTAGCTCGCTGCTTGCTCTCGCGATCGCTGGCGGTGCGCACTGGAAGTGGTAGCAGGCCTCGAGCCAAACCAAACCTGAGCCCCGGTGCGAACCGGGGCTCAGGTCGTACCTTCGGGCGTTTCGGCCGGAAGTCTCGCCACGATTAGGGTCCCGATCCGCTGTTCAGTGGCGGCCTGGAAAGTGCCTCCCGCCAGCTCAACTCTTTCCTTCATGAGTTGCAGCCCAAAGTGATGCTCCTTGTCTACTGACCTGAGGTCGAATCCGTCGCCGTCGTCCTCCACCACCAGTCGCATGCACTCACCATCGCTGTGGAGCCTGAGCCAGATGTTCTTGGCATTGGCATATCGAACGGCGTTTCGAAGCGCCTCTCGAGCCACCTGATAGGCGAGGAGTTGAACTACGGCGCTACCAACGACGGGCTCGAGCTCGAGATGAATTCTGGCGTCCGTCTCTCCCTCAAGCTGGCGAGCCAGCAGCCTCAGTGTGTCAACCAGACCCGTCGCTCCCAGAGCGGAGTGCCGAAGGCCGCTGATAAGCAGACGCATCGCATCACCGGCGTGGGTTGTTGCTCGCAAGAGATCCGGGACGTCATCCTCAAGAGCAAGAAGCTGCCCGGAAGTCAGGTCGTGATGGACGACCTGTCCAAGTAGCTGCACCTTGTACAGAGGCGGAAGGACTTCGTCATGAAGGCCCGCTGCAACGCTGAGTCGTTCGTCCCTGCCCTCGTCCGCGATGCGCTCGGTGATGGCGAGAAGCATCCTGTTCTTCTCTGAGACCTTACCCGTCATCTCCTCGGCCCTCCGCGCGTCCACGAAGGCTTGGCGTGCCAAGAGGACCGGGATAAAGAAGGCAAGCAGCCCCCAGATCCCGGCCGCCTCATGAACGACGCCAAGGAGGACGGCGACCAAGCCGAAACTCACGTAAGAGCAGGTGAAAGAGAGTCTTCTACCCCAGATGCTCCTAACGATTCCGGTGGGTCCGTCACTGTTTGCAAGCCAAGAAGCGACGACGACCATGGAGGTATTCACGAGACTGTCGGCTATGAGAGCGAGCAAAGCCACGGCAAGAACGGCTGGCCAATCCGCCAAGTCTCCAGAGAGATGGTGGAAAACCAGTGACCCCGTCATCGCACTCAGCGCGATTTGACTGCGGTTATAGAGGCCGTGTGCCAGGCTTACGTGGCCGAGGATCTCGCGCATGTCGGTAGAACCCAGCAGCGCCAGCGCTCCTACGATCGGCACCGGATACAGCATTCCTGCTGCCATCAAGACGGGGAGCGACAGTGCCAGGCTCAGGTTGTCAGACAATGGGACGGGAAGAAGGTCGCTTACCACCACGAGCGCGAGCCACGCGGCTAGCTCGGGCAGCTCTCCCCGAACTGCTGGTACCACTCGGATGACTTCAAGCGTGGTGAGCACTCCCACCCCAGCGAACACGAACCATTCCAGGAGTCTGACAGGGGTGGGTTCCGCTCGTGGAGTCTGACCGCGCCGAAGAAGCCGCCTCCCAGACGTGTGCGTTGTAGTCGCTGCCACCGGACCCCCCTCCCGATCCGTGGGCGAATCTTAGAAAGACCCACCGACGCCAGGTCAAGAACGACAAATCGACCTGGGCCGACGTCGGCGGCCCGGCCGTGCCGAAGGGGGCGTTCCCGCCGGGGTACCATCACCGCGTGAAGCTGCGGATCCTGGTCGTCGAGGATGAGCGGACGATCGCAGAGCCGCTCGCGGAGAGTCTCGCAAGGGAGGGGTTTGCCCCGGAGCTCGCGATGACCCTCGAGCAGGCCCGCGCCGCCTACCGCCGAGAACCTCCCGACCTCATCCTCCTTGACGTCATGCTGCCGGACGGCGACGGAAGGGACCTGGCTCGCGAGATCCGGAAGGAGTCCGACGTCCCGATCATCATGCTCACGGCCCGCGGCGAGGAGATCGACCGGGTTCTCGGCCTGGAGCTGGGGGCGGATGACTACGTGGTCAAGCCGTTCTCGGTCCGGGAGCTCACGGCCCGGATCCGTGCCATCTTGCGTCGCGGAAGGCTCGGCGGGCGGCGCGGGGCCATCGAGATCGGTCAGATCCGGCTCGACCCAGCCTCACGAACGGTTACCAAAGCGGGCCGTCCCGTGGAGCTTGCCGCGCGCGAGTTCGACCTCCTCCACCTGCTCATGTCCAACGCGGGCGAGGTCGTGCGGCGCGAGCGGATCATGGACGAGGTCTGGGACCCACACTGGTTCGGGCCGACGAAGACCCTCGACGTCCATATCTCATGGCTTCGGAAGAAGCTCGAGGACGACCCCTCGAGCCCCAGGTACATCACGACCGTCCGCGGGGTCGGATTTCGCTTCGCCGCGAACGAGGACCTCGCGATCAAGGAGTAGGTGTCGCCACGAAGGTCCGGAGCCGTCTCGTCCTCGCCTTCGCCTACATCCTCGTCACGGTCATCGTGGCGCTCGAGGCACCGCTGGTCTTCAACCTCCAGAGGCGGGTTCGTGCCGAGGCGACCGGTTCGGCCGAGAACGAGACCCTCTTGATCGCAGCCGACATCGGTGCGGAGCGAACCACCCGCCTGGAGGCGCTGCAGAAATACGTCCAGACCCACTACCCCGCCTCGACCGAGGACGGCAGGGTCATCGTCGTCGACCCCGATGGCGTGCTGATCGCCGACTCGCTCGGCCCCGACAATCTCGGCACGGTCTATGCGACGCCCAAGCGGCCCGAGCTCGTCTCGGTCCTGCAGAACCAGCGACCGTACTCGCAGATTCGTCACAGCGTCACGCTCGGCGAGGACATCCTGGTCTCCGCCGCGCCGATCCTGGACGAGGGCAGGTTCTACGGCGTCGTCCGCCTCACGCAGGCCATGGGGCGAGTGCAGGAGCGCGTCCGGGCGGTCGTCCTCGGGCTCGTCGTGATCGGTGTGGCGGCCCTCGCCGCGGGCCTGATCATCGCGTTCGCCCTGGCGGGCTCGCTCTCACGTCCGCTCGCGAAGCTCGCGGCGGCCGCGCAGCGCCTGGGGACGGGCGACCTCACGGCCCGCGCCGACACCTCCCAGGGCGCCACCGAGATCCGCGTGCTCGCCGAGTCCTTCGACGAGATGGCCGATCGACTGGAGGACACGGTCAAGGCGCAGCGCGAGTTCGTCGCCAACGCCTCGCACCAGCTCCGGACCCCGCTCACCGGCATGAAGCTGCGTCTCGAGTCGGCGATCGAGCAAGCCACGAGCGGCGACCTGCGCCGCCAGCTCGAGGCGGCGGACCAGGAGGTGGACCGGCTCGCCGAGATCGTGCAGCGGCTCCTGCTCATGGCTCGACGGATCGAACGCGGCGGTCCCGGGGAGGTGGATCTCTCCGACGCCGTCGGCCGGGCGGTCGAGCGCTGGAGCGAGCGAGCGGCCCGGAGGGGTGCCACCCTCGACGCGATCGGTGAAGGCGGCCGGGCGCTCGCGGACGTGACCGACCTGGACCAGGTCCTCGACAACCTCCTCGACAATGCCATCGAGTACGCTCCCGGTCCCGTCCTGATCGAGACGGGAAGAACCGACGGCAAGCTCTTCGTGGCCGTGGAGGACCGGGGGCCGGGAATCCCACCTGAGGAGCGAGGACGGGTCCTGGACCGGTTCTTCCGCGGCCGGAACGCGCCGCCCGGGGGCTCCGGACTCGGCCTTGCGATCGTCCGAGAGCTGGTCGACAAGTGGGGCGGGGCGGTTGCGGTGTCGGCCGGCAGCGAGGGAGGCACGCGCGTGGAGATCCACCTGACGCCCGTCGAGGGCGACCCGGCGCCCCAGCGAACCGAATCCCCGTAGCCGGGCGGCGCCCGCGGGCTCAAAATGGGCATCGACCTTAACCTCCCCTTATCGAAGCCGGGACTACGCTGAGATCGTGAAGCGCGCGCTGATCGTCATCGCGTGGGGAGTGGCGGGGCTGCTGATCGCCGGGGCATTGTCGCTCGGGGCGTTCGCGCTCGCCGGGAACGACCTGGGGAAGACCACCTCGTTCGCCATCCACTCGGAAGTCGAGCGCCAGTCGGGCCGTGAGTCCCCAGAGCCGATCGAGAGCCCTGGGAAGCAGGGCGGCAAGGACGACCACCCTTCGGAGAGCCCGTCGGCCGACGACCACGGCGGCTCCTCCGGAGGCCCGT
>JAJPHY010000138.1 GCA_021325015.1 Actinomycetota bacterium | reverse complement strand
GGTGTTCGAGGGCATCCGCTGCTACGAGACCAGGTCGGGCCCCGCCGTCTGGCACCTCGAGGAGCACCTCAAGCGTCTGTTCCGCTCCGCCAAGCTGTACCACATGGAAATCCCCTTCTCGCAGGAGGCGCTCGCCGACGCGGTCCGGGAGACGATCCGGGCGAACGGCCTCACCTCCTGCTACATCCGGCCGCTCGTCTTCCGCGGCTACGGCGAGATGGGCGTGAACCCGCTGAACGCGCCGGTGAACGTGACGAGCGCGGTGTGGCCCTGGGGCGCGTACCTGGGCGAGCAGGCGATCGAGCACGGCGTGCGGGTCAAGGTGTCCTCGTGGAAGCGCAACGACCAGAACTCCCTCCCGTCGGCCGCGAAGGCGACGGGACAGTACATCAACGGCGTCCTGGCCAAGGTCGAGTCGCTGAAGGCCGGGTACGACGAGGCGATCCTGCTCAACCAGGCCGGCTACATCACCGACGGCTCGGGCGAGAACGTGTTCGCCGTGCGCGGAGGCGTGCTGTGCACGCCCCCGATCTCGGCTGGGTGCCTGGACGGCATCACCCGGGCGACCGTGATGGAGATGGCGGCCGAGCTCGGCTACCAGGTGCGCGAGCAGAACCTGACCCGCACCGATCTGTACAATGCGGACGAGGCGTTCTTCACGGGAACGGCGGCCGAGATCACGCCGATCCGCGAGCTCGACGACCGGGTGATCGGCGAGGGGACGCGGGGGCCGACCACCAAGGAGCTGCAGGGCCTGTTCTTCTCGGCGGTCAAGGGCGAGGTCGAGAGCTACGCGGCGTTCCTCACCCCGGTCGCGTAGGCGTCCCGATGGACGAGCGTGACTACCGGCTGCCGCGATCGATCGTTCCCTCCCGCTACGACCTGACGCTCGGAACCGATCTCGAAGCCGAGACGTTCTGGGGGATCGAGGACGTCGCGGTCCGGGTCACGGAGCCGGCCTCCGAGGTGATCCTGAACGCCGTCGATCTCGAGCTCGGTTCCGGGTGGGCAACCGACCGTGCCGGACGCCGGGTGGAGGTCGCGAACGTCCGCCTCGAGGCCGAGACCGAGCGGGCTCACCTCGCGCTCGTCGAGCCGCTCGAGCCGGGTGCGTGGGTTCTCCACTTGGAGTTTCGGGGCAAGCTGTCCGACCGGCTCCGGGGGTTCTACCGGTCCAGCTACGAGGACGGGGGACGGACGCACGTCATCGCGACCACGCACTTCGAGGCCACGGACGCGCGCCGCGCGTTCCCCTGCTGGGACGAGCCCGATCTGAAGGCCGTCTTCGGGATCACGGTCGTTGCCGACGACGGGCTCGCGATCCTCTCGAACGGGCCCGAGGTCGCCCGCGAGCCCGCCGGCGGGGGGCGAGTCCGGGTCCGGTTTGCCGACACCATGCCGATGTCGACGTACCTGGTCTGCGTGGTGGTCGGCCGCCTCGAGCTCACGGAGCCGGTGGACGTCGACGGCGTCCCGCTCCGGATCGCCCACGTGCCGGGCAAAGGGCACCTCACGGACTTCGCCCTCGAGATCGGCGCGTTCTCGCTCCGGTTCTTCGCCGACTACTACGGCATCCCGTACCCGGAGCGCAAGGTCGACTTCGTCGCGCTTCCCGACTTCGCCCAGGGAGCGATGGAGAATCTGGGCTGCATCACCTACCGCGAGGCGCTCCTGCTGATCGACCCGGAGCACGCGACCCAGCAGGAGCTGCTGTCGGTCGCGGATGTCGTCGCGCACGAGCTCGCCCACATGTGGTTCGGCGACCTGGTGACGATGCGCTGGTGGAACGGGCTGTGGCTGAACGAGGCGTTCGCCACGTTCATGGCCCTGCTGGTGGTGGACGCCTTCCGTCCGGACTGGGACCGGTGGGCGTCGTTCCGGCGCGCGTGTGCCGGCGCCTTCGAGATCGACGCGCTCGACAGCACGCGGTCGATCGAGTATCCGGTTGTGTCCCCGGACGACGCGAACGGGATGTTCGACACGCTCACGTACACCAAGGGCGCGGCGATCCTTCGGATGCTGGAGCGCTACCTGGGGGCGGAGCGGTTCCGCGACGGCATCCGTCGCTACCTGCGCGAGCACGCCCACGGCAACACCGAGACGGGCGACCTGTGGGACGCGATCGAGGCCGAGACCGGAGAGCCCGTCCGCCGGATCATGGACTCCTGGATCTTTCAGGGGGGCTTCCCGCTCGTCATCGCGGAGGCCGACGGCGGCGCGAACGTTCGGCTTACCCAGCAGCGGTTTCGGTACGTGGGGCCGCCCGACGAACGGCGATGGGAGGTCCCGCTGGTGCTCCGGGGCTCCGGAGGCGATGAAGGGGAGCGGCGCGTCCTCGTCGGGCCGGATGGAAGCTCGGTGCCGGGTCCCGGGCCCGAGCGGGCCTTGGTCGTCAACGCGGGGTCGTCGAGCTTCGTCCGCGTGCGGTACGGGGCGGGCCTGGAGGAGGCCGTCTGGGAGCGTGCGCTCGAGCAGCTCTCGCCGCTCGAGCGGTACGAGCTCGTCGACGACGTCTGGGCCTCGGTCGTGGCGGGAACGATGCCCGCGGGCTCGTTCCTCCGGCTGGCGGAGCGCCTGCGCGGGGACACCGACCTGCACGTGTGGCAGGGGATCGTCGGGGGGCTCGCCTGGTTCGACCGCTTCGTCGAGGGGGCCACCCGGGAGGCGTTGCGGCAAGTGGTCCGCGACCTCGTGGCCCCGGCCGTCGACCGGCTCGGATGGGAGCCGCGAGCGGGCGAGGGCGACCTCGTGCGGTCCCTTCGCGGGACCCTGCTGTCCGCCTCGGCGCTCCTCGGGGACGACCCCGAGTCCCTCCGGCGGGCGCGGGCGCTCGAGGCGGAGGCCAGGACCGGCGGGGAGGTTGAGCCCTCGCTCGCGTCGGCCGCCGTGACGGTGGCGGCCGCCAGGGGCGATGCGGAGCTGTTCGAGGCCTACCTCGAGCGGCACCGCTCGGCGCCCACCCCCCAGGAGCAGCTCCGCTACCTCTACGCGTTGGCCGACTTCCCCGAGGCGGAGCTCCTCGACCGCACCCTGGAGCTGGCGTTGAGCGACGAGGTTAGGCCGCAGAACGGTCCGTTCCTGCTCGCCCGCGCCATGGCCAACCGGGATCACGGCGCCCGCGCCTGGCGATTCGTGCGCGAGCGATGGGAGGCGGCCAACCGGCGCTTCGCCCCCTCCACCATCGTGTACCTGGCCGAAGGGGTGCGATACCTCACCGAACCCGGACAGGACGAGGAGGCGGCCACCTTCTTCGCCGAGCACCCCGTCCCGCAGGCGGGCAAGATGCTGGCTCAGGCCCTGGAGCGGCAGCGGATCGGGGTGGCCCTCCGTCGGCGCGCCGCGTCCGAGCTGGAGGAGCTCCTCGGTCGCTGAGCCGGCCTCGACTCGCCGGCCCCGCCTCGACTCGCCGGCCCCGCCTCGACTCGCCGACCCGCCTTGACTCGCCGACCCGCCTTGACAGGCGGAGGGCACCGGCCTACCGTTCGGCCCCAAACGATAGGTGGGGGGCGATTCGTCGGGTTCGACCGGCGGTCGCGCGCGGTTTGGGATGGCCAACGTCTCGACGATCGAGGGGATCAGGGTCTCTGCCGACCACTGGATCGGTGGTGCCAGGGTCCCCTCGGCCGACATGTTCCTCGATGTCTCGCCGATCGACCGCGAGATGCTCGCGATGGTCGCGCGAGGCGGCGAGCGCGAGGTCGACGAGGCGGTGGCGGCCGCGAGATCGGCGTTCGAAACCTGGGGGTCCACTCCACCGGAGCGACGGGCCGCCGTGCTGCACCGCATCGGCGAGCTCATCGAGTCGCGCGTGGGCGAGCTCGCGATCGTCGAGACCACCGACAACGGTTCGCTGCTGCGGTCGATGCAGCGGAGCGTCATGCCTCGGGTCGCGCTGAACTTCCACTTCTTCGCCGACCGGCTGCTCGAGCTCGGCGGGGAGGACCTCGACACGCGCGGCCACCGGAACCACGTTACCTGGGACCCGGCCGGTGTCGCGGCCGTCATCACGCCGTGGAATGCCCCGTTGATGCTGGCGACCTGGCGCGTCGCGCCCGCGCTCGCGGCCGGCGACACCGTCGTGCTGAAGCCGCCGGAGTGGGCGCCGCTCACCGCCTCGATGCTCTGCGACATCGCCCGGGAGGCCGGGCTTCCCGACGGCGTCCTGAACGTCGTGCAGGGGATCGGTGAGGAGGCTGGGGCGGCGCTCGTCCGCCACCCGGGGGTCGACCGGGTGGCGTTCACCGGCTCGGTCGAGACCGGGCGTTCGGTCGCCGCCGCCGCGGGCGCGAATCTCACGCCGGTCTCTCTCGAGCTGGGCGGAAAGTCGCCGTTCCTGATCTTCGCCGACGCCGACCTCGAGGCGGCCGTGGCCCAGGCGGTCAACCAGTACGACAACGCCGGGCAGGTGTGTCTGGCGGGGACGCGGCTGCTGGTCGAGCGAGGCATCTACGACCGGTTCCTCGAGCGCTTCCTCGAGCGCGCGCGGGCGCTCCGTCAGGGGGATCCCAGGCGCGAGGACACGGACCTCGGCCCGCTGATCACGCAGGAGCATTTCGACCGGGTCGACGGGTTCGTGCAGCGTGCGAAGGCCGAGGGGGCTCGGGCCCTGATCGGCGGGGGGCCGAACGAGGAGCTCGGCGGCTGGTACTACCGGCCCACGCTGTTCGTGGACGCGCCCCCGGGGTCGGAGATCCTGACCCGAGAGGTGTTCGGACCCGTCCTCACGCTGCAGGCCTTCGAGGACGAGGACGAGGCCATCCGAATGGCCAACGCCACCGACTACGGTCTGGCGGCCATCGTGTACACGGGCGACCGCGAGCGCGCGGAGCGCGTCTCGGCCCGGCTGGTCGCGGGAACCGTGTGGGTGAACTGCTTCTACGTGCGGGACCTTCGCGCGCCGTTCGGCGGCTCGCGCAACTCCGGCGTCGGGCGCGAGGGCGGCACGTGGAGCTTCGACTTCTACGCCGACGTGAAGAACGTGTGCACCGCACCGTGGGAGAGGAGCTGAGCGATGGGTGAGGTGGTGGGCGCGGCTCTGGTCGCGCACGTGCCGACGATCATGCTTCCGGAGGAGGTCCGGCTCGAGCTGAACGAGGGCAAGGAGATCACCCTCGTCCCGGGGCTTCGTCGGATGAAGGCCGAGTGTCTGGCCCGTCTGAAGCCCGACACGGTCGTCGTGTTCGACACGCACTGGGAGTCCACGTTCGAGCACATTGTGACCGCGCACGAGCGCCGGCAGGGACGCTTCACCAGCCACGAGCTGCCCCGGGGCATGAGCCAGATCCCCTACGACATCCCCGGCGATCCCGAGCTCGCCAAGCTCATCGCGGCCCAGGCCGACGGCCGGGACGACTGCTGGATCCTCGCCTGCGACGACCCGTACCTGCCGATCTTCTACGGCACGGTGAACATCTGGACGTTCCTGGGCGACCCCGACACGCGTTGGATCAGCGTCGCGATCAACCAGACCTGCGACACCGGCGACTTCCTGCTGTTCGGCGAGCTGATCGGGCGGGCGATCGAGCAGAGCGACCGCCGGGTCGTGCTGCTCGCGTCCGGCGGCATGACGCACCGGTTCTTCAACTTCAAGGAGCTTCGCAAGCGCGAGGCCCAGCGTGCGCCGGACAACATCTACGACCGGGCGTACTACGAGGCCGACATGAGGGTCCTGGACCACATGAAGCGTGGGGACCATGCCAGCGTGATCGACGGGATGCCCGAGTACCTGAAGGCGCGGCCCGAGGGGCACTTCGGGCACTACCTGATGATGGCGGGCGCGCTCGGGGGCCGCTCGTGGCGGGCCCGGGGGGAGCTCTTCTCGGAGTACGAGGCGTCGGTGGGGACCGGGCAGGTGCACGTGTGGTTCGAGCGGCCCGACGGAGGATGGACGGCCTGACGGCGGCCGGCGGGAACGTGCGGCGACGGGAAGGGGGAGAGGTCGTGGCAAGCGACGGCAACAAGGAGTTCGGCTACGAGCGCCTGGGGGCCAAGCGGCTCACGCTGATCGACGTGCTCGCGCAGTCGGTCGGGTTCATCGGCCCCGTGTTCAGCTCGGCGTTCATCATCCCGCTGATCATCGGCGTGAACGTCGCGGCGCGGGGAGCCGGGACGTCGGCGCCGCTCGCCGTGATCCTGGCCGGCGTCGGTGTGTTCGCGCTCGGGTGGATCGTGGCCCAGTACGCGAAGCGGATCCACGCAGCGGGATCGCTGTACGACTACGTGACGAACGGGCTCGGGCGCACGATGGGGGCGGCGTCCGGGTGGCTGTACTACGGCGGCACGATCATGCTGACGACCGGGCTCGGCGTGCTGCTCGGCGGCTACGTGCACGACAGCCTGCTGCCGGCCTTCAGCGTCGGGCCCTGGCTGCCGGTGTGGGCCTGGGACACGATCCTCGCGGTGCTGCTGTTCGCCGCACTTTACTTCGGCGTTCAGATCTCGACCCGGGTGCAGCTCACGCTCGCGCTGCTTTCGATCGCGGTCGTCCTGATCTTCTTCGCCACCGTGATCGGCAAGCTCGGGAGCGCGAACGACCTCGCGAAGGCCTTCGATCCGACGCCGACCGACGGGTTCAGCGGGATCCTGTTCGGGGTTCTGTACGGGGTGCTGATCTTCGTGGGATTCGAGACCGCGGCGAACCTCGCTGAGGAGACGGCGGACCCGAAGCGGTCGATCCCGCGCGCCGTGCTCGGCGCGGTCGTGCTCGTGTCCCTGTGGTACCTCATCGCGTCCTACGTCGAGGTCGCCGGCTTCCATTTCGACCTGAAGGTCATCACGAGCCCCCAGGTTTCGGGCGCGCCCCTGTTCGCGCTCGGCGCGCCGGGGACGGAGTTCGGCTCGGACCTGTGGCTGAAGGTCCTGCTCGTCGTGGTGTTCCTCGACATGCTGGCGGTGTATGTGGGCGCGGCCGTGGCCTCCACTCGTGGGACGTTCGCGATGGCGCGCGACCGGCGCCTGCCGGCGCCGCTCGCCGGCGTGTCCGAGCGGTACGGGACCCCGACCGGCGCGATCGTGCTGTTGCTGGTGGTGCAGGCGGTGCTGATCGTGGCCGCCGAGGCCAACTCCACGATCCTCGCCCTGCCGGGGCTGCCGCACTATTTCGCGGTCTTCGCGTGGTGCGCGACGTTCGGGGGGTTCGCGCTCCTGGTCGTGTACCTGCTGATGTCGCTCGGCGCGATCCGCGGGCTGGCCGACGACCCGAGCAAGGCCAAGCTCGCGATCTCGGTGATCCTCGGCGTTGCGATCACGGGGGGCGGGATCTTCGGCTCGTTCTACAAGGTGACCAGCCCGACGCTGCTCGCGCCGTGGGCCGCCGTGATCTGGGGGATCCTCGGCCTGCTGTACATGCTCGCGGTGAAGGGGCGGGAGCCGGCCTCGAGCGCGCTCGAGGACTTGCGCTCGGAGGTCGCGTCGAGCTGAGGTCGCGATGAGGTCGAGCGGGGGCGGGGCGGCGCCGAAGGCGCCGCCCCGCCTGGTCCTGCTCCTGTCGGAGAACTGGACGATCGTCTCGCCGCGCGACCTCCGCTCGGTGGTGCGGATGGCCGTGGACGCCGAGGAGGCGGGGTTCGACGCGGTGATGGTGAGCGAGCACGTCGCGCTCGGACCCGGAGCCGACGCCGACGGCTTGCCCGAGAACCCCCGGGACTACGCGCTGCCGGGGAACCAGGATCCGGCGACGCCGTGGCCGGACGCGCTGACGCTCCTTGCGGGGGTGGCCGCCGCGACCTCGCGGCTGCGGCTGGTGGCGGGGTCGATCATCCCTCCGCTTCGACACCCGGTCCTGCTCGCCAAGCAGATCGCGACGCTGGACCTTCTCTCGGAGGGGCGTCTGGTCGTCCAGCCGACCGTGAGCTGGCACCGCGCCGAGTACGAGGCGCTCGGCGTGCCCTTCGAGCGTCGCGGGGAGCTGCTCGACGAGCACCTGGCCGCGTGGCGCGAGCTCTGGCGCAGAAGCCCGGCCTCCTTCGAGGGCCGGCACTACCGGTTCCACGACGTGTGGCTCGAGCCGAAGCCGTTCCGCGAGGGCGGGCCGCCGATGTGGTTCGGGGGCAGTTCGGTGCACCCGAGGCTGCTTCGGCGGCTCGCGTCGTACGGCTCCGGCTTCGATCCGCTCGGGCCCGTGAGCGACGGCGACCTCGAGCGAGTGCGCCGGGCGATGGTCGAGGCAGGCCGCGATCCCGCCGAGCTCGAGCTCGTCGGCGGCACGCGCGGCCGGTTCCCCGGTCCCGTCGGCGTCGCCGACCTCGACACGGCGATCGCACAGATTCCTCCGCAGCTCGCGCGCGGGTTCACGACGATCTGCGTCAAGCCGTCGCAGTTCGTCCGGGATGCCCGCGAAGTCGGAGCCTTCTGCCGCGAGGTGGTCCGCAGGGTCCGGGAGCTTGTCGTCGGTGGAGCTTCGTAGCGCACGACCACCGCCGCGCGACATCGCCGGGACGCTTCGCCCGCGGTCCGGGGAGCCGGTGCCGAGGCGCTCGGGCTCAGCCCTCGGTCCCGAGGGCGAGCGAGGCCACGTCGACCGCGGTGCCGCCGCCGTCGGCGACCAGGACCGAGCCGGTCACGATCGAGGACTCGTCGCTCGCGAGGAACAAGCAGCAGGCTGCGATCTCCTCCGGGCTGGCCGGGCGCCGGAGCGGAACGGCGGAGGTCGCGAGCGCGTACGCCTCGTCCCGCGAGATCCCTCGCGCCGAGGCCAGCTCGTCCATCTCGGCATCGGCCATCGGCGTCATGACCCACCCCGGGCAGAGGGCGTTCGCGCGGATCCCGTGCGGGCCGTAGTCGACGGCGATCGAACGCGCGAGACCGATGAGGGCGGCCTTCGACGCGACGTACGCGGCCGAGTCGGCCGCCGCCACGAGGCCGGAGACGCTGGAGACGAGCACGACCGACCCGCGGCCTCGCTCCAGGAGCGCCGGAAGGCTCGCACGAACCAGGCGCATCGCGGCCGTCAGGTTCACGTCGAGCGTGCGCTCCCACCGCTCGTCGCCGACGTCCCCCACCGAGCCGCCGAAGCCCACACCCGCGTTGGCGACGAGGACGTCGAGCGCCCCGAAGCGGTCCAGCGTCTCGGAGACGACGTGCTCTGCGACCCCGGGCTCGGTGCCGTCGCCCGGCACGGCGAGTCCGCCGACCTCGGCGGCGACGGCCTCGAGCGGGTCCGCCCGGCGGCCGGTCACGACCACCCGGGCGCCCTCCGCCGCAAACAGCCTGGCCGTCGCGGCGC
>JAJPHY010000121.1 GCA_021325015.1 Actinomycetota bacterium | reverse complement strand
GTCATGCCGGCCACGATCGTCATCGGGACCCAGTGGGGCGACGAGGGCAAGGGGAAGGCGGTCGACGAGCTGGCCTCGAGGATGGACTTCGTCGTCCGCTACCAGGGAGGGAACAACGCCGGTCACACGGTGGTGGCCGAGGGGAAGGTCCTCAAGCTCCACCTCGTGCCGTCGGGCGTCCTGTATCCGCACATCACCTCGGTGATCGCCGACGGGGTGGTCGTGGACCCCCGCGTTCTGATCGAGGAGATGGACTCGCTCGCGAGGCTGGGGGTCGACGTGTCCCGGCTGGTGGTGTCCGGCAACGCCCACCTGATCATGCCCTACCATCTCGAGCTGGAGAAGGTCACCGAGCGATTCCTCGGCAAGAACGCGCTCGGCACGACCAAGCGGGGCATCGGTCCGGCCTACGCCGACAAGGCGGCCCGGATCGGCATCCGGATGCAGGATCTGTTCGATCCCAAGATCTTCCGCGAGAAGCTTGAGGTCGTCCTCAAGGAGAAGAACCTCGTGCTGACGAAGGTCTACGGTCGATTGCCGCTCGAGGCCGACGGAATCGTCGAGGCCTATCGGGGCTACGCGGAGCGACTCCGCCCCCACGTGGCCGACACGTCGAAGCTCCTGCACGAGGCGCTCCGAGCCGGACGGAACGTCCTGCTCGAGGGGGCCCAGGGCACGCTCCTCGATCTCGACCACGGGACGTACCCGTTCGTGACCTCGTCCAATCCCGTCGCCGGCTACGCGCTCGCCTCCGCGGGCATCGGTCCCCGCGAGGTCCAGGACGTCGTGGGGATCGCGAAGGCGTACGTCACGCGGGTCGGCGCCGGGCCGTTTCCGACCGAGGACCTGGGGGCGGACGGCGAGCGGATGGGGGAGCGCGGTCTTGAGTTCGGCACGACGACCGGGCGAAAGCGGCGTTGCGGCTGGTTCGACGCCGTGATCCTTCGGTACGCGAGCCGCCTGAACGGTCTCACGCAGCTCTTCCTCACCAAGCTGGACGTCCTTTCGGGATTTCCCACCGTGCGGATCTGCACCGGCTACCGAGCGGACGGGGAGCTGTTCCTGGACTTCCCGCCCCACCAGTCGCTCTTCCACCGGGCGGAGCCCGTGTACGAGGAGCTCGAGGGCTGGACGGACGAGATCGGTGCGGCGCGCGCCTTCGAGGACCTGCCCTCGGCGGCCCGCGCGTACGTCGAGCGCCTCCAGGGGCTCGTGGACGTCCCGATCCGCGTCGTGTCGGTCGGTCCCGCCCGAGAGCAGAGCCTTCCGGTCCCATGAGGATCCTCGTCGTCGGCGGCGGAGGGCGCGAGCACGCCCTCGTGTGGAAGCTCGCGCAGAACCCCACGGTCGATCGGCTGTTCGCGGCGCCGGGCAACGCCGGGATCGCCCGGGAGGCCACCTGCGTGCCCGTGGCGGCCCACGACCTCCGCGGCATCGTCGACCTCGTCGAGCAAGAGAACATCGACCTCACGGTCGTCGGACCGGAGGCTCCGCTCGTCGGCGGGCTCGTCGACGAGCTCGAGATCGTCGGACGACGCGTGTTCGGCCCGCCTCGAGAGGCCGCGCGGATCGAGGGGTCGAAGGCCTGGACGAAGGAGCTCTGCCAGCGCTACGGGATCCCGGCGGCGCGATCGGGCGCCTTCAGCGACGTGGAGCCCGCGCTCGAGTACCTGGACTCGCTCGAGCCCCCGTACGTGATCAAGGCCGACGGGCTCGCCGCGGGGAAGGGGGTGGTGATCGCCGAGGATCGTGCCGAGGCCGTGGTTGCCATCCGCGCCTGCCTGGTCGATCGGGTCTTCGGGGAGGCCGGGGCGACGGTCGTGGTGGAGGAGCACCTGACGGGCAGAGAGGTCTCCGCGTTCGCGCTCACCGATGGACGCGAGGTCCTCCCGCTCGTGATGGCGCAGGACTTCAAGCGCGTCGGCGATGGCGACACCGGCCTCAACACCGGCGGGATGGGCTCGTATTCGCCCGTGCCGTACGTGGACGAGGCGACCGCGGCTCGGATCTGGGACGAGATCCTCGCGCGAGCGGTGCGGGCGATGGAGTCCGAGGGGGTCCGGTATCGCGGGGTGCTGTACGCCGGCCTCATGCTGACCGACGAGGGGCCGAAGGTGCTGGAGTTCAACTGCCGGTTCGGGGACCCGGAGACCCAGGCCATCCTGCCCCGCCTGCGCTCGGACCTCGGCGAGCTGCTGCTCGCGTGCGTCGAAGGGAACCTCTCCAATTACCGGGCGCTGTTCTCCCCCGAGACCTGCGTGACCGTGGTGATCGCCTCCGGTGGGTACCCCGCTGAGTACCGGACCGGCGTGGAGATCCATGGGCTCGGCGACGCCGAGGCGGTCGAAGGCGTGCTCGTGTTCCACGCCGGGACGGCCGAGCGAGAGGGTAGAGTGGTCACCGCGGGTGGCCGGGTGCTGGCCGTGAGCGCGCTCGGCGCGACCGCGGCGGAGGCGAGGGCCCGGGCCTACGAGGCCTGTTCCCGCATCTCGTTCGAGGGAATGCTGTATCGCCGGGACATCGCGGAACGGGTTGCGCAGGAGGGGAGATGAGCGATCAGACGCCGGTCGTCGGGGTCCTCGTCGCCTCGCCCGCCGAGCTCTCGGTGATGCAGCAGGCGACGGCGATCCTGGAGAAGCTGGGAGTCCCTCACGAGGTGCGCGTGGTCTCGGCCGCCCGGAACCCCGACGCCGTCGACGAGTACACGCGCACGGCCTTCGAGCGCGGGCTGAAGGTCCTGGTCTGCACCACGGGCATCTCCGGGCACCTCGCCTCGGCGGCGGCGGCCAGGACGGTCCTGCCGGTCGTGGGGGTCCCGATCGCCTCCGAGCAGATGGGCGGCGAACAGGCCCTCTACGTCACCGCCCAGATGCCGAGCGGCGTGCCGGTCGCCACCGTCGGCGTGGACGCGGCCGTGAACGCGGCGATCCTCGCGGCCGAGATCGTGGGTGTCGCCGACCCCGACGTGCAGGCGAGGTTGTGGAAGTTCAAGGACGACCTGGCGGAGGGCCTTCGACTGTGAGCTCTGGCGTCGAACGACCAAGGGGGTCGGGCCGGTGATCCCCCGGTACACCCTCCCCGAGATGGCCGCGATCTGGTCCGACGAGGCCCGCCTCCGGCGCTGGCTCGAGATCGAGATCCTCGTCACGGAGGCGTGGGCGCGACTCGGCAAGGTGCCGGAGAGCGACGCACGGCAGATCCGCGAGCGCGCCTCGTTCACGCTGGAGCGGGTCGAAGAACTCGAAGGCGTGACCCACCACGATGTGGCCGCCTTCGTCCAGTGCGTCGCCGAGTCCGTCGGCGCGGCGGGCCGGTGGGTCCACTTCGGCCTGACGTCGTCGGACGTCCTCGACACGGGGCTCGCCCTTCAACTGCGCGACGCGGCCGACCTGCTGCTCGGGCGCCTGGAGCGCCTCCTCGGCGTGGTCAAGGGCGCGGCGCTTCGGTATCGGGACACGCCGATGGTCGGCCGGACCCACGGCGTGCACGCCGAGCCGACGACGTTCGGGCACAAGCTCGCGGGATGGGCGTTCGAGCTCGACCGCGACCGGGAGCGCCTGCGTCGGGCTCGCGAGGTCGTGAGCGTCGGGAAGATCTCGGGCGTGGTGGGCACGTACGCGCAGCTCGACCCGCGGATCGAGGAGGAGGTGTGCGCCCGCCTCGGACTCCGGCCGGCGGAGGCCTCGACCCAGGTCCTCCAGCGCGACCGCCACGCCGAGTACCTGACGGCGCTGGCGCTCCTCGCGTCCTCGCTCGACCGCTTCGCGACGGAGATCCGTCACCTCGCGCGC
>JAJPHY010000019.1 GCA_021325015.1 Actinomycetota bacterium | reverse complement strand
TACTCGAACGCGCGGCGGAGCTCGTCGGCGCGGTCGGTCGCCTCCCAGGGGAACTCCTTGCGGCCGAAGTGGCCGTAGGCGGCCGTGTCCTCGTAGATCGGCCGCTGCAGGTCGAGCGTCTTGATGATCGCCGCCGGGCGGAAGTCGAACGCCTCCCAGACGAGGTCCACGATCCGGGCCGGGTCGACCTGCTCGGTGCCGAAGGTGTCCACCGCGAGCGAGACGGGGTGCGCGGTGCCGATCGCGTACGCCACCTGGATCTGCAGACGGTCGGCGACCCCGGACGCGACGAGGTTCTTCGCGACGTAGCGGGCCATGTACGCGGCGGAGCGGTCCACCTTGGTCGGGTCCTTGCCCGAGAAGCACCCGCCGCCGTGGGGAGCCATGCCCCCGTACGTGTCGACCACGATCTTCCGTCCGGTGAGACCCGTGTCGGCCTTGGGCCCGCCGATCTCGAATCGCCCGGTGGGGTTGATGAGGGGCTCCTTCATCCGCGTCCCGTCCACCTCCGGGAACTCCCGCAGCACGGGATCGATGACCTCGGCCTTCACGTCGGGAGCCAGCAGCGTCTCGACGTCCACCTCCTCTCGATGCTGGGCGGCGATGACGATGCGGTCGACGCGGACCGGCCTGCCGTTCTCGTACTCGATCGTCACCTGGGTCTTGCCGTCCGGTCGCAGGTACGGAACGACGCCCGCTTTGCGAACGTCGGCGAGGCGCTTGGCGAGCCGGTGCGCCATCGCGATCGGGAGCGGCATGAGCTCGGCGGTCTCGCGGCACGCGAAGCCGAACATCATCCCCTGATCCCCCGCGCCCAACGTGTCGAGCTCCTCGGCCGAGTGCGCCTCGCGATGCTCGAGGGCGTCGTCGACGCCGCGCGCGATGTCGGGCGACTGCTCCTGGATGGCCGTGACCACGCCGCACGTGGCGCCGTCGAGGCCGAACTTCGCGTCCGTGTAACCGATGTCGCTCACCGTGCGACGGACCACCGACGGGATGTCCACGTACTCGGACGTCGTGATCTCGCCGGCGACGATCACGATCCCGGTCGTGACCAGGGTCTCGCACGCCACTCGCCCCTGACGATCCACCGCGAGGATGGCGTCGAGGACCGCGTCGGAGATCTGATCGGCCAGCTTGTCCGGGTGCCCCTCCGTGACCGACTCGGAGGAGAACAGGTACGCGTGGGTCATGACCGCGCGAGTATAGCCCGCGCCGCCACCGGCTCCGGTCAGCGCGCGAGCAGCGCTGCGATCCGGTCGCAGAGCGCTGCGGCGAGCTCGCGCTTGGTCCACTCCCGCAGCGGCGAATCCTCGCCCGTCGCCGAGAGGATCGCCGCGTGGTTCGTGTCGCTTCCGAACCCCGTTCCCGGCCGGCCGACCTCGTTCACGACCAGCAGGTCGAGCCCCTTGGCGTCGAGCTTTGCGCGCCCGCCCCCCTCGAGGTCGTCCGTCTCGGCGGCGAACCCCACGAGGACCCGCCCGCTTCTCGCCGCCCCCAGCTCGGACAGGATGTCGGGCGTCGGGACCAGACGCAGCTCGGGGGGGCCCGCCTCCTTCTTGAGCTTGGCGCCCGCGACGCGCTCTGGGCGGAAGTCGGCCACGGCGGCGGCCATGACGACGGCGTCCGCGCCCTCCGCGGCCGCGAGCACGGCGGCGCGCATCTCCTCGGCCGTCGTCACGCGGACCAGACGCGGCCCGGCGGGGGGCTCGACGGTCCCGGGACCGACCACCAGCGTCACGTCGGCGCCCCGATCCCACGCCTCCTTCGCGACGGCGAAGCCCATCCTCCCGGTCGACCGGTTGCCGACGAAGCGGACCGGGTCGATCGGCTCCCAGGTCGGTCCCGCCGTCACGACCAGCCGCCGGCCGGCCAGGTCCCGGCCGTGCGCGGCGGCCTCCTCGACCGCAGCGAGGATCTCCTCCGGCTCCGCGAGCCGGCCCACGCCCTCGTCGCCGTGGGCGAGCGGTCCCGTCGCCGGCCCGACCACCCGGACCCCACGCTCGAGCAGGGTCGCCACGTTCGCGCGGGTGGCCGGCTGTTCCCACATGCCCGTGTGCATCGCCGGAGCGACGACGAGCGGGCACCGGGCCTCGAGCAGCGTGGAGGTGAGCAGGTCGTCGGCGATGCCGACGGCGAGCTTGGCGAGCACGTTGGCAGTGGCCGGGGCGACGACCGCCACCTCGGCCTCGCGCGCGAGGCGGACGTGGAGCACGGACCCGGGGTCGTCCCAGAGCTCCGTGTAGACCGGCCGCCCCGACAGCGCGGCGAAGGTGTCGGGGCCCACAAACCGGGCGGCGGCCCCGGTCATCACGACCTGGACCTCGGCCCCCGCACCGCTCAGCAGGCGCGTCAGGAAGCAGGCCTTGTATGCGGCGACGCCGCCGGTGACGCCGAGCAGCACCCGGCGTCCCGCGAGCGGGCTACTTGATCCCAACCCCCTCGGGGCGGTCGGCCAGGATCTTGCCCTCGGCGATCTCCTCGAGGGCGATCGACAGCGGCTTGTTCTTCAGCCCACCGGTCTCGACGAGCGGCGGAACGAACTCGCCGCGACCCTCGCCGAGCTGGTTGTAGTAGGAGTTGATCTCCCGCGCGCGCTTGGCTGCGAGGATCACGAGCGTGTACTTGGAGTCGACCTGCGCGAGCAGGTCGTCGATCTTCGGCTCGATCATGGGTGCGTCGGCCCTTCGGTCGGGGTTCGGGACGCCTGGATTATAGCCTCGACCTCGGCGGCCGCCCGGTCCACGCGGTCGTTCACGACGACGTGGTCGAACCAGCCGCGCTCGCGCATCTCGGCCTCCGCGGTCGCAAGACGCACCCGCAGGCGATCCTCGCTCTCGGTGCCCCGCGACCGCAGGCGCCGCTCCAGCTCGGCCATCGAGGGAGGCGCGAGGAACACGAGGACCGCGCCGGGCACGCGGTTCCGGACCTGCCGGGCTCCCTGGACGTCGATCTCGAGGACCACGTCGTGCCCGGCGGCGAGGTCCCGCTCCACCGGCGCGGCCGGCGTCCCGGAGCGGTGGCCGACCACGTGGGCCCACTCGAGGAACGCCCCCGAGGCGACCAGCTCGTCGAAGCGCTCGTCGGTGACGAAGCGGTAGTCGACCCCGTCCCGCTCGAAAGGACGGGGTCGACGGGTGGTGACGGAGACCGAGAGCCGGATCTCGGGATGACGTTCGAGGACCCGCCGAACGACGGTTCCCTTCCCGACCCCGGAGGGGCCGGAGATCACGAAGAGCGTCCCTCGCCGGCTCAGCGAGGCGCTACTTCTTGGAGAACTCGGCGAGCAGCGAGTCCCGCTGCTTGGCGCCGAGCCCGCGGATCCGACGGCTCGCGGAGATGTCCAGCTTCTCCATGATCTTCCGCGCCCGGACCTTCCCCACCCCGGGCAGGGACTCGAGGACGGTGGACACCTTCATCTTGCCGACGGTGTCGTCGTCCTGCTTGGACAGCACGTCCTTCAGCGTGCGCTT
>JAJPHY010000116.1 GCA_021325015.1 Actinomycetota bacterium | reverse complement strand
TGCACGCACGACGAGGTCGCCGGGCCCATCGTCGGCGGAGGGGACGCGGGCGGCGGCGGTGGAGGAAGGGGCGAGGACGTGATCGAGGTCGTCGGGATCGGGGAGACGGGCGCGGGCGAGGTCGAAGCGGAGGATCGATCGCCCGAGCCCGTGCCGCACGCGGTGAGCGCGAGGGCGACGGCGACGAACGGGAGGAACCGGGGGGTTTTCACGCGGACTCCATCGGGCCAGTGGAGGATACCGTCGCGGGCGTTCCTTGGTACCGTGATCGCCCGTGGTACGCCCGTCTCCACAGCCCCGAAGCCTCGACGAGGTCTCCGGATCCCCCGCTCCCGGCCTCATCCCGCACGAGCGGACGACCAGACGCGAGTTCCTCCGGAGCTCGGGACTGGCCCTCGCCGGCGCGACCCTGTACGCGTGCACGGGCGGAGGCCGCAAGGTGCCGCGCGTGAGCTCGACCCCCACTCCCTCGAGCATCGACACTCGGTGGCCGATCAAGCGCGTCGTGTACGTGATGCTCGAGAACCGGAGCTTCGACAACCTCTTCGGCGCGTTCCCGGGCGTCGAGGGGGCAGACGTCGGCGTCTCCTTCGGCAAGGAGGTACCGCTCCGTCAATGCCCCGACTGGCTCCCCGGCGACCTCCCCCACGACCGGGCCGCCGCCCTGAACTGCCTGAACGGCGGCGCGCTCGACGGGTTCGCGGGCGGCATCTACGGTCCGTACTTCGCGTACACGCGCCTGTCCGAGTCGCAGGTCCCCAACTACTGGGCGTGGGCGCGCGAGTACGCGATCTCCGACCACTTCTTTGCTTCGGCGCTCGGTCCGTCCTACCCGAATCATTTCTTCTTCATCGCCGGTCAGTCCGGTGGAGTGATCGATAACCCGGAGAACATCCAGACCCGCCGGGTTCCGGGCGAGGCCTATCCGTTCAAGAGCTGGGGGTGCGACGCGATCGGGGACGGGCTCTTCGTCCTGGTCAAGGACGACCACGGGAACCTCTCCAAGCACGAAACCTGCTTCGACTTCCCCACCGTCGGCGAGCAGCTCTCCGCCGCCGGGATCGACTGGGCCTACTACGCGGCCGTGCCGGGTCAGGTCGGGTACTTCTGGAGCGCGTACAACGGGATCGGACAGGTGTTCCACGATCGCGCGTACTGGAACGCGCACGTCCGGCCCGTCGATCGCCTGATCCGCGACATTCAGGCCGGGCTCCTCCCCCCGATGACGTGGGTGACCCCGGTGTTCCAGCTCTCGGATCACCCGCCGGCGAGCTCCTCCGGTGCGCACAACTGGGTCACCGACGTCGTGAACGCCATCATGAAAAGCGACCTGTGGAACGAGACCGTCATCTTCATCACGTGGGACGAGTGGGGCGGGTTCTACGACCACGTGATGCCCCCCGCCGTCGACGAGACGGGCCTCGGCTTCCGGGTCCCGCTGCTCACGATCTCCCCGTACGTCGCCTCCCGCGGACTCATCGACGACGAGGTCGGCGAGTTCTCGACGCCGCTCCGGTTCGTGGCCGACAACTGGGGGCTCGACTACCTCACGCCCAGGATCGCGAACACCCACAACTTCGAGCACGTCTTGGACTTCTCGCAGAAGCCCCGCCCTCCCGTGATCGCCGACCGGAAGGTCCGGACCTACGGCGGCGATCCGATGCGCTGGCCGTTCGCCCGTGGGGGGCACGTCCCCGGGTGGCCGCCGGGAACCGTCCCCGTCACCGCTCCGTGGTAGCGGTCCACCGGACGGCGACCACCCTCTGACGCCCGTCCCGTGCGTCTCCCCGGCTCTTGACGGGGCAGAGCGGCCGGCGTAATTTCTTCCAGGCTGAAAGGAATTGCCCACGGTGGACCACGCCATCGCGATCCTCGAGCTGCTCCGACAACGCGGGGCGGCCTCCAGGACCGAGCTCGCCGAGCTGACCGGACTCTCCCCCGCCACGATCAGCCGTTCGATCGCCCGCCTCCGCAGGGACGGCCTGGTCGTCGAATCGGTCGCCGGAGGCGCCGGAGCCGGCCGCCCACCCCGGACCGTCGAGCTGCGCCCCGAGGCTGCGCTCGTGCTCGGCATCGATGCCGGGGGAACGCGGATCCGGGCCGTGCTCACCGACCTGGAGGGCACGGTTCGAGCGAGCGCGACCGGCGTCGTCCGTTCCGCGAGACGGGCCGGCAGGATCCTGGACGCGATCGCGGATCTCGCGGCGCGGGCTCGCTCGGCGATACCCCGCGATCGAGTGCTCGCCGCCGGGGCCGGGATCTCGGGGATCGTGGACCAGACCTCCGGAACCGTGCTGCTCTCCCCCGACCTGCCGGGTCTGGAGGGGCTGGCCGTGGCGGATCAGCTCGAGGAGCGGCTCGGCCTGCCGGTCGGCATCGACAACGACGACGTGCTGGCAGCGGTGGGAGAGGCGAGCTTCGGCGCGGCGCGCGGCTGCTCCGACGTCGTCTTCCTGTCTCTCGGTCTCGGCCTCGGCGCCGGGTTGATCGTGGGAGGTCGTCCCGTCCGCGGAGCGCGATCGGCCGCGGGCGCCATCGCCTACCTGGCCCCCGGCAGGCTCGAGGAGCGGGC
>JAJPHY010000009.1 GCA_021325015.1 Actinomycetota bacterium | reverse complement strand
CTCAGCCACGTGTAGTCGCCCTTCATCAGGGTGGGCTGCCAGAAGCGGAACTCCTCCGTCTGCAGGTTGAAGTACAGGTCGAAGAACAGGCTCTCGCCCTCGTAGAACGGAGGCGGCTCCCCCTTGAACAGCACGTACAGGCTCGTGAGGCGCTGCTGCCCGTCGAGGAGGAGCAGGGAGTACGAGTCGGTCACCGTCGTCTCGCCCCGCACCTTGGGCGGCGCGTACGTGCGCCAGATGAGGAAGTGCCCGGTCGGGTGAGCCCGGTACAGGGATCGTGCGAACGCCCGCACCTGGTCGCGGTTCCAGACGTACCCGCGCTGGAACTCCGGCAACAGGATCACGCGCTTCTCGGTCTGGTGGATCAGCTCCTGGATCGTCGCCATCCCCGCTCCCTCCCGGACGTGGGCCAGGCGTTAGTAAAGCATCGGCGCGAGCGCCCCCGCCGAACAGGGCCCGCAGCCGAGGATCGCGAGCTACTGCTGGCCGGGCCATGCCATGACCTTCGAAACCCGCTCGCCTTCGTAGACCCTCTTGCCCAGCGCGAAGTACTTCGCCCATAGCCGCCAGATGATCTGCCACTGCTCGGATCGCGGATCGACCTGAACCACGGGCACACGGGCTGCCTCTGCCTCCCGCACACCGAAGATCGCGTCGTGGCTCTGTGGCTTGCCGATCAACGGGTCGGCGAGGGCCTTCCGCAGTGAGCCAATCTGCGCCTCCGTGCGGTCGGGGTTGCTCCTGAGCGCCTCCTCCAGCAGGTCTTCGCTCCGAGCGAGGGCCGCCCTTGCCTGCTGGACCATGAGCGCGGTCACGTCCGTCAGGAGCGCCGCGTGGATGGGGTACGTGTCGGGTGCTTCCTGGACACGTTTCGACGCCTCGTCGACCGCCGCGATGATGGACTTCGCCGAGGCGAGGGACCCATCGGGGAGCTGGAACTGAGGGTCCACCGGTCCGAGGTCGCTGGTCGGCCCCATCAGGATCCGGTGGGCGCCCAACGCGAGAAGCGTGCCGGCACTCTTCGCCATGTCCGGCACGATCACGGTCAGCTCCCGGCAGCGGGCCTGCGCCGATCGGGCGAGGCGCACCGCCGTCTCGCCGTCGCCGCCCGGGGTGGAAAGGAGCAGGTGGAGGTCCCGCTCGGGATCCGCGTCGTAGATGAGCTCCTCGAACAGGGTCACCCCGTAGGGGAAGATGTAGTCCACCACGACGATGAGGCGGCAGTCGAACCTCTCCTGGTACGCCGCGATGAGGTTCTGCCGGTCGTATCGGTCGGCCTGCTCGGCGTGGTAGAGGGGACTCTGCTCTGGCAGGCTTATCGGCCCGTCCACTGCGGTACCTGACGGGTGGCGAACGTTGCGGGCTTCCCCTTCCTGGCCTCCCGGGCTGCAGCCCGGGCCTCCTTCGCCTTCGCGATCCGCTCCGGCCAGTCGGTGTCCCGAGGACGGCGGACGACGGGGATGGGCTCGTCGGCCCTCGTCGCGGAACCCCTCGCCGGCTTGGCCACGGCCATCACCCCCGCTCGCATCGCCATCCAGGCTATCGGCGGTCGCCGACATCCCTGAAGGAGCCTAGCGCACTTCATCGAGACAACCGTGAGCTGGGTCACACTCAGGGGCCGCGGCCTGCCCGCCTCCGCGCGCCCTGTTGACGATATCATCGGAGTCGGCCAGATGTCGTAACAAGACGGAGGAAGGGGAGGTCAGTGAGCCTCGCAGAGCAGCTCGCGCGCGCCCGAGAGGCGATCGGGTACCCGCAGGAGGACGTGGCGAACGCCCTGGGCGTCACCCGGACCATGATCAGCTACTGGGAGTCGGGGAAGCGGCGACCGAACGAACGGCAGCTCGTCGCGCTGGCCCACCTGTACGGGGTCGAGGTCCGCGACCTGCTCGAGGCTCCTGCCCCGGAGCCCCGACCAGACCTCGCTCAGATGATGTTCCGGGGCCACCCGAACCTGGGACCTCAGGCCAAGCGCGGGATCGAGGAGTTCGTGCGCTTCCTCGACACCTACGCGGAGCTCGCCGACCTCATGAACTTCCCGATCCGGGGCCTCTATCAGAGCCGGTTCGGCCTGGTCCCCGGGTTCGACACTCTCGACGACGCCCGGCGGAAGGCCGAGGAGGTCCGGGCTCACCTGCGCCTCGGCATCGGTCCGGTCGGCGACCTCGATGCGATCTGCGAGCTCCTCGGCGTCACGGTGTACCGGGCCGGCCTCGGTCCGGACCTCGAGACGGCGGTCTCCGGCGCGTTCCTGAAGCATCCGAAGGTCGGGTTCTCGGTCCTCGTGAACCTCGAGATGACCCCCGGACGGCGGCGGTTCACGCTCGCGCACGAGCTGGCGCACGCGCTCTTCCACAGCGACCGCCGCCCCTTCGTGATCTCCGGTCCCACCAAGGACGGGCAGGAGCGGTTCGCCAACGCGTTCGCCGGCGAGGTCCTGATGCCCACCGAGGGGATCCGCCGCGCGATGGAGGAGTACGGGATCGGTCCGCAGATCGATCGTCCGGCCGACGTCGTGCACCTTCAGCGCTTCTTCCGCGTGTCCTACGCCACCGCGCTGGTGCGGCTGCGGCAGGCTCGGGCCCTGACGGCCGCCGACTTCGAGGCGTTCAAGCAGATCCGGCCTGTGCTGTTCGCGGAGCAGCTCGGCTACGAGCCGTCCGACGAGGAGTACGAGCAGGACGTCGAGCGGTGGCGCATCCGGCGGTTCCCGCCGCGGTTCCTGGCGTTGCTCCGCCTCGCCATCACGCGGGACGCGATCTCGGTCCCGACGGCCGCCAACCTGACGGCTCTCTCGATCGACGAGATCGAGGAACTCGTGCAGGAGGACCAGCCGGTCGACGAGCAGACCCGCGCGGAGCTCGCGGGGTTCACGGCCGCTCGAGTGGTGGATGCCTGAGCCCGCGGTCGTCGACACCGTCGTCCTGCGGTACTTCCTCTTCGTCGCCCGGCAGGACCTCCTGGTCGCGCTTCTCGGTCGCCCGCTGATGGTCCCGCGCGTGGTGTTCGACCCGGACGAGGGGGACGTGTCCGAGGTCGCGATGAGCGAGCTGACCCGGAGCATCCGCTTCCAGCGTGGCGCTGCCGCCGATCCGGGCAGGCTCCCGGCCGCGAGGGCAAGAGCGGCCACCAACGCCGATCGGCTCCAGGCAATCTCCGAGATGCACGTGCGACGGGACGTTCAGGTCGTGGACCTGGAGACCGACGAGCTCGAGCTGTTCGCGCGCCTCACCAGCATCGAGGGTTCGAGGAGTCTCGGGTTGCACTTCGCGATCCAGCCGGGCGAGGCTGCCTGCGTCGCGCTCGCGGTGAAGCGCGGGTGGGTCCTCGCGACCGACGATCAGGACGCCCTCACGGCGCTCGAGGCTCTGGACCCCGGGCACGCGTACGAGCGGATCCGACGGCTGCTTCAGCGCGCCGCGGAAGCGGGGCTCATCAGCCAGGACGAGGCGAACGACCTGCACGCCGGGATGCGACGACTCGGGTTCAGGGACCGGGAGGTGCCCTTCCCTTGAGTCGGGCTTCCAGGGACGAGGTGCGTGCCAAGAAGGTCTGGAGGCTGGCAACTGTCTGTTGGGGGATGTAACCTACCGGTGGGTTCGGGGTCCACCGTCAGTCGCTGGTGACAGTGACACCGCCTTCGAGCGGACGACGGCCCGGGCCCTCTTCTCGTTCCCCGGGACCGCTATACGGAGTGGCAGAACGCCTGGAACCACGGGTGCTCAGCCCCGCAGCTCGTACTCGGCCACGGCCCGTATTTCAGTCCATCCTTCCAGAGGGGCCGCCCCGGGCGCTTCCAGATGATCGGCTTGATCAGATCCAAGTACTCACGGGTCGTGTACCCCCAGAGGTCAGGCTCGAAGGCAGCGAAGACGGCGCCGCTTGCGGTGTCCGCTATCTGGAGCATGCGCCGGTTCGCCGGCGTGTCGATCCTCGGCGGGAGTTTCAACGCTGGCAAGTGGATGGACTGCTCGTTCCGAGCATTGAGTAGCTTGAGGTAGGAAAGGAGTTTCCGAGGGGGCATGCCTTTGACCTGGGAGAACGTCATCGCCACCTGCGCGCCCGCCTGCTCCCCGAACCACGACAGCCGCTCCACGAGCAGTCGTAGGGTCCAGTTGTAGAGTCGGTCCACGTCGCGGAGGCCCTGGGCATTGGGAAGATGGTGCTTGCACAGGATGACGGAGATCGTTCGGGCTTGCGGGAGCGTAGCGACGGTGGCGGCGAGATGCTTGCGCTGACCGTGGTTCTTGACGTTGATCCAGTGGACGACGTCGCCCGGCTGCCGCCCGATCTCGCCTGCGGCGCGCTCCCAGGAGTAGAGGCAAGCCGTCTGGGCGCCATCGGGCACCAGCACGGCGGTCAACGAGAAGACAAGTGACGATCCACGCCTCTCCCCAGGCTTCAGGTTGGCCGGGCGTGGCGTCCACCCACGATCGCCGCTCTCATCAACGTACGCGTGCCACAACACCTCGATCCCTTCCCGGTCATGAGGGGAGATGGAGAGCGGGGCGCCGACCTTCAGGCCAGGCGGCAGCTCCTTCCCGTTCGACCGCAACGCTCGCATATGGGTGGGGAAGGCGCACAACAAGTCTACTCGCTCACCCTGCGCGACCCGGGAACGGGACAGGTCGCAGCCTTCCTGTCTGTCCGCTTGTCCAGCTGCTCCGCGACAAGTACCGATCGCCGCTGGTTCCGGCTGGCGCGTCCGAACGTCGGGTTATCCTTCGGCCACGGTGGTCACCCCCTCGCGGCTCAAGGCCGTCACCGGGATCGATGAGGCTGTCGGCCTCTTCCAGGAGCTCGGGTACCGGGGGCGGCCGGCGCCGGTGGACGCGGCGTCCATCGGGCTGGGGGATCACCCGGTCAACCGCGTGCTGAAGAGCGCATCGGGCAGCTCCCGTGGATCGGCTGTCTTCTTCACCCAGATGTCGGAGCGGCCGCGCACCCTGAAGGCGTTCGGCAAGCGGCTGCTCCAGAACTTCCACGATCGGCCCCTCGGCGTGGTCGGTGTCACGGGGCCCGCCGGCCGGTGGGAGCGGTTCATCGTCCTCCGGCCGACGTGGGTGCGTGGTGTCCTCGACGCCGTTCGGGTGGCGAAGCTCGAGGTGGACACCTCGAGCCCGACCCGGCACGACGCCGAGGTGCTCTCCGATCTCGCCTGGCGGGGCGACGACCGCGAGGCGCAGGACCGGATCGACCGGGCGCTGGACGTGGAAGCCGTCACCCGCCGCTTCTACCTTGAGCTCGCGAACCACCACGAGCGGCTGCTGGGGGCGGTCCGCCACGCCGCCGACACGGAAACCGCGGTGTCCGCCGGCGTGAAGCTGGCGGGCGGAGCCGAGCGCGTAGCGCTCCGGATCCTCACGCAGCTGCTCTTTTGCTGGTTCCTCCAGCGCATGGGGCTCCTGGCAGGGGACTGCGAGTACCTCCGTACCCGCTTCCTCCGCAAGCGTGGCCCCTACTACCAGGCGGAGCTCGAGCCCCTCTTCTACGAGGCCCTCGCCAAGCCCCTGGGCGAGCGCCCGCCCCGCGCTCCCGGCGCCGAGATCCCGTTCCTCAACGGGGGCCTGTTCGAACGCCACTACGGCGACGTCTCGCTGCCTCTCCCCGACGAGCTGTTCGACCTCGACGAGGGGCTCGTCGGCTTCCTCGGCGCCTGGACCTTCACGGTCGCCGAGGACGTGCCCGAGGAGGTCGAGGTCGCGGTCGACCCCGAGATGCTCGGGAAGGTGTTCGAGAACCTGATCGGCGACGAGGAGGCGCGCAAGCAGGGGACGGTCTACACGCCGAGGCCGGTCGTCCACTTCATGTGCCGCGAGGCGCTCGTCCCGTGGCTCCAGGATTGGCTCGACCTCACCGAGGAGTGGGCGCGGCGGCTCCTCGTCGACGACGACGCGTTCGGCATCTACGCGCGGGAGCACGGCGCCGAGCGGGCGGTGGACCTGGCCGAGGGCCTCGACCACGAGATCGCGCAGATCCGGGTGCTCGACCCGGCCGTCGGTTCGGGGGCCTTCCTGCTCGGCATGCTCGCCGAGATCGTGCGGCTGCGTCGCCTGGCCCGCACCGCGTTGCGCGGCACCGACCCGGACCCGCACGAGGTCGTCGAGTGGAAGCGCAAGGCCATCGAGGACTCGCTCTTCGGCGTGGACATCAACCCGACGGCCATCGAGCTCTGCCGCCTGCGGCTCTGGCTGGCCCTCGTGGTCGACCTGCCGCCCGGGGAGACCCCCCATCCGCTCCCGAACCTGGAGCACCGGACGATCGTCGCCAACTCCCTGACGGACTTCGTGAACGGCATCCCCCTGCAGGACACGAGGGACCGGCAGCCCGGCCTGGGGCTCGAGCTCGCCGGGCTGAGGATCGACACCGTCACGAGACTGCGTCATGCCTACTTCGCGGCGTCCGACCCGGCACAGAAGGACATCATCCGCGAGGAGCTCATGGAGCTCGAGGACGAGCTCATCGAGGGTCTCTTCGAGCGGGCTTTGAAGGAAGGAGAGCGGTCGCCCGAGACGCTCGCGCAGCTCGAGGAGCTCCGGGAGCAGTTCCGCTCCTTCGACCGCGCCTACCCGATCTTCATGCCGGAGTTCCACGCACCGGACGTGTGGATCCAGGGAGGGTGGGACGTGACGATCATGAACCCACCCTACCTCGGCAAGAAGGAGGTGGCGCAGCACCTCGACCGGATGCGCCTCGCCGACTACGAGCGCCACTTCGGCGAGACGAACGACCTGATGATCCTGTTCGCGCGGCGCGCCCGGCAGCTCACGAGACCGGGCGGCGTCGTGTCGATGATCTTCAACGACTCCATCTTCACGAGCACCGACGCGGAGGACCTGCGGCGCGAGATCTTCGACCGGAGCCAGGTCCTCGTGTGCGCGAGGACCAAGTGTTTCGAAGGGAAGGCCGTCAACGGGGGCGTCATCGTCCAGCAGCTCAAGGTGCCGGATCCGCCCGCGCCGCTCCGCTGGGTCGAGGGGTACAAGCGCCCGACGACGGATTTCGCGTCCGCCTCGGACCCGCTCCCGTTCCGGGCGGAACCCGGAAAGGTCGCGATGGCCGGGCGGATGGAGGTGTTCTCCGCGCCGGGCGAGCTGTACCGGGTGCTGCCCCACCGGCCGCTGTTCCGGCCCTCGGAAGAGGCGATCGGGCTGCTGGATCGCTTCACCGCGGTCGAGCGGTGGGACAGCATCGGCACCCCCGAGGGGTGGCGGCGGATCTCGAACACTCGGGCGCTCGAGCGCGAGATCGCCGAGCTGGAGCGGACCGGCTGGTACGAGCGCCTGCGGCCGGGGCAGTGGGTGCTCCTCGGGTACGTGATCGAGGGCGGGCAAGGCCTCGCGACCGCCGACGACAAGCACTTCCTCGGTGCGATCGCAGGCACGGACGCGGCCGAGGAGCACCTGGCGAACCAGGAGCTCCTGGAGCGGCTGCTCCAGCGCGAGCCCCGGCTGCTCGCCGAGTACGAGCGCCTCCGTGCGGGGGGACGCACGCGCGAGGAGGCGCTGCTCGCGCTCTGGGACGACCTGGACAACGACGCGGTGCTCACACGCCTGTGGCCCAAGGGGGCGACCTTCCGGATCGCCGATCCGGCGGACGTGCGCACCGAGCCGCTGACCGAGGCCGAGCGGCGGGAGGGGATCGCCTCGGGCCCGTTCTGGGTCCCGTTCGAGAAGGGCGACCGGTCGCAGGAGGTGACGAACGACGACGGGACGGTCTCGTACCTCGGCGCGCGGTGGATCCGGGAGAACCCGCTCGTGATCGACTGGTCGAGGGACTCGGTCCGGCTGCTGCGCGCGCGGGCGCGTGGCTCGAGCAGCCGGCGGAGGCCGCGCCTCCAGAACGAGCGCCTCTGGTTCACCGAGGGCGTGACCTGGAACAGGGTGGCCAGCTACTTGCGCGTCCGCGCCGTTCCGCGCACAGCGATCTTCGGTAGCGAGGCCCCAACGATCTCCCCAAGAGCCGCGTGGATGACCCCGGGGAGCTTGATGGCGCTGGCGAACTCGGAGGCGCTCGACTTCGTGCTCCGAACGTTCCTGGGCTCGCGTATGCACATCGAGATCGGTGACGTGCGTCGCATCCCGGTGCCCGTGCTCTCCGACGACCAGAACGGCCGTCTGACGGAGCTCACTCGGCGCGCGATCGAGGAAAAGCGGCGGGCGGACGCTGGAGGGCCGAGCCGCCTCGCCGACGTGGAGGCCGAGATCGACGCGTTCGTCCGCGACCTCTACGGCGTGCCCCGCGACGCGGACCTGTGGGTGGTGCGATGACCGATCCGTTCGCGCTCGACTACTCCGACAACGACAAGGTCACGGTCGCCGAGCGCCTCGCGGCCGAGATCCGGGAGGACCCGCGCAAGCTCGACGTCGCGACCGGGTTCCTCACGCCGTCGGTGTGGGGCATTCTCGGCGGGCCGCTCTCGGAGCTCGGCTCGTTCCGCCTGCTGCTCGGCAAGGACTTCGAGCTCGCCAAGCAGGGACGCGAGCGCGAAGAGGAAGACGTCCGCGCCCTCGTTCGTCAGGCGCTCGTCGATGACACCCAGCCGCCGCGGCTCCCGCTCGAGGATGATGCGGCCAACGTCCAGGGCCTCCTCGGGTTCCTCCGGCGCGAGAGCACCGACGTGCGCGTGTGGACCGAGGGCTTCCTCCACGCCAAGGCCTACCTGTTGGCGCGCTCCGTCGGCGTGGGATCGGCGAACTTCACCGCCGGGGGCCTGCAGGCCAACCGCGAGCTCGTCGCCTGGCGCCAGGACGTCGGCGTCGTGCACCAGGTCCAGGAGTGGTTCGACCGCCTGTGGAACGCCCCCGAGTCCGCCCCCTACAAGGAGGAGCTCATCGGGATCCTCGAGCGCACGCGCTTCGGCGCGCACCCCTGGACCCCGTACGACGTGCTGATCCGCACGCTCGCCGAGCGCTACGGGATCGAGCGTCCCGCCTCGCTCTCCCAGGCCACGTTCCAGCTTCGATGGTTCCAGGAGGAGGCCGTCTACCGGCTGATCCGGCTCCTGAACGGCCCCGCGCGGGGCGCCCTGCTCGCCGACGCCGTGGGCCTCGGCAAGACCTTCATGGCGCTCGGCGTGATCCACCACTACCTGTACCAGGCGGCGGAGGAGCGGCGGGGCACGGGGCGTCCGGTCCTCATCATCGTCCCCGCCTCGCTCCAGTCGATGTGGGAGCGGGAGCTCGAGGAGAAGAACCTGCGCTGGGCCTGTCACGTCCTGACCGTCCAGCGTCTCCGGGACGGTGTGGACCTCACGAGGTACGTGGGTGCGGACCTCGTGGTGATCGACGAGGCCCATCGTCTGCGCAGCGGCGGGGTCTGGTTCGAGCAGGTGATGCGGATCCTCACCGAGGGAGCGGCCGACAAGCGGGTCCTGCTGCTCACGGCGACGCCGGTCCACACGTCGCTGCGGGACCTCACGAACCTGCTGCGGGTCATGACGAAGAACCGCCGCAGCGTGTGGGCGCCGGCCATCGCCGACTTCGAGCGGTACCTGAAACGCGTCGAGCGGCGTGAGGCCGACCCCTTCCCCCTGCTCGATCGGGCGGTGGTGCGGCGAAGCCGGTCGGATCTGATCCGGGCGTACGAGGAGCAGACGAAGGTCGGGCTCGCCGTCGAGCGCCCGATGCTGCCTCGGCGAAAGCTCTCGCACATCACCTACGCCTACGTTCGCGATGGGGGACCGGATCTGTTCGCCAGGTTCGTCGACACGATCAGGGGTCTCCAGCTTGCCCCGTACGACCTGGAGCGCTTTCGCAAGGACTCGCTCAAGGAGCGATCGACCGCGGTACCGTCCAGCCTCGTCGGGCTGTACGTGGCGGGGCTCCTCAAGCGATGGGAGTCGTCCCTGCGCGCGGTGCGGATCAGCCTGCTGCGTCTGGAGACGCTGCTCCGACGGTACCTGGAGGCGGTCTCCGAGACGCCGCCGCGAGTGCTCGACCTCGCCCGCGACCCACGGATCGGACGGCTGATCGAGCAGGAGACGGAAGCCGACGATGACGTGGACGGCGGCCAGAGCATCGACGCCCTGTGGGCTGAGGTCCTTCGTGGCCTGCCCGCGCTTTCCGAACCGCAGACCTACGACGTCCAGGTCGTGAAGGATTCAGTCGCGGCGGACCTCAAGGCGGTCGCCTCGTTGTTGAACGCGCTGCCTCCCGAGGACTCCGACGGCAAGATCGCGGCGCTGGCCGACCTGCTCCTCGGGCGGCTGCGGGGCAAGCGGACGCTGATCTTCACCCAGTACGCGGACACGGCCGAGTACGTGGCCGAGCGCCTGCGAGCGGTCCCCGAGCTCGACGGGATCGTCGCTCTGATCCACGGCGGGGTCCCCTCGAGCGAGCGGGCGAAGATCACCGCGTGGTTCGATCCGGCGCGAGGCAGCCACGTGGTGCAACGAATGGAGGGCGAGGTGGAGCCGATGATCCTCGTCTCCACCGACGTCCTGGCGGAGGGCCACAACCTGCAGCTCGCCAGCGCCGTCGTGAACTTCGAGCTCCACTGGAACCCGCAGGTCGTGGTGCAGCGCGCCGGACGGATCGACCGGCTGAACTCCCCTCACAAAGAGGTGCAGCTCGTCTCGTTCCTTCCTGATGAGGGGCTGGACGCGCACCTGGACCTCGTGCGCACGCTCGACCAGCGATTCGGCCTCATCCACTACATGGGGCTCGGGGACGAGCCGGTGACGCCGTTGCCGGGGGACCTGCAGACCGTGACGTTCGAGCAGCTCCGCAAGCTGTATGCGGACGACGAGAACGTGCTGGACGAGGTCGAGCGCCTGTTCGCGATCGGGTCCACGGACTTCATGCGGGCTCCCCTGGAGCAGTTCCTCATGGAGGCAGGCGAGGAGCGCTTGCGCGAGATCCCCGTAGGCGTGCAGTCGGTGCGACAGGCATCGGCCGCCTGGAAGGACGGCCCCGGCGTCTTCATCGCGTTCAAGTTCGAGAACCAGACGATCTGGCGCTTCTACCCTCGTGTGGCGGAGGGGTGGGGAGCGCCGATCATCGATGAGCTGACGCTGTTCCAGGCGATCGCATGCCCGAGGAACGAGCCGCGTGTCGAGCTGCCCGAGCCAGTGGAGGGGCCGGGCGGCATCATCGACTGGGATCTTCTACGCCAGGCGGCGAGGGAGGTGGCCGAAGAGATCACGCGGTACCGCGCGACGGCGGACATCGCGCGGGGCGCGTCCGAGCGCTCGCGGAAGCTACGCCAGGACATCCGACAACTCGCGCTCGCGACAGACTTCGAGAGTGATGCGCTGGACCAGCTCTTGGACCGTCTCGAACAGGTGCGGGTCGAGGACTTCGACGCCCAACCCGGGTGGCGCCCATTCGAGGAGCGTCTGCGGGCGGCGAAGCGGGAAGGAGAGCCTGCTGCACGCGCGGCTCAGCTTGAGGATCTGGTCTCCCGGGCGCTGGACCTCTTCGGGCCGCCCGAGGAGGACGAGGCGACCAGCACTATCGACGTCGACCCCGCGTCGCTCGAGCTCGTCTCATGGGAGTGGCTCGTGGCCGGCGAGGACGACCGAGCCCTCCCCGGTCCAGAGCAGGCACCCCTCATGTCGGAGGCGTGACAGCGATCACTACTCGCTGCCTTCGATCGCGCCCCGCAAGGCGTCACTACCCCCGCACCGCAGGCGGAGCAGCTGCTCGAGGATCGCCCGAAGTTCGTTGGGATGAGCTTGACCCGTTCGCGCAGCCGCCATTGCGACTTCGGATGCTTCGTCGCACTCCCAGAACGGGCGCCGCTCCCCGGCGAGTGCGTGCGCCAGCAGTCGAGCTGCTGCAGCGGGACGCCGGACCGCGTGACCACACTCGCGGAACCGCTCGTAGAAGATCGACGGAGGTGCACCGACGCGGGGGCCCGCACAGACGAGGTTCACGGCCTGGTCGAAGTCCTCGTCCGTCTCCAGGGCCCACGCGACCAGCTCTCTCGCCTCCTGGTCCTGCAAGGTCCGGGGGACCCCATCGTTGCGTTGCCGCCAGTACTGGGCGATCCAGCGCCTCCAAGCTGCCCGCCGGTCCGGATCGGGCATGTCCCGGAGGCGGAACGTCACGTGATGGGTCCATTGCGCGACGCGTTCATCAGAATTCCTCTGAACGAAGACCTTGAGCCAGCCGTGCTCGAGTGGATCCTTTGCGGTGAGGAACGCGACGAGTGCCAGGTGCTCAGTGAAGCGGCCGGCAAGCTCACCCAATCCATCCACATGGGCGAAGACCGACATGTACGCCGGTAGGAGATCCTCTGTAAGAGATGGATTCAGCTTCCCCCACGTCAGAAACCCGTGCCACATCTGTTGCGCCCTTGCCGCATCGCGATCCCAATGCATCCCAGGGATCAAGACCTCGCACGTCCAGTCTCGATCCCTGGCGTGAAGGAAGTGCAGCTGCGAGGCGAGGACGCTGGCCCCGAGCGAATCCCGCCGCCTCGGTCCTTCCACGGCGGCCTGGAAGACTTGACGCAGATCCTCGGGCAACCTCGCTGACGGCCCCCGCAGCTCGAGGCTGTGTAGGAAGTAGATCATGAGCTGGCCAGCCGGGTCGTTGATTGCTTCGGTCAGCCAGTCCCGAGGCGACGTGACCTCGTGCGCCTGTCCGTCGAGCGCGTTCCAGAGGTCCAGGGCGACGGCGTCGCAGAGCTCCAGTAGGTCGACAGGCAGCCGCGGGGGTCGCGCACGCACGGCTTCCTGCAACAGTCGGGCGATGGACGACGCGTGGACGGCCTTCCCACCGTGGTCTCGCAGGACTTCGAGGATCTCGCGCCACTGCACGGGCTCGATCGAGCCTTCGCTCCAGCCCTCGATGACCCCGCGCCACAGGTCCGCGTCCCACCAAGACCTTTCCACGAGCGCCTTCGCCAGCCGCAGGCCCCACCCGGCATCCTCACGACATGCTGCGGCGACGGCCTCAAGAAACGGCCGGCGAGGATCGGAGAACCAGTCGGCTGCCTCATCCACGGGCCTGTAGCCGAGGCGATGGGAGAGCGCCACCGGGTCAGACGGATCCAGGCTCAGCACGTCCTGAACTCGCACAGCAGGTGGTCCCACCCACTCAGCCTCCTCCATCCACATGAGGGGATCGGGATGCTCGCTGGGCTGCCATTGCGGATGGCGCCCGCAGATGGCGTCCAGCGCGCGCCGTACTTCCTCATCGTCGGGTGCGTGCGTGGTAAGCCAATGCAGGAGCTCGAATCGTTCACGCTCGGCGTGCTCGGGTTGCTCTTGCTGGTTGCCCTGCGGCCCGGCTTCGACGGCGGCGAGGAGGCGGGTGCGGGCATCGGGTGTCGCGGCTGGGAACGCCTCCGCGAGGAGCTGGTAGACCTCGTGGCGCAGGGGCGTCGCGGATAACCATCCGTGGGCCAGCAGCCAATCGAGCTTCTGGTCAGCGCTGAGCCAGTCGGCCCGGCGCACGCAGTACACGGCCAACCGGCGAACGAGCAGCGCGCGGGATCGCTCCCATAGGTGCAGATAGCTCTCCGCGAGACGACGATCGTGTCCGATCGCCCATTCGATCGAGGTTCGGGCCGCGTCGACGAGCACGTCGACCCAGTCCTTCTGCGAGCCGGTATCCTGTTCGTGCGGTTCGATCGCGGAACGCCGCAGGCTGAGCGGATCCCGATCCGCGACAGGTCCTTGCATGCGATAGGCGTGTTCCAGGTGCTTCGTCGCGATCGCCAAGAGATCGCGGGCGAAGACGTTCGGGCGCGGGCCGAAGACCTTCTCCAGGCACTCGCCCAGCCAGTACGCATCGCCACGCGCCTTGGGCTCGATCAGGGCCTGGTCTTGGGCGGTCTCCGTGAAGAGTGCCGGAAACACCCTGGCGGTCGCGCGCGGCTCCGTGAGGTAGTCGAACAGGCTGAGAGCGAGGTCGTCGTCGTCCCCTGAACGGGTGTCTTTGAGGAGATACTCGAGGAGATCGTGCGGGGTATCGGGAACATTCGAGAGCAAGAACGGGAGCCATCCGTGGAGGACCTCGGGATCCGGCCGGTTCGCGCAGAGGTGGCGGGCCACCGAATACCACAGCACCGGCGACATCCGACCGCCGCGTCTGGCCACCGCGACGAGCGCCTGTGGGTGGTGGGCGACGGAGAACCGTTCAGCGAACCACCCCGCAAGCTCCCACGCCACCTCGCCGTCCGCGGTGTCGGGCGCGAACAGGGCTTCGAACTCGGGAACGTTCCCGAGCCAGCTTAGCCATTCCGGATCGCGGGCTGCCCGACAGAAGAGCGCGGCCGTGTCCGGATGGCCGATCCTAGCGACCAGGTAGTCGCGTGACGTGGGATCCAGCCCGTTGGGGCCCCGCGCGACGGCTTCCCGCACCTGCTGTTCATGGTCCGCAAGGCTCATACTGAGCTCTCGCCCCCAGGCCTCGAAGCACGAAGCAATTACGGTCTCGCGGCGGGCGCCCTTGGGCCACTCGATCGGTTGGATGCCGAGGCTCTGCCAGCGCGGAACGTCCCCTTCGGAGCTCAGCGCGTAGCGGAGCGTTCCTGGCGGCAGGCCCCTCGCGAGGTAGTTCAGGACGGTGTCCCTGTGACTGAACCCCACGAACAGAACATGATTCGCCTGGAACAGCTCGAGCAGGAAGCGCCGAGCGAAGCCCTTCGTCAGGTACGCGATGCCGAAGTCCTCATCGGTGAGCACGAGGTTCTTCCCGTGCCCCCCGATCGCGCCGTGCAGGTACACGATGCCGCGGATATCCTCACCCGGCGGCAAGGCGGGGGCGATGTACTCCGGGACACCAGGCCACCTGGCTCCTACCGCTGTGCTCAGGTGCTTGTCGAAGTTCGTGGTGACGATCCTCACCGACTCAGCGGTCCGGAAGAGTCCAGCGATCGCGCGGTGGAGCCGGTTGGGCTTCGAATCAGACCGCGCGATGCGTCTTTCGACTTGCTCATGTACCGGGAAGTGCTCGCGCGCCAGGCGCCCGAGGAACGCATCGAAGGCCTCATGCCGCCCTCGCGTGGCGCCCGAGGTCTCCTCGATCTCCCGGACCAGTACGCGGAAATCGGGGAGACTCGAGGGCGGGGGTGCAGACACCCCGGCGCCGGCGAAGATGACCAGCTCTCCCTCGCCGTGCGCCGTGATCAGCTCATCCGGCAGGTCGATTTCCCCGAAGCGCATGGGTTGGCCCGGTGGAAGATGATTCGTGGGTCGTACGATTCGTCGGTCGTCCGGGTCATCGTGTCGCTGTGCCCCGGTACAACACGGCGGCGCGGCGGGTCACGCGGCGCAGCGTATCCCTGACCTCGAACAGAACGTCGTCGCCCGTGAGCTCCGGATCCTTGGCGAGGAGCTCCCGGGCCAGCCCGAGCGCGTACGTCGTGAAGGCGATCTCGTAGCTCAGACGCACGAACCCGGTGTCCTCGATCCCGAGCGCGTCTCGGGCGGCGGCGACCATCGGGTGGTCCAGGTTGATGAGGACCACCTTCTCGCCGGCGTCGTAGCGGCCGCGCTCCTCGTCCTCTCCGAGGTTGCGGTACTCGACGCGCAGACCGCCCCGCGCGCGGCGGCGTCTGCCTTCGCCACCGCGAGGTCCGACTCGGTCGGGTCCCTCGGGGTCCGGCTCACCCCGCCGCTCGATCTCGGGCGCCTCGTCGCCCCCGGCTGCGGCTTCGGCCTCGCCGGGCGGGTCGAGCTCGTCGAGGATCCCTGGGAGGTCGCCGCCCTCGGCGAAGCCGTCGGGCTCCTCGCCGGCCGGCTGGGCTCCCGCCCGGGCCACGTTTCCGCGCCGGCGGAGGGCGGCGAGTTCGGAGAAGCGCTCGCGAACCTCCGCCAGGTCCTCGTTGAGGATTTTCGCGATCCGGTCCGCCTGCCGCTGCAGCTCCTTGAACTCGCGCTCGTCCCGGCGCTGTCGGTAGCTCTCGGCGAGCTGCGCGCGGACCTGCTCGAGCGAGGCTCCGATGAACCCGATGAGCGCTGCCGCCACGGGGTGCTGGGGGTTCAGACGGAGGCTGCGCGTGGCGTCGTAGGGCGCGAGCTCGTAGCGCTCGGTCTCGAGGGCCGGGCATTCCACCTCTCCGAAGAGGTAGGTGCCGAAGTCCTTCTTCTCGACCCCAGCGCTCTCGACGGCCACGAGGGCGCCGGGGGCGGTCGTGATCGCCACTCCGAAGAGCCCTTCGTCGAGGGGCGCGCCGGCGACCATGACGGTGAGCTCGATGTTTCCGATGAGCCTCCGCTGCTCCGCGCTCGGGTGGAACACGTGCTGCTCGACCGGCTGCGGTCGCCTTGGCTCGCACCGGTGACCGTTGATCACCACGACGGGGTCGGTCCCGCGGAAGAAGGGGAGCTGTCGCTCGATGTACCGCACCACCTCTTCTTGTGGGATGCGCGACAGGAGGAGGCCGCCGATGGTCACGACCGTGCCGTTCGGCTCGTCCGTCGGCACGTCGCGCTCCAACCACCGGACCGGGATCTCGCCCCCGCCGGAGCGCTCCACATCCCGTCGCTCGAGCTCCACGACGTTGCGCTGACCGTTCCGGACCGTGCGGACGTGGAGGCGCTTGGCGATGCCGAACGCGGCCGCCTTGCCGGTGCCGAACTTCCCGCGGCCTCGCTTCCCCTTCTTGCGGTCCGGATTCTCGCCATGCATCGTGAAGAACCCCTGGAGGCCCTCGACGTCCATCCCGCGCCCGTTGTCTGCGATTGCGATCTCCCGTCGCTCGCGATCGATCCGCACAAGGACCTCAGGACGCACGCCGGGGTCGACGTACTCGATGCTGTTGACGACGTACTCCCAGATCGCGGCCTCAGGGCTGCGGAAGAGCTGCGCGGTCTGGAGCAGATCACGTGCGACGTGCGTTCGAACCTTCAGTCCTTCAGCCACGCGTCACCCCTCCTGGGACCGTCGGCGGCGCGGGCGTCTGCAAGCCCCTCCCGGGGGACCGGAGACGAGCTCAGCCATGTCCCGGACGAAGGAGCCGACCGTCGGATCGTCGGCGAGGAGATCGATCATCCGCTGCACCTTCAGGTGGACGTCGCGGCGGGGCGTCTCGGAGTCGACCCGGAAGACAGCCTCCGCCTGATGGGGCTCGACTCCGAGTCCGGCCTCCCAGAGGCGCCACGCCACGAGGCGCTTGATCCGGCCACGCTCGAGGGCTCGCTTCCGGGTCTCGACGCGGAGCTCGTCTCGGCGAGCCGGCCGCGCTCGCCCAGTCAGCGCTCGCCTGATGGACGCTCCGTGTTCCTTCGCCCACTCCACGCCCGCGAGGGTGAGGGACCATCCCGTCTTCACCGAGCCCTCCACGAGAGATCCATACCTCGGCTTGCCGGCATCGTGGAGAGCCACACGGACCCCATCGAGGTCGATCTGCTCCGGGTACTTGCGCCAGGAGAAGGCCTCGGGTGCCAGCTCGCGCGCCCGCACGGCGATGTCCTCGGTGTCGATCCAGCGCCCAGCCCCACCGAGCTCCGCGAGGGCGAGCGCCACGACGTGCGGCTTCCTGACACCCTCCCCGCGGGGCTTCACGATGCCTCCTCCCGTTCCCGAGTCACGTGGATCGTCACGGTGCTTCCCGCGAGATCGAAATCCAGGAGCATGAGCTCGCCGTCCCGCGCTCCCGACCGTCTCAGAGCGGGTCCGTACCCCCAGGAGGTGCCCTCGTCATCCACCCGCACGGTCCCGGTCCGCGTCCCATCCGGGAGGATGGCCGCGAAATCCCGCCCGAGGAGGTACCGCTTCACGGCGCCCGGCAGGCCCACGACGAGCGAGCCGGTCCGACTCAGGCGGACGCGGATACGGAGCCTGCCCTCCGGGAGCCAGTCCCAGCCGTCGACCTGCCGTCGGCGCGGCGTCTTGCGCCTCCGCAGGCGCTCGACCTCCAGTGGGTCGGGCTCGACGCCCCGCAGGGTCCACAGTCCCCCGCGGAGGTCCTTCAGGTACGGACTGTAGGTCGTGTAGACGCCGAAGGTGCTGGGGTTCATGCCACGGGCGGTCACCCGCCGTTCCAATTCGTCCCTGGTCAGCACCTTCCCTGGCGCCTCCATGAGGCTCTCGATGATGATCCGCTCTGCCCCGGTGATCCGTTGGCGCCAGTCCAGCGGGTGCACCGAGGTGACGAGATCCCCATCGCCGCGGAAGAGGTCGCTCCTTTGCAGACAGAAGGACCGGATCGCCGCCGCGGTCGGGTACCAGCCCTCCTGATGGTGTCCGGCCGAGCCACGCCATTTGAGCCGTCGGGTGAGCGCGTCCCGGAGATCCGCGACAGTTGCGGTACCCCCAGCGACCGCGAGCACGTTGAGCAGGAGTCTGATCTCGGGTCCGCGGGGATCCGCTCTCAGGTAGAACCATCCTCCCTTGAGGCTCAGGGCGCCCATGGCGATAAGGACTTCGCGCGTGGTCACCTGATCGAGCGGACCCAGAACCGCCTGGAGGATCGAGCGTGCGAGGTCCGCGTGGATGAACCCGAAGGGCCTCGCACTGCGTGCCAGCTCGTGCCGGACGTCCTTTAGCTCCGTCCCCTTGGCGAGTCCCGGGGGAAGGAGAAGTCCCCGGCCGCCCGTGAGATCGACAACCATGAAACCCGAATCGAGGCCGACGACCCGCGCGAGGCGCTCGATGCCGGAAGGGTGGAGCGGCCGCTCCGCGAGTCCGTGCTCCAGCAGCATCCGTCCTGCGCGCTGGGTCGACGTCGGTGCTGCACCGGCGAGGAGCGATACCGCGCGCTCGAGTGCCGGCAAGCGCACTCCCTGCACGGTCTGCTCGAACCGCTTCTGGATCTGGCGCATCCGCTCGCGCGTCACACCGGCCATGTCCCCGGCCTCCTGGAGCGAGGCGGGGCGCGCCCGGTCCCAACCGAGACGCGCCTTCAGAGCCTCGCGCTGACCCGGGTGTACACGGGCCCGCGCCATGAGGTCGTCGAGAGCCTGTTCCAGCGTCGGTGCGTGGAACGTGGGGGGGCCAGCGGGCCGCCTCTCCCTCAGGGTGAGGCCGAGAGTGGCGAGCTTCCTGGTGACCTCGATGAGGCAACCCTGCCCGAAGGCCGGGAGCGCGAGGAGATCCTCCGGCGTACAGGAGATCAGCTTGCCGAGCGTGCGGATACCCGCGCGTCGTAGGCAGTTCATCGGGCGAGTCGACAGGCCCAGGGCCTCGATCGGTGTCTCCGGCGGGAAAGGCGCGCTCGACGACGGCGGGCCCGCGGATCGTCTGGACGTGCCCTGCGCCGCTGGAGGGAGAGCCATTGCGCCGAAGCGTAGCGCACCTGTCCGACACGCCGATAGCCGCTCAGAGCCCGGTCCGTGTCACTGCCTCCCGGTAGCGTGCACGCATGCCGGACACGCTGGAAGCGTTGATCGCCCTGACGATCGGACTGCTGCCGGGCGCTCTCTACACATGGGCGTTCGAGCGTGAGGCCGGTGCGTGGGGAACCCGCTTCACCGACCGCGCGTTGCGGTTCGTGGGCATCTCCGCGATCGTTCACGCGCTCTTCGCTCCCGCCACGTATCTCGTCTGGGTGGCATGGGTCCGCACGGGGAGGGTCGCCGCGGCACAGGCGCCGCTGGCTCTGTGGCTGGTGCTGGTCGCATATGTGGCGCTGCCGCTCGCATCGGGCACGATCGTCGGCCGAGGTACCAGGAAGCGTCGTGCCTGGGCGCGGATCTTCACCGGCCCGAACGCGGCGCCCCGGGCGTGGGATCACCTGTTCGCGCACGCGCCCGACGGTTGGATCCGCTTGCGCATGAAGAGCGGTGTCTGGCTGAGTGGCGCGTTCGCCACGCAGACGGGCGGCGGTGCTCGTTCGTACGCGACGGGGTACCCGGACGAACAGGACCTCTACCTCGTCCAGGCCGTCGATGTGGATCCGCAGACGGGAGAGTTCCTGACGGACGCAGAGGGGCATCCGGTCTTGACGGACGCAGAGGGGCATCCGGTCTTGCGGGGCTCGGGTATCCTCGTCCGGTGGGAGGAAGTCGAGTACCTGGAGTTCATCGAGGCATGAGATGAGCGGGGGCAGGGGCGACAAGGGAACGGTCGACTCTCGCGGCGGGTATCCCGCGGGGCCCAAGCTCGTCACCGAGCTCGCGCCGCCACCGAAGGGTCCGGCGCCGGGGGCGAAGCCGAAGTCTCCGGAAGCCCCCGCGGGCGATGAGGGCGACGGGCGAGCCGGCCGTCCTCCTACCCCCTGAACACGACGTCGGCGTGCCACTCGAGGAAGCCCGGGACGGGGCGGTCCTCGGGGCGTCGGGGGAGCCAGATCTCGTTGCCGTCGAAGCGCAGGTAGTACTCGCCGTTGTCGAAGTCCTCGCGCAGGCGGCGGCTCACGCGGATCCGGTGCTCGGGCGTGACCGTCACGTAGCCGCGGTCGAAGAGCTTGTGCAGGTCCGAGCGGAGCAGCAGGCCGTTGTCGATCCGGTGGGCGCCGCCGGCGGCGACCGGCTTGATGTGAGCGGCCTCGAGCACCGGCAGCACCCGCTCCTGGGTCACGGCGCAACGGCGCTCGTACGTGTCCGTGACGAGCACCCGGAAGCTCCCCTGGCCGAGCCGGTGCCGGACCGGGACCGGCTCGCCGAAGCGGACGGTCTCCTCCATCTCCTCGAGGTCGGGGTGCGAGGCGAGCAGGCGGAGCTGCACGTCCTCCCAGAGCTTGGTCCCGTGCGGAGGTCTGCGAAGGTCGTAGGTCTTGCCCACCTGGATGCTCGGGTGGAAGTCCTCCGGCGGCGGGAACCACTCGTCGGGCGGGAAGAAGAACGGCTCGGAGAGCACGATGCAGCCCACGGTGTAGTCCTCGGCCGGATCGGGCGGGGTGCGCCGGTACCGCTCGATCCGCTCTCGCATCTCCTGCAGCGAGCGGGCTCCGTTCTTGTGGCCAAACGCCTCCCAGGCCAGGCTCACCGGAAGCGTCGAGTGGTGGGCGAAGAACCCGCCACCCGCGATCTTGCCGATGGGGGAGTGGAGCTTGAACAGCGGACCTCGCCGGGGCCGAGCGCGTGGAACGCCCGACCGCCACTCGGCTGCCAGAAGTTGACCTCGTCGAGGTCGGGCACGCCGGCCAGGTACCGGAACCAGTCGTTGTCGGTCACCGCCACGTACGCGCGCATCCCCGGCGAGAGTCTGCCGAACGTGTGGCCGGCGGTCCAGCGCTCGGGAGGGGAGCGCATCGCAGCCGATGAAGCAGACCGCGGGGTCCTGATGTCATGGACACCCTTGGATCTGCTCCCGCGCGCAGGTCGCGAACCTCAGGTCGTCGCGAACGCGTGGGAGGGAAGCGGTCTTCCTCTGGAGTCTCACACGCTCCTCGATGCGCCGACCGTCCGGGCCCACTTGGCCTCGCCG
>JAJPHY010000122.1 GCA_021325015.1 Actinomycetota bacterium | reverse complement strand
GCGAACATGGGCCGATCCGTGCCCGAGGCCATCGCTCGCCCGAAGTGGGGTGCATCTCGAGCACACGAAGGCTCGTCCCGAACCCCACTTCCTGCTCACTCACCTAGGAGGGATCCAGCATGCTGGCACAGCAGAGCGTTCCGCTGCTCGACCAGGGCGTCGTGCAGTTCATTCTGTTCGGCATCATGGTCCTCGCGGTGTTCATCACCCTCTGGTTCACGATCGCGAAGTAGGCGGGCGCGCCCGCGTCAGACCCGGGCAAGATCGGCGACCGCTCGCCCGCGACGCTTGACGTCCGCGAGCGCCGCGTTCCGTTGCTCGTAGAAGGCCAGGATCTGCAGCTCGACCGCGAGATCGACCTTCCGAACCGAGACCCCCGGCGGCGCCTGGAGAACGACCGGAGCGAAGTTCAGGATCGAGCGGACGCCGGAGGCGACCAGCAGATCGGCGACCTTCTGCGCCTCGGACGCGGGCGTGCAGATCACGCCCATCGCGCCGGGGTTGGCGCGGACGATCTCCGGCAGGTCGTCGACCGGCCGGATCGGGAGCCCGCCCACGACCTCCCCGACCTTCGCGGGCTCTGCGTCGACGAGTGCCGCCGTTCGGAATCCACGCTCGGCGAACCCCCGGTAGTTGGCGAGGGCATGACCGAGGTTCCCGACCCCCACGATCACGATCGGCCAGTCCTGTGTCAGCCCGAGCTCCCGACGGACCTGGTGGATCAGGTACGCGACGTCGTACCCCACGCCCCGGGTTCCGTAGGAGCCGAGGTGGGAGAGGTCCTTACGGACCTTCGCCGAGTTCACGCCGGCCGCGGCGGCCCGCTCCTCCGAGGAGGTGGTCGAAGCTCCGTTCTCGGCCATCTCCACCAGCGCGCGAAGGTAGACGGGCAGGCGCCCCACGGTGGCCTCGGGGATGGAGCGTGCGCTCACCGCCGCATCCTAGCGCACTCGACGTCTTCCTTGCACAAATGCGCAAGCTCTGCACCGGAACGGCTACGGACCGGACACGGGCCGGCGGACGGCCCGGGCGAAGGCGGCCGGGTCGACCCGGATCTCGAAGCGCTCCTCCCCGTTCACCAGCACCACGGGGATCCGGATCCCGTACTCGAGCTCGAGGCCGTCGTCGCCCGAGACGTCGATCTCCTCGAACGCGAAGCGCGTTCGGGCCCGCTCGGCCAGGATCACCTCTCGGGCCTCGTCGCACAGCCCGCACCCCGGCCTCGAGTACAGGCGAACGCGCGGTTCCACGGACGGCCATCCTATCGGCGGGCGGCTCTCCCGCCTGCTCGTTGGCCGACGCGACGGGGTGATACAACGAGGTGATGCACGAGGAGGACCGTCTCGACCTCGAGCTCCACCGGAGGCTGGGATCGGGCGACCGGGCCGCGTTCGAGGACCTGTATCGTCGCTACGCCCCGCCGGCCTACGCCCTCGCGCTTCGGGTCACCGGGCAGGACGCGCTGGCTCAGGAGGTGGTTCACGACTCCTTCCTCGCGCTGTGGAGGACGCCGGAGGCCTACGATGCCGCCAGAGGCCCGTTCCGGACCTTCTTCCTGTCCCTCGTCCACCACCGGGCGGTGGACGCCGTCCGCCGGGAGGAGCGCCTCCGCAAACGCGCCGAGCGGGCCTCGAACCTCGAGCCCCGTACCGGCGAAGATGTAGCGGATGAGATCGTCGAGGACGCCTACCTGGTCGAGCGGCGACGCGAGATCAGGGAGGCGCTCCAGACGCTCCCTCCCGACCAGCGGAGGGTGGTGGAGCTGGCCTACTTCGGGGGGTACACGCAGGCGAGGATCGCCGAGGAGCTCGGCATCCCCGTCGGCACCGTGAAGACGAGGACGCTCGCCGCCATGCGCAAGCTCCGGCGAGCCCTGTACCGCGAGGACTGACGTGCCGAGCCCAGACGAGGGAACGATGGTGAACGGGGAGCACGAACGCATCGAGGAGCTCCTCGCCGGATACGCGCTGCTCGCCCTCTCCGGCGAGGACGCGATCGAGGCCGATCGGCTCCTGTCCGAGCACGTCCCCTCCTGTCCGATGTGCCGTGACACGCTCGCCGGCTTCCAGTCGGTCGCCGGCGAGCTCGCCCTCGCTCCGTCGCCGGTCGCCCCCCCGGAGCTGATGCTGCCCCGCCTGCGGCGACAGCTGGAGCACGTCTCCGGTCGGCGTCGTCGTGCGACCCTCGTCGCCGCGGCCGCCGGCGTGATCGCGCTGGTCACGCTGAGCGGGCTCTCGATGTCGCTCGCCAGCCGCGCCTCCAAGGCCGAGCACGCCAAGGTGCAGCTCTCCGACTTCGTTGGGACGCTCCAGCAGCCGGGGGCGAGCTCGGTGAGCCTCACGTCGATGGATCGCTCGAGCCCGGGCATGGTCGAGGTCTCGGGTCCCGGCTTCGAGCGCATGTACATCGTCGGGCGCGACGTCCCCGAGCCGGCGCCGGGCCACGCCTACCAGCTCTGGCTCGGGAGCGGCGGAACGTTCGTCCCGGTCGGCGACATGTTCCTTCCCGAGGATGGACTCGTCTACATCCGCCTCACCTTCGACCCGCGCCCGTACGACGAGATCCTGATCACGGAGGAGGCGATCGGCTCCCGCATGAGCGCCCCCTCCCGAGACGGGCACGTGTGGCACGCGAGCCTCACGGGCGCCGCATAGGAGACCCGGCTCGCTCGACCCCAAGGATTGGCCCGTTCGGTACCTAGGGCGTCCGCGACGGGGAACCGGCGGGGGCGCGCGGACCCGAGGCCCGGAGGAAGCCCCAGAACATGACCGCGATACCGACGAGCAGGCCGACCGAGAACACCGGCACGACGTCGAGCCCCGCCCCGACCCCCGACCCGATCGCCACGACGGTCGCGCCGGCCGCGATCAGCAGCGTCCCCGTGAACCGGGCGCGGAGCTCCGGCCGCCCCCGCATCCGCCACGCCGACCAGGCGCACGCCGCGACGAGCAGGACGTACGCGGGGTAGGCGTAGTACTGCGCGAGCCGGTACGGGAGGGAGCCGTCCCCGAACACGTCCTTGCCGAGGGGGAGGTCCTTGGCGAGCCCGCCCACGATCGCCGCCGTCCGCACCCTTGACACGGCGAATGCGGTGAGGAACAGCAGGACGACGAGCAGCCCATCGACGACCGCACGTCGTCTGACGAGCAGGTACAGCTCACCGAGAAGCAAGTACGGGACGTTCAGGATGGCTCCGAAGACCCAGTAGACCCGGTACTCGGCCGTCGACCATCCGTCGAGGACGCCCAGGAAGAGGGCGAAGGACGCCGCCGCGTACATGAGGAGCGCCACGGTCCACACGACCTGATAGGGACGGCGGCGGGAGATCCACTGCCGCGCAAGCGACCCGGCGAAGGCCAGGGCGATCAGCGCCGCACCGAGCGGAAAGATCCACATCGCGCAGGCAGCATACGCACCGGCCCCGGATTCGTCGGTACAATCGCCCGCGTGGCGGACGCCCCCTTCCCCGGACCGACGCTCTCGTGTTCGACGGGCGCGTTCTTCGCCAGGCCCCTCCGGGAGGCCTTCCAGCGCATCCGAGGGGCGGGCTTCGACGGCGTCGAGGTGATGGTCACCCGGGACCCGGACACCCAGGAGCCGAGACGCCTGCGGACCCTGGCCGACGACCACGAGCTCGAGGTTCGAGCGATCCACGCCCCGTTCCTCCTCATGACCCGGAGGGTCTGGGGGACCGATCCGGTCGGCAAGATCTACCGCGCGATCGAGCTCGCCGAGGAGGTCGACGCCCCCCTCGTGGTCGTCCATCCCCCGTTCCGCTGGCAGGCCGGCTACCGGCGATGGCTGAACGAACAGCTCCCGGGCCTTGCCCAGCAGACGGGGGTGCGGGTCGCCGTCGAGAACATGTTCCCGATCCGCCTCCCCGGGCGGGGGAGGGTTTCGTTCCATGCCGGGCAAACCCTGGACGAGCTCGAGCGGTTCCCGCACGTGGTGCTCGACACCAGCCACGCCGCCGTCGCAGGACTCGATCCCTCTCGGGTTCGGGATCGGCTGGGCGACCGCCTGCTCCACGTCCATCTGTCCGACAACGCGGGGCGGGGCTGGGACTCGCACCTGCCGCTCGGCCGGGGCGTCCTGGCAATCGACGACTTCTTGCGACACCTTGCGGCGGAGGGGTTCGGCGGCTCGATCACCCTCGAGCTCGACCTCCGGCCCTACCTCGACGACGAACGCGCGCTCCGCGACGTGCTGACCCACGACCGGGAGCTCTGCGAAGCCCAGCTGTCCCTCCTCTCCTGATCGCCCCGGCGGCGATCGGCATCGGAACCCGACCGCCGCGGCCCGCGTCTGAGGCGTAGGATCGGTTCGACAAGGAGGTGGCCCCCGTGCGCAACGTCCTTCCCGCTCAACGTCGCGGCATCGTCCGAGCCTTGTTGCTCTCGCTGGTGCTGTTGACCCTGACGCTTCCGGCCGCTCCGGCGCCCGCAGACGCAAGCTGCGCCAGCCCGCCGGCCGTCTTCCCCGTGAGCCAGATCCAGCCCGGCATGACCGGAACCGGGCTGACGACCCTCTCGGGGAACACGCCGGTCCCCTTCGACATCCGGGTCATCGGAATCGCGGCAAACGCGATCGCGCCGGGGTTCGATCTGGTCTTCTTCGAGATCACCGGGCCGCAGTCCTTCCTGGACGCCTCCCACGGGTTCGCCGCCGGCATGTCGGGGTCTCCCGTCTACATCCAGGGGCGGCTGGCCGGGGCCACCTCCTACAAGTACTTCCCCTCGGGCCCGGCGGTCGGCGCCTTCACGCCGGCCGAGTACATGGTGAGCCTCGTGCAGGGCTCGTCGCCTGCGCCGGCCCTCCCCCGGTCAATCCACGTGAGCCGCTCGATCCGAGCATCGGTCGCCCGGGCCGCCGGGGTGCCTGCTGTTGAGGCGCCCTCGACGGCCCAGCGGCTCGCGATCCCGCTCGGCGTCACCGGGATCACCGCGGCGCGCCTCCAGCACCTGCAGGACCTGCTCGAGCGCAAGCACCTGCCCTTCGTGGCCTACGCCGCCGGGGCCGCGAGCGACGCCGCGGGTCTCGTCCCGACCCCGCTCGCCCCCGGCCAGCCGATGGCGGCGGCCCTCTCGTACGGCGACGTCAGCTACTTCGGCCTGGCGACCGTCACGTTCGCCTGCGGGAGCCTGGACGTGGGATGGGGTCACCCGTTCTTCTTCAACGGCCAGGTCTCCTTCGGGATGAACGACGCCGACATCGTCACGGTCCTCGACGACCCCAGCGGCCTGTACGGACCCACGAAGTTCGGCAACCTGACCGAGGCGCACGGCACAATCGTTCAGGACCGCCTGGCGGGGATCGTCGGGCAGGCGGGCGACCTGCCCCCCATGGCTCCGGTGACCACGACCTTCACGGACCTCGACACCGGGCGCTCGCGCAGCGGCGAGACCGACATCCTGTACCAGAAGGGCTTCTGGGGCCCCGAGATCGTGGGCAGTCACGTGTTCACGAACCTCCAGCTGGTCTTCGACCAGTATGGAGCGGGCACCCTGAACATCCGCTACACGATCGACGGAGAGACGGCGGACGGGACGCCGTTCACCGTCCAGAACCGCTCGATGGCCTATTCGGAGTACGACGCCACGTCGGCCGCCTACAAGCTGACCGAGGCCATGTACCAGCTCGCCTTCAACCGCTTCGAGCCGGTGACGTTCACGAGCGTCCACGCCGAGGGAGAGATCTCCGCACGCAAGCTCGTGGGGACCATCACGAGGATCCGGACGGCGAGCACGCTCCAGCCGGCGCTCGCCGAGCGGCGCGTGCTGCGCGCCCGGCCCGGCACTCGCATCACGATCGAGACCACCCTCACGCCGGCGGACGGCGGTCCGAACGTCGTCGCCACCATGCACCTGCGGGTCCCGGTCTGGGCGCGCGGAGTCGAGACCGTCGGCCTGCGCGGCGGCACCGGGCGCTCCAGGGTTCGGGGGCGGGTTCGCTCGTTCGACCAGCTGCTCGCGCTCCTGAACGGGGGGGGCCACCCCAACGACCTCATCGCGACCGGGTTCGGGACCAGACTGATCCAGGCCCAGGACCTCATCGTCAAGGGCAAGGGTTCGTTCGACGTGAGCGTCGTCTCCTGAGTCGGTCGCGGGCCCGGGGGCGGCGGGCCGGGGCCTCGGCCCCGGCCCGCCGCCTGCTAGCCTCGGGCCGTGCGCCGGGTCACGCTGATCACGCTCCTCTGCCTGTTCCTCCTGCTCACCGCGGCCGCCGTGTGGCAGATCGCAATTGCGACCCGAGACCGGCCCCCGTATCCGGGACCGGCCCCGGGTACCCCCTACCCGAGCCTCAGCGGGGCCCGCTAGCGACCCTCGGGCGCCGGGGGGTCGCCTCCCCGCGTGAGCGTCAGCGTCGCCCCCGGCTCGAGACCCAGCACCTTCGCCGCGCTCCCGTGGTTCACCACGAGGGCCACGAAGCCCTGTGAGTCCACGATCGCGGCCAGCGCCCCCCTTGGAACGTCGGCGAACGTGGCCGCCCGCGGGATCGTCCACCGCCCGACCGAGAGCGGGCCCGCGAGACCCGCGGCGGTCAGATCCTCCGGCGTGGCGTTCAGCTGGACGTTCCCGAAGCCGTCGATCGCCACCACCCGAGCGCCGATCGCTCCGGGCGTCACCATCGGCCGGGCGAGGTCCACGCGGTGGAGCGAATCGAGCTCAACCTCGGGCCCGAGACGCTCGAGGGGCAGCCCGGCGGCGAGATGCGCCGCGGCCGGCGCGAACAGGTCCCGCCCGTGAAAGGTCCGCGACACCGGGTGAAGCACGACCTCTTCGGAGGTGATCGCGACGGCGCGCGTGGCCCCGCCCAGCGCGTCCCACGCCATCGAGAGCAGGCCGTTATCGGGTCCCACGAGGACGGCTCCCGAGGAGGCCTCGACGGCGATCGGCCTGCGCTCGGACCCGACCCCGGGATCGACCACCGCGAGGAAGACGGAGTCCTCGGGCGCGAACCGGACGGACCTCCCGAGCGTCACGGCTCCGTGGAGCACGCTGTGGCGTGGAACCGCGTGCGTCAGGTCGATCACGCGCACCTCCGGCGCGACCCTCGCGATCACGGCGTGGCAGACGCCGACGAACTCGTCGGCCAGGCCGTAGTCGGTGAGGAAGACGATGGGCCGCACTCAGACACCCGAGTACTGGTCGAGGTAGTTGAAGATCAGTGTCTGGACGATACCCGCCTGATTGCCCGAGAGCAGATCCGTGCCGTGGTCCGGTGACGTGACGATCTCGACCCGCTTGGGTGGCGGGGACTCGTCGTAGAGCTGCTGCGCGGCCTGGGCGGAGCCGGTGGGGTCGGAGTTCCCCGCCACGAACAGCTTGGCGGCGGAGACGTTGGTCAGCACGCTCTCGTCCGCCGTGAGCCCCTCGATCGACGTTGGCGCCGAAAGGGTGACCACCGCCGCGACGTCCGTTCCCGGCCTCGAGGCGGCGACGAGCGAGGCCGTTCCTCCCATGCTCGCCCCCACGAGCTCGATCCGGTGGGCTCCCTGGCTCCGCAGGAACCGGATGGCGCCGATCACGTCCTGCCAGATCGCCGCGACGTCCTTGCTTCCCTGCGAGCAGCCGGCGTCGCCGCCCGGACAGTAGCCGCGGAAGTCGTAGGTGAGCACCAGGTAGCCGCGGTCGGCCAGCTTCCTCGCGAAGTCCCACCACGAGGACTGGTCGGCGGGCAGCATGTGCGAGAGCACCACGCCGTCGGTGCCACTCCCGAACAGGCGTCCCGAGAGCCTCACACCGTCGACCGATCGGAAGGTGACGGCCCGAGAGGCAGACAGCTCTGCCCGACGCGAGCTCCCGGCGCTTGGTCCACACGACGAGGCGAGGATCGCCGTCGCGAGCGCGGCGAGCACGCCGGCGCGAAACCACCCGATCCGCCGCCCCGTCGTCCTCATCGTTCGGGGCTCGAGTCGCTCAGCGACCCTGCTGACGACGCTGCCAGCGAGTCCTCTTCAGCAGCTTCTTGTGCTTCTTCTTGCGCATCTTCTTGCGACGCTTCTTGATCAGCGACGGCACGGACTCCCTTTCCGCTATTCAGAGCCGAACAGGTTGCGGAGGTCGACTCGCTTGGCGCGGTAGCGCTCCTCCAGGCGAACGGAGCCCAGTCTAAGCGCCTTGGGGCCTTCTGCCACGGGAGAGATCAGGCGCAGCACCCCCTCCTCCGATGCGTACTCGAGAAACCCCACGCCCAGGTAGGCGCCGGCCCCGTCGGAGAGCCCGACCAGGAGTCGATCGAGCTGGGCGAGGTCGAAGAGCGGTGGCAGCGCCGGCATGAACACGGTCGGCTTGACGCGCCAGCGGTGGAGCTCGTCGGCAAAGTACCTGGCCATGGCCGTCTCCCGATTCTGCGCTCGTTCCTCGACGGTCGTGGGCACGACGTCGGGGTGGACGCCGAGCGGTACGACCTCGGTCCGGAAGAAGCGCTGGATCACGCCGAGGAGCGGCTGCAGCTCCTCCCCCCGCTGGAGTCCCACGACGAGGTCGGGCCGGAGCATCTCGACCTTGTGGTACTTGAGGATCTGGCCGTAGATTCCGGACACGAGGCCGCTCGTATCTACGACGAGGAACTCGGCCCCCGCCTCACGCGCGCGCGCGGCCAGGTTGGCGACGCCCGTGACCACCTGGAGCAGGTGACCCTCGGGCGACGTCGACCCGACGAAGGACAGCGCATCGGCCCGCATCAGGGCCTCGGGCTCCAGATCGGCGACCGTGTGGATCAGCCTCATCGTGATGGTCGCCGGGGGGCCGACCGACTTCTGTCCGACGTCCGCGTCCACGAAGGCGCACCGACGTCCTTCCTGGACCGCGGTCCGTAACAGGAGCTTCGACAGCGTGGTCTTGCCGGTGTCCAGCCCGCCGATCAGGAGCACCGTGTGCTTCTCGCGCACCGCTCGACCGACGAGCGCCTCGTGCTCGTTCACCCTCGCCTCCGTGTGGGCAGGTCCCGTGCCCTCCAGGAGGCCCGTTCCGTGCGTGGTCGGACTCAGTCCGCTGGCGGATCCTCCCGATCCGTGGGTAGATCGACCGACATGGACTCTCGCAGGGGGTCTGCGACCCCGATCACCCGTACGAACCGTGCCTCGGAGCAGCGTGTGTCGTTCACTGTGGGCCGATTCTACCCGGGGCAACCGAGGCGAGGGCGCCGGATCAGGGCAGGCGGGCGCAGATCGCCTGGAAGCAGGGCCAGTAGTCCTCCGGCTGGACGTTGTCGTCCATCACGATGACGGTCTCCGTCCGGCCCTGCGCCCGCGCGACCAGCAGCGCGGGATCGTTGACGTCGGCGATGGAGAGCGTCTCCACCCCGGCCTGGATCGCCGCGCCGGCGAAGCCGTGATCCGCGAAGACGAGGTCCGGCACGGTCTCCTCGAGCATCCGGAGCATCGGCTCCCCGCTGTGCGTGTGACGCATGGAGGCCCCGTCGGTCAGCATCGCGACGCCCTCGAGGTAGCGGATCTCCCAGGAGTGAGGCCGGCCACCCTCCGACCAGGGCACTCCTTCGTGGGGACGCAGCAGCTCGACGCCCCGGCGCGCGAGCTGACGGCCGACCTCGATGTACAGGTGCGCGAGCCCCACCGGGTGCCCGGTCGCGAGAACCACCCGTTCGCCGCGACGGCAGGCGAGCGCGAGCCGGTCCCCGACCTCCTCACACGCCCGGAGCACGAGCTCCGGGTCCACCGGGACCGGTCCCGAGGAGACGCGCGGGTCCGGTGCAAACCCGGAGGCGCGCGCCACCAGCTCGAGCACCTCGACGGGCGACATCGCGCCCGAAACGCCGGTCAGGCCGAACTGCTTGTCGGGGTCTCCGTCGCAGAGCAGCTGGATGTTCCGCAGCACGTTGTCCATCGGGTGGCTGACCGCCGGTCCGGCGATCCGGCCTCGAAGGAGCCCCTCGACCAGCTCGCCGTGGCCGAACGCCCGCGGTTCCCAGCGGTCGTCGATCCGCGGGAGCCTGGCCGCATGTGATTCGATAACGTCCATCGAGCCATCGTAACGAGGATTTCCATGACCGAGTCCGTGCGGATCGCGAGGTCAAACGGGTTCTCACTCGCGCCTCGGGGGGTGTGAGTGGAGCTCGAGGGCGCCGTGGCGGTCGTGACGGGCGCCTCCTCCGGCTTCGGCGAGCTCACCGCCAAGCGCCTGGCGAAGCGGGGCGCAACCGTCGTGCTCGCCGCTCGGCGGGTGGAGCGCCTGGAGGCGGTGGCCGATCAGATCGGCTCGCGCGGAGGCCGATCGCTCGTCGTCGGCTGCGACGTCACCAGCCTCGCCGACCTCCAGGAGCTTCGCGACCGCGTCGACGAGGCCTTCGGCCGGTGCGACGTGCTCGTGAACAACGCGGGGGTGGCGGGTGGTGGATCCCTCGAGAGCCTGTCGCCGTCCACGATCGAGCGGGTCGTCCGCGTGAACGTCCTGGGAGTCATGCTGTGCACCCGCGTGTTCCTGCCGATGATGCTGGAGCGCAGTCGGGGACACATCGTCAACGTGGCGTCGCTCGCCGGGCGCTTCGCCACACCGGGAGCCTCGGTCTACGGAGCGACCAAGCACGCCGTGGTCGCGTTTTCGGAAGCCCTGTACTACGAGCTCCGCCCCAGGGGGATCCGCGTCACCAGCGTGAATCCCGGCTTCGCCCGAACCGAGGGATTTCCGCAGACCCACGTGCCGAGACTGCTCGTGATGCGTGCGGATCGCGTCGCTCGGGCGATCGTGCGAGCGATCGAGAACGACCGGGCACCCGAGGTCAACGTTCCACGCGGGCTCGGCCCCCTCGAGGCGTTCCGGGTGCTGACGCCGCCCCTCTACCGATGGGGCGTTCGGACCGTGAGCCGGCGCCTGCCCGGAACCAGGGCGTGAGCCGGGCCGGCCCGGGGCCACGGTCCCTTTCGCTCAGCGCGTCGGCTCGCCGACGTGATGGATCTTGAGCATGTTGGTCCGAGCGGTGCCCGCCGGAAGCGCCCCCGAGATTACGACCGCGTCGCCCTCCCGCACGACACCGCTCTCGCGGAGCCCGGCGTCCATGAGCTCGATCATCTGATCGGTGTCGGCGGGGAGCGAAGCCGGGAGCGCCCGCACCCCCCACCGGAGAGCGAGCGCGCGACGGACGGCGGGATCGGGTGAGAAGGCGTAGATCGGCGAGGTGGGCCGCTCCGTCGACAGCAGCGCGGCGGTGCGTCCCGTTCGGGTGAAACAGGCGATCGCCACGACGGCGGGGTCGCCGGCCGCCAACTGGGCGGCCGCATGGGCAACCGCGGCGGCCTCGTCTGTGTGACGGCACGGCTCGGCGGGAACGCGGAAACCGGAGCCGCGCTCCTCGGCGACCTCCGCGATCCGGACGGCGGCGCGCGCCGCCTCCACCGCGAACTCCCCGATCGCGGTCTCGGCGGAGAGCATGATCGCGTCGGCGCCGTCCAGGACCGCGTTGGCCACGTCGCTCGCCTCGGCGCGGGTCGGGCGGGGCGCGTGGACCATCGACTCCAGCATCTGCGTCGCCACGATCGCGGGCTTCCCGGCGGCGCGCGAGCGACGCAGGCGCTCCTTCTGCAGCACCGGGATCTCCTCCATCGGGAGCTCGACGCCCAGGTCGCCCCTGGCCACCATGATCGCGTCGGCCCGGGCCAGCACGTCGTCGAAGGCCTCGACCGCCGGTCTCGTCTCCACCTTGGCGACGATCGGGACGGGGCGGTCGCCCATGAGCGCCCGGAGCCCCACGAGGTCGTCGCCACCCCGCACGAACGACTGGGCCACGAGATCCACCTCGAGCTCGAGCACGGTCGTCAGGCCCCGGCGGTCGCGCTCGGTGATCGCCGGAAGGCCCAGGCGCTCGGCGGGGACGTTCACGCCGGCGCCCGAGCGCACCGACCCGGCACGTACGCATTCGGTCACGACTTCGCCGGCGCGGACGGTCCGCACGACGAGCTCGACCGCCCCGTCGGCGAGCAGCACCGGATCTCCGGGGCGCACGTCGTGTGCGAGCCCCGGGTAGGTGGTCGGCGCCCCCGTCGCGTCGCCCGGCGGCCCGCCGGGACGCAGCACGAAAGTGTCGCCCGCCGAGAGCGCGAGCGGCTCCGTCGCGAGCTCGCCGAGGCGGATCTTCGGACCAGGAAGATCCGCCATCACCGCGACGTCCCTCCCGAGCTCCTCGGAGACGGCCCGGACCGCCCGGATCAGGTCGGCGTGCGCGGCGGGATCGCCGTGCGAGAGGTTCACCCGGAAGACCTCGCACCCCGCCTCGGCGAGCGCGCGGATCCCGGCCCGCGTGCCGGTCGCCGGACCGAGCGTGCAGACCAGCTTGACGCGCCGAGGGCTCACGGCACCAGGCCGAAGAACGGGAAGCACGTCCGCTTCACCTGCTCGATCACGTCGCGGGTCCGCGGATCCAGCTCGTCGCCCGGGAGGGGCTCCTCCGAGAACGTCGTGGGAACGGCTCCGCGCAGCTCGAACTCCACGGTCTCGATCCAGGACTCGGGCAGCGCGTCGGGAAGCTCCGCCCCGCACATCTCGGCGAAGTAGATCGTCCACGCACGCGGCACCACGCGGGCCCACTGGTAGCCGCCTCCTCCCGTCGCCAGCCACCGGCCGCCGGCCGCCTCGTGCGCGAGGTCGTGGAGGATACGGGCGGCCTCCCGGTACGCCCGCGTCGTGAGCCTCAGGTGCGCCAGCGGGTCGGTGTGGTGCGAGTCGCAGCCCAGCTGGGTGACCAGGACGGTGGGGGCGAACGCGCGCACGATCGGCGGCACGATCTCGCGCAGCGCCGTCAGCCATCCCTCATCGGAGGTTCCCGGCTCGAGTGGCACGTTCACCTTGGTGCCCTCCGCGCCGGCCACCCCTCGCTCCGTGATGAACCCGGTGCCCGGGAACAGGTACTGCCCGGACTCGTGGATGGAGATCGTCACCACCCGCGGGTCGTCGTAGAAGATGGCCTGCACCCCGTCGCCGTGGTGCACATCGACGTCCACGTACGCCACCTTCTCCACACCGTGACGCAGCAGCCATGCGATCGCGATCGCCGGGTCGTTGTACACGCAGAACCCGGAGGCCCGGGAGGGCATCGCGTGGTGGAGCCCCCCGGCCGCGTTGAACGCGTGCTGGGCCCGGCCGCCCTGGATCGCCTCGGCCGCGGCGAGCGAGGCGCCGGTCACGAGCGCGGCCGCCTCGTGCATGTCGCCGAAGATCGGGTTGTCGCCCGGTCCGTATCCGAACCGAGACCAGGCGCCCTCCTCCCCGTGACCGGCCCGGCGGGTGGCATCGACGAACTGCGGGGTGTGGACCATCTCGATCTCGTCGTCGGTCGCGATCCGGCAGTGCACGATCGAGACGTTCGAGCGTTCGAGCAGTCCGCACGCCGTGATGAGGTCCCACGTGTACAGGACGCGCTCGGGTCGAAGCGGATGCTGGGGGCCGTGGTTGTAGATCCGCGCCTCCGGGCACAGGATCAGCGCGACGGCATCGCTCACCGACGGAGCCTCACGCTCAGACCACAGCCTCGACCGCGGCCGAGGTTCGCTCGACGATCAGCCCGCACTCCTCCTCGGAGAGCACGAAGGGCGGTCCGAGCATCACCAGGTCGCCGTTCACCCCGTCGACGTGCCCCGTGCTCGAGTACAGGAGAAGTCCGCGCTCTCGGGCCGCCGCGACCACCCGTTCCGTGACCTGGTCCGCGCGCGGGAACGGGGTCTTGCGCTCGCGGTCGGCGACCAGCTCGATGCCGACCATGAGCCCGATACCCCGCACGTCCCCGACGATCGGCGAGTCGGAAAGCGCCGCGGAGAGGCCCTTCAGCAACCGCTCGCCCATGGACCTGCTGGCCTCCACGAGATCGTCCTCGCGCAGGCGCCGAAGCGTCGCGTGCGCCACCGCGGCGCCGATCCCGTTGTGGGACCAGGTGAACCCATGGACGAAACCCTTGGGTCGCACCGTCTCGAACACCTCGCCGCTCGCGGCCGCGAACCCGAACGGCCAGTACCCGCTGGTCGAGCCCTTCCCGCACGTCACGATGTCGGCCCGCACATCCCAGTGGTCGAGGCCGAACCACCGACCGGTTCGCCCGAAGCCCGTCATGACCTCGTCGGCGATCACCAGCACGCCGTGACGGCGGCAGACCTCGGCCACCGCCGGCCAGTAGTCGTCGGTCGGAACGGCGGCCGCGAGGGTGGCGCCCACCACCGGCTCCGCGATGAACGCCGCGACGCGGCCGGCTCCGATCTCCACGATCGCGCGCTCGAGCGCTTCGGCGTGGCGCAGTCCGCACTCGGCGGGATGGCCGGGCATCGCGCAGCGGTACTCGTACGCGGGCTCGACGTGATGGAACCGCCCGAGCCACGGCACGTAGGGGCGGCGCAGCGTCTCCTTGCCCCCGGCGTCGAGCGCTCCGAGGCTGTTCCCGTGGTAGGAGGCCCGCCGTCCGATCACCACCTGGCGATCCTCACCCCGGGCCAGGTGGTAGGACCGGGCGAGCTTGATCGCCGTCTCCACCGCCTCGCTCCCCCCGGAGACCGGGTAGATCCGCGCGTTCTCCACGGGCAGGAGCGGGGCGACGTCCTCGGCGTAGGACTCGAGCGCCTCGGTCGTGAACATGGTGCCGTGGACGTAGTCGACGCGGCCGGCTTGGGCCGCCATCGCCTCGACGAGGCTCCGATCCCCGTGGCCGATGTTGGAGACGATCGCCCCTCCCGCGCCGTCCAGGTACCGCTTGCCCTCCGCATCCTCGATCCACACCCCCAGGGCTCGAACGGCCCTGGGCAGCTCCCGGTTCAGCACGCGGTGGAAGACGTGGCTCATCGGCTCGCTCCTCGTTCGTCGCCGTCCCTCACTCTACGTCCCGGCCGGGTCGGGCCCGTGGGCCGCGCGACCGCGCCCCCTCGGGACCTGCGGCCGCCTATGCCCTATCGGGTGTAGATGCCCTCGGGGTCGAGCTCCTCACGGATCAACCGGAGCTCCTCGTCGGTGGGCGGCGGAGTCTCGCCGAGGTCCTCGGCGAGCTTCGGCTCCCAGCCCATGTTGGCTCGCACCTCGTCGAGCGTGACCCCGGGGTGGAGCGTGAGGAGGGTCATCTCGCCGGTCGCCTCGTCGAAGCCGTAGGTTCCGAGGTCGGTGACGACGCTCGTCGGGCCGCTGCCGAACCAGCCCCTCGCGCGGTCGTGCTCGGGGTCGCCCGAGTGTCCGGGCGAGGTCCGGAAGTGGAGTCGCTCGACGAACGATCGCTGGGCCTGCCGCATGATCACGAGAACCTTCCGGGCGTGGATCGCGATCTCGCACGCCCCTCCGGAGCCGGGCAATCGCACCTTCGGCGAGCGGTACTCGCCGATCACGGTCGTGTTCAGGTTGCCGAAGCGGTCGATCTGCGCCCCACCGAGGAACGCGGCGTCGATCAGCCCGGCCTGGAGGTAGAACGCGAACAGCTCGAACATCGACGTCACCGCCGTCGACCCCGTAACGAGCGATGGATCCCCGATCGAGAGCGGCAGGCGCGCCGGCCGAGCGCCGAACACGCCGGCCTCGTACACGAGCTGCAGATCGGGGGCGACCGTTCGCTGGGCCAGGTTGCAGACGATGTTCGGCAGTCCCACACCCACGAAGCAGATTCGCTCGCCGGCGAGCGTGCGGGCGCTCGCGGCGATCATGATCTCGTTCTTCGAGTAGCCGAGCTCGCCGTCGCCGCTCACGAGTAGTCCCCGTAGTTGACCTCGCCCGAGGTCGCGACCCCGGGCTTCAGGCGCTCCCAGCGCTCGGCGCCCATCTTCTCCACGTACTCGGCGTGGCTCTCGAGCTCGTAGACCCACTCCTTCAGCCACGCCTCGAGCGCCTCGGGGTCCCGCGACACGTTCTCCCACTCCAGGTAGAAGGCGTTGTCGCGGTCGTAGTAGCCCTGCGCGTAGCTCGGATGACACCCGAACGGCTCGGGCACCACGGCGTCCACGACCACGCCCGGGAGCACCGTTCGGTTGGGGTCTCGGCGGACGACCGCCTCGTCCACGATCTCCTCGCACACGACGATCACCCGATCGGCCGCGAACGCGGCTTCCTTCTGGCACCCCATCAGGCCCCAGATCTGCGTGTCTCCTTCGGCCGTCGCCCGCTGCGCGTGCACGATCGTCACGTCGGGCCGAAGCGGGGGCACCACGTACACCTCGGTCCCGTCCCCGTACGGGGAGCGCATCGGTTTGATGTTCGGGTTCACGCGCGGGATGTCGCTCTCGTAGTAACTCCGGATCGGGAAGAAGGGCAGGTTGGCCGCTCCGGCCACGTACCGGCAGACCATGCCGAAGTGGCTGTACTCCTCGATCTCGAGCGGCTCGGGATCGGCGTGCTCGATCCGCCGGCGGACCGCGTGGAGGGAGCCGACGCCGGGGTTGCCGAGCCACGAGAAGACGAGCTTGCGAGCCACGCCGGCGCCGATCATCTGGTCGTAGATCACGTCGGGCGTGAGCCGGCAGAGGGTCAGGTCTCGCTTGCGCTGCCGGATGATCTCGTGCCCCGCGGCGAAGCAGATGAGGTGGGTGAAGCCCTCGATCGCAACGGTGTCGCCGTCGCGAACGAGCTCCGCGACCGCGTCCCGCATCGTCGCGACCTTGCTCATCGCCCTCTCACTCGGCAGCCGGACGCGCCGGAGACCGACCGACGTCCGCAGGTCGGCCCGGGCTCACCTCAGGTCCCGCGCTCGACGTCGGCCACCGCCTCCTCGAACAGCGCGAGCGCGGTCCTCGCCTGGTCCTCGCGGAACACGAGCGGCGGCGACATGCGGATCGCCCGCTCTCCGCACCCGAGCACCAGCAGACCTTTGTGGAACGCGGTCTGCTCGACGGCCGACGCGACGTCGTGACTCGGGAACTCGATCCCGATCATGAGACCGAGCCCGCGCACCTCGCGGATGATCTCGTGACGGGCCTGGAGGCCCCTGAGGCCGTCCATCAGAGCTCGCCCAACGGCCGTCGCGTTGTCCATGAGGCCGCCCTCGATCAGCTCGATCGTCGCGAGCGCGGCGGCGCAGGAAAGCGGGTTTCCCGCGTAGGTCGACCCGTGCGCGCCGACCTCCCACGTCATGAGGTCCTCCCGCGCGACGAACGCCCCGAGCGGCATGCCGCTCGCGATCCCCTTGCCGGCGAGCAGGATGTCGGGCTCGACGCCGAAGTGCTGGATCGCCCACATCATGCCGGTCCGCCCCATGCCGCTCTGTACCTCGTCGGCCACGAGCAGGATGCCGTGGCGATCGCAGAGCTCGCGCAGATACGGGAACCAGCCCTCCGGAGGTGGAACGTACCCACCCTCGCCCAGGATCGGCTCCACCACGATGGCCGCCACCTCGTGCGGGGCCACCAGGTGCTGGAAGAGCACGCTCTCGATGTGCTCGAAGTCGCCGAAGTACGTGTGGAAGACCCCCGGCAGCATCGGGCCGAAGTTGGCTCGGTACTTCACCTTGCTGGCCGTGAGCGAGACGCTGCCGTACGACCTCCCGTGGAACGAGCCGATCATCGCGATCACGTACTGCCGGCCGGTGTGGTACCGCGCGAGCTTGAGGGCGCCCTCGACGGCCTCGGTCCCGGAGTTGGTCAGGAAGGCGCGGGTCGGGCCCGACATCGGGGAGATCCGGTCGAGCTGCTCGCACACCTCCGCGTAGATCGGAAGGTAGAAGTCGCTCGCCGAGTAGTGGATCAGGCTCTCGGCCTGCCGCTTGATCGCCTCGACGACCTTGGGATGGGCGTGACCCGTGGAGGCCACGGCGATCCCGGCGTTCAGATCGAGGAAGAGGTTGCCGTCCACGTCCTCGACCACCGAGCCGGACCCGCGACGGGGCACGAAGGGGTAGGCGCGCGGCAGCGACGGGCTCGTGACCCTGCGGTCGCGCTCGATCCGGGCCGCCGCCTCGGGCCCCGGGATCTCGGTGACGAGGAGCGGGGCCTCGGCCGCCGACAGGTCGGTGATCTCGGTCGCGCTCACTCCTCGATCACCGTCCGGGACTGCTCCCGCATGTACTGGGTGACGTAGTACGGCCCGCCGCCGGCCTTGCCCGTGGTCCCGGAGCCCTTCCAGCCGCCGAAGGGCTGGACGCCCGGCCACGCCCCCGTGGTAGCCCCGGCCCGGCGGTTCACGTAGATGACGCCCGCCTCGATGGAGTTCAGCCAGCGGTCGATCTCGGCCCGGTCCTCGCTGTAGAACCCGGCGGTGAGACCGTACTCGGTGTCGTTCGCCAGCCGGATGGCCTCGTCCAGGTCGTCGTAGGGCGCCACCGCGACGAGTGGCACGAACAGCTCCTTCTTCCAGACCCAGGAGTCGAGCGGCACCTCGACGATGGTCGGCTGGACGTAGTTGCCCTTCGCGTACTCGCCCTCGGTCAGTCGCTCGCCGCCCGTGATGATCCTTCCGTTCTTCCTCGCCTCGGCCGCCGCCTCCTCGAAGGTGGCGAGGGCGTTCTCATCGATCACGGGCCCCAGGTAGACGTCCTTCTCCAGCGGGTTGCCGACCTTGATCTTCTCGGTCTTCTCCTTGAGGAGCCGGAGGAACTCGTCGTAGACGTTCCGGTGGACGTACACGCGCGAGTTCGCGGAGCACTTCTGGCCTCCGAACCCGAACGCGGAGCGAAGGACCCCGTCCGTCGCCTTGTCGAGGTCCGCCTTGTCGCTCACGATGGTCGGGTTCTTCCCGCCCATCTCGCAGATGACCGGCTTGGGGAAGTCCTTGGCGAACCCCTTGTAGATCCCCATGCCGACCTCGTAGGAGCCGGTGAAGGTGATGCCCCCCACGTCGGGGTGGTTCACGATCTCGTCCCCGACGACGCTCCCAGGCCCCGACAGGAACTGGAAGGCCCCGGCCGGCAGGCCGGCGTCGCGGTAGGCCTCGTAGAGCTTGAGGCCCGTGAAGACCCCCATGTGCGCGGGCTTGAACACCACGCAATTGCCGGCCACGAGCGCCCCCGACGAGGGTCCTGCGGCGAGCGCCATGGGGAAGTTGAACGGGCTGATGACCGCCCAGACGCCGTAGGGACGGAGCATGTCGTAGTACTCGCCCGGCGAGCCGAGGGACTGCATCGGGGTCGTGAAGCCGTTGTGCTTCTCCATCTCGTTGCAGTTCCAGCGAAGGAGATCCGCCGACTCCTCCACGTCGCCGAGCGCCTCGAGGCGGTTCTTCCCCACCTCCATGGCCATCAGCGCGGCCAGCTCGTAGCGCCGTTCCGTGATCAGGTCGGCGGCCCTGCGAACGATCGCGATGCGTTCCTGCCACGGGGTGTTGCCCCACTCCGTCGAGAAGGCCTTGGCCACGGCGATGGCGTCCCGCACGTCCTCCCGCGTGGCCTGCGCGAACTCCCCGATGACGATGTCGTGGTCGATCGGAGAGCGAACCTCCTTGTAGCCGCTGCCCTCGCGGGGCTCACCGTTCACGTAGAAGGGATGCTTCTGACCCAGCCAGGACCTCGCGACCTCGATGCCCCGGTCGTAGAGCTTGTGAAGCTCCTCGTTGTCGGCGGACATGGTGGCGTAGGTAATGCGGAACCCTTGCTCCGGCATGGAAGTCGCCTCCTTGCGCGAGACGTCCGAGCTCGGCCCCTATCCTATCCGGGCCGTCGGATTCTCCCCAAGTCCGGGCGTCCCGAACGGCTCGGGCGAACTGACCCACGGATATCGAGAAACCGCCCTCCGGCGGGCGTATCATCAGCCTCCCTTGAGGCTCGTGACCTTCGACCGGAGGGGGCACCGGCGACTGGGAGCGTTCCTCGGGGGGG
>JAJPHY010000048.1 GCA_021325015.1 Actinomycetota bacterium | reverse complement strand
CCCGGAGGGTCCTCGAGCGGGATGTAGTTGGCGATCAGCGTGACGGTGTCCGGTCGGTCCGGGCTGACGAACGCGTACAGGTCGGTGTTGTCGGCGACCGGGTCCTTTGAGATCCCCGGCGCTTCACGGTGCGAAGACATCGATCACCTCTCGATCGTCTGGGGCGCTGGCGCCCTGGGTTCGATGCGACGTCTCACGAGCGGCGGACGTGCGGTCGTGGGCGGAGGCTCTGGCTCAGGAGGCCGCGCGACGGATGCGCCGGACGAGGTCCGGATCGCGGTGCGTCACCTCTCGGGTGCCCACCATGATCGTGACCTCGCCCCGTCCCGCGTCGCTCACGTACGCCACGACGGGCTCGGTGCCGTCCGTCTCCGCGGGGTCCGCGGCCTCGCGCAGGCCCCGCGCGAGGGCTCGAGTGGGCGCCCCGCCCGCGATCGCCCCCAGCGCCCCCGCGCCCGCGACGGCGCCGGCCGACGCGCGGCGAAGGAAGGTGCGGCGTGACAGCTCAGCCATCGTCCTCCTCCTCGAAGCGACTTCTCGACCGCCTGATTCGCAGCCGACCGGGCGCCGGATCACTCGAAGAAGATCGGTGGGCTCTCCGGCAGGCTCGGGCGGGCTGCGCTCACTCCTCGGCGGGAACCACGCGGATCGAGGGGAGGTAGGCGAATCGGGGCTCCGGCGTCCGCGGCAGGCGGAACAGGGGCGCGACCTGGTCGAGCGGGACGAGCTCGACGGCGTACGCGTCGAGGAGCCGGCTCTGGAGCTCCCTTGGGTCGAGCGACGTGGGCGAGGAGCGCCGCCCGTCCGGCACCTGGATCCCACCGCGGTGCCGGGCGCAGAGCGCGTACAGGCGCCCGACGAACGCGTGCACGACCAGCGGGACGCCGGGGCCCGGTTCGAACCAGGCGCACATCGCGCACACGAGCCGCAGGCGGGCCGGGTACGCGGAGGCGGCGCGCCAGCCGCGCTCGTGCTCGACGACCCGCCCCCACAGCGACACCGTCCCCACGACCGGCGGCGGCGGCCATGCGGGCCTCGGCCGGTCGAGCTCGAGCAGCGAGCGCGCGGCGTAGATCCCGCAGGTGCATCGAGGGTCCGGGGCCCGGTGCGACCACCCGAGCAGCCGGAGCAATGGCCGCGCGCCGCAGCGTGCGTGGAGCGCGACCCGCGGGCGCCAGACGTCGACCCCCGGCCCGACGGGGTGGAGCATCGGACCCTCCCCGGGCTCGTCGGAGAGGTTCCACGCGCGCCATCCGACGATCGGCTCGCTCGAGCGCTCGACCGTTCGCGGGACTCGGACCGGCTCCCTCACCCACCCATCGTCGACCGAGCGTCGTCCGGCCGCAAGGCAGGTCGGCTCACTCGCGGTCGGGGCTCGTTCCGAGCTCGGGGTCCGGCTGCAGCCGGTCCGGCTGCGGCGTCGACTCGACGACGTGGTCCGGGGTGTGGTGGGCGGCCGGGATGGTGCCGAGGCGGCCCGCCTGGTAGTCCTCGAAGGCCTGGATCAGCTCGTCGCGCGTGTTCATGACGAACGGCCCGTACCAGGCGACCGGCTCGCGGATCGGCCGGCCGCCGAGCAGGAGCACCTCGAGCGCGGGCGATCTCGACTCCTGGGTCCTCGCCGCCTCCAGCCGGACGGCGTCGCCGGGGCCGAACACCGCGAGCTGGCCGGTGGCGACGGGATGGCGCTCGACGCCGACGGTGCCGAACCCGGCGAGCACGTAGGCGAGCGCGTTGAAGTCGGGGCGCCAGGGAAGCTCGAGACGCGCCCCGGGGGACACCGTGGCGTGCACCATCGTCATGGGTGTGTACGTGTCGCCGGGCCCGCGATGGCCGGCGATCTCACCCGCGATCACCCGCACGAGCGCGCCGGCGTCGGGCGAGGCGAGCAGGGCCACCTCGCGGGCGCGCAGGTCCTGGTACCTCGGCGGCGCCCACTTCTGGGTCCTCGGGAGGTTCACCCATAGCTGCAGCCCGTGGAACAGCCCGCCGCTCGCGACCAGGTGCTCGGGCGGCCGCTCGATGTGCAGGATCCCCGCTCCGGCCGTCATCCACTGGGTGTCGCCGTTCGTGATCACGCCGCCGCCGCCGTTCGAGTCCTGGTGCTCGAAGATGCCGTCGATCATGTAGGTGACGGTCTCGAACCCGCGGTGCGGATGCCAGGGCGTGCCCTTCGGCTCGCCGGGCGCGTACTCGACCTCGCCCATCTGGTCCATGTGGATGAACGGGTCGAGGTCGGTGAGGTCCGCTCCCGCGAACGCGCGCCGGACCGGGAACCCCTCGCCCTCGAGGCCGTGCGGGGCGACCGTCACGCTTCGCACCCGCCGCTGCCGCAGCGCAGGGTCCACCGGCGGCAGGCGGTCCAGGAGCGTGAGGTCGTCGACGGTGATCGCAGGCATGGCTCCATTCCTCGCTTTGTGCAGGGGAACGCGCGCGTCTCGACGGCTATTCCAATTCGTCGGTCCCTTGCGCTCGTGGTCGCGGCGATCGCCGCGATGGCGACCGCGCACGCGTTGGCAGCTGGTATCGGGCCACGCGCCTCGGGCGGGCACCCGAGAGTGCCCTCGGGCATCTACCCTAGGGTCCCTCGGCTCCCATCCCAGACATGTTTGCGCCGCAAGGATTTCAGCGACATACGCCTGTCGGTGCGACGGTGCGCTGCCTCGGGACCATCGCCGGGCGGGATCGGGACCGTTTGGCCTCGGGGATCTAGAGGACTGCGACCTATGTTGGCCCTGGGCATACAGAACCGGGAGGTGTCGCCATGCCGGGTCAGCAGAAGCTCGTGATCATGGTCACGCACGGGCCGGACGAGGCGGAGCTCGCCACGATCCCGTTCGTCATGGCCGCCGCGGCGCTCGCCTCGGACGTGGAGGTCGTCATGGGCTTCCAGGCCGAGGGCGTTCGCCTGGTGCAGGAAGGCATCGCGGAGAAGGTCGAGGCACCCGAGTTCACTCCGATCCGGGAGCTGCTGCCCACGATCCGCGAGCTCGGCGGCAAGCTGCTCGTCTGCAGCCCCTGCATCAAGGCGCGGCAGATTCCTCCGGAGGGGCTTGTGGAGGGAGCCGAGGTCGTGGCCGCCGGCCGGTTCGTCGCGGAGATCACCTCGGCCACGAACAGCCTCGTCTACTGAGTGGACGAAGACCGACCGTTCGCGCGAGGCAATCGAAGGAGGCACCATGACCACCGTACGCGAAGCGGCGGAGCTCGCGTCGCTCGTTCCGGACAAGAGGGTGGACGCTCGGGGATCGGCCTGCCCCGGCCCGCTGCTGGAGGCCAAGAAGGGCATCGGCGGCGTGGGGATCGACGGGATCCTGGAGATCTGGTCCAGCGATCCCCAGACCAAGTCGGACGTCGAGGCGTGGGCCGGCAAGGTCGGCCACGAGTTCCTCGGAGTCCTTGCCGCCGACGGCTACGAGCGGGTGTTCGTCCGCCGTAAGAAGTGAGCGCTGCCGCTGATGAGCAGCTCTGCAGGCGCGAGTGGGGCGCTGATGGACCTCCAAGCCCAGACGAACGCGCGGTCGACGAGGATCCTGGTGCTCGCGTCGCTCCTCTGCGCCTATCCGGGGATCGACGCGACGGGTCAGGCGCACCTGGACTACCCCGCGAACACGTATGTCCTTCCAACGCCGGATCCCGTGATGTTCCCTGAGTCCTTCTACTGGCACTGCTTCGAGCGGGGGATCGACGGCATCCTGATCGCCTCCTGCGGGACCGACAGTCCGTACGAGGGGTCCTACGAGCGCCTCGCCGCCCGGATCAACCGGGTGTACCGGCAGATGAAGGAGCGCGGCCTCGACATCCGGAGGCTGAGGCTCACCGCGATCTGCTCGGTGTGCACGAAAGCCTTCGTGAAAGAGGTCGGGGACCTCGCACGGGTGGTAGAGGAGCTGGGCCCGGTCGCCGCCGAGCTGGCGCGCGGGCCCGAGCCCGTGGGGAGTGAGTCCCCGTGAGCGCGGCGGCGTTCGCTCGACGCATCGACGCCGACGTGCTCGTCGTCGGCGCGGGGATCGCCGGTCTCCAGGCATCGCTCGACCTCGGCGACCAGGGGTACCGGGTGCTGCTCGTCGAGCGTGAGGCCAGCATCGGCGGCCACATGATCGGGCTGTCGAAGGTCTTCCCGACCATGGACTGTGCGAGCTGCATCACCACGCCGAAGATGTCGGCCGCCGCGCACCACGACCTGGTGACGACCCTCACCTACTCCGATGTGACCTCGATCACGCGGGTGCCCGGAGGGTTCGAGGCCCGGATCGTGAAGCGCCCGCGGTACGTGAACGAGGACGCGTGCACCGGTTGCCGGCTGTGCGAGTACGCGTGCCCGGTCGACGTCCCGCACGAGTTCGACGGTGGGCTCGGAGCGCGCCGCGCGATCGCCGTGCCCTTCGGAACGGCGATCCCACAGAAGGCCGTCCTCGACCTCGCGAACTGCATCCTGTGCGGCAAGTGCGAGAAGGCCTGCCCGGCCGGCGCCATCGATCTGCTGCAGGAGCCGGAGGCGATCGAGGCGCGCGCGCGGGCGGTGGTCCTTGCCACCGGCTACCGGCCCACGCCGACCGATGCCAAGCGGGAGTACGTCGCGGGCCGGACCGGAAACGTCATCAGCGGCCTGGACATGGAGCGACTGCTCGCACCGAACGGCCCCTACGGCCGCGTGCTGCGGCCGTCGGACGGCAAGATCCCCGAGCGCATCGCGTACGTGCAGTGCGCCGGCTCGCGGGACGAGACCCTCGGCGTTCCCTACTGCTCCCGCGTGTGCTGCATGTACGCGATCAAGCAGGCGATGTTGCTGTCGGGGGCGCTGCCGCTCGCCGACATCACGATCTACCACATGGACATCCGCACGTTCGGCAAGGGATACGAGGAGTTCTACCAGACCGCCCGTTCGATGGGCATCAACTTCGTCAAGGCCAAGGTGGCGAGGATCACTCCGCGTCCGGATGGCGACGTGGATCTGCGAATCGAGCATCAGGAGGAGGACGGTCGGGTGGAGGACGTGCGCCACGACCTGGTCGTGCTCTCGGTGGGACTCGAGCCGGGAGACGACGTGGGTCGTTTCGCGCCGGTCCGGACGGATCGATACGGGTTCGTCCGCTCGGCCGATGCGGCGCTCGACGTCACCGGCACCGAGGTACCCGGCATGTTCGCCGCAGGTACGGCGCTCGCGCCGAAGGACATCGTCGACACGGTGGCCGAGGCGAGCGCGGTGGCGATGCGCGTCGCCGGGTACCTGCGGCGCTCGACCGAGACCGCCGACGAGCTGGTGGAGGTGGCTCGTGGCTGACCGGGGCTCCGAGGGATCCGACCGCAGGCGGATCGGCGTCTACGTCTGTCACTGCGGCGGCAACATCAGCGACGTCGTGGATGTCGAGGCCGTCGCCGCTCGGGCCGGGGCCGACGAGGACGTCGTCGTCGCCTGGCACCTCCAGTTCATGTGCTCGGACGAGGGTCAGAGCACGATCGAGCAGGACGTCCGGGAGCTCGGCCTGGATCGGGTGGTCGTGGCCGCCTGCACGCCGAGTCTGCACGAGACGACGTTTCGTCGGGTGGTCGCTCGAGCCGGGCTGAACCCCTACCTCTACCAGCACGCGAACATCCGCGAGCAGGTGAGCTGGGCTCACGTCCACGACCAGGCCGCGGCCACCGAGAAGGCCGCGCGGCTCGTCGAGGCCGCGATCGCCAAGGCGGCACTGCTGCGCGAGCTCGACGAGGTCCGCGTGGACGCCGTCCACCGCACGCTGGTCGTCGGCGGAGGGGTGGCCGGTCTGCGGGCCGCGCTCGATCTGGCCCGGTGGGGGATGCCGGTGGTCCTGGTCGAGCGCTCGAACGAGCTCGGCGGACACGTGCTGCGCCTGGGTCGAACGTACCCCACCGACGAGCCGGGAAGGGCGCTGATCGAGCGCCTCGTGTCGCAGGTTCGCGACGAGCCCCTGGTGGAGGTTCGACTGTCGACGGAGGTCTGCCAGGTCACCGGCTACGTCGGCGATTTCCACGTCGGTCTCCGCGCGGTCCGTGAGGAGACCGACGGGCACCCCTGCGACGAGGAGGTCGAGGTCGGAGCGATCGTGGTCGCCACGGGCTTCCGCGATCACGAGCCCGCTCGTGGTCGGTACGGGTTCGGCCATCCGCGGGTGGTGACGCTCGCGGACTACCAGCGGCGTCTGTACGCGGCCGAGGGCGAGGCCGATCCGGCGCGCGCGCTCGGGATCGACGGGCCGGTGCGGGCGATCGCGTTCCTGCACTGCGTCGGGAGCCGTCAGGTCGAGGGCGTCGACGAGCCGGGTGCGAGCGGACGCTTGAACACGTACTGCTCGCGCGTGTGCTGCACCGCCACCGTGCGCGCTGCGGCCGAGACGCGACGGCGCTTCCCCGCCGTGCGGGTGGTCGACGTGTACCGGGACATCCGCACCTACGCGAGGGATCAGGAGCAGGAGTACCGGCGGGCGGGGGAGGCCGGCGTCGTGTTCGTCCGCGTGCCCACCGACGAGCGGGCAACGGTCGAGCCCGCGCCGCGCGAGGACCCGTACCCGCTGCTGGTTCGCACCCGCGACACCCTCACGTTCGGAGCCGAGCTCGAGGTTCCGGTCGATCTCGTGGTTCTCGCGACCGCGATGGAGCCGGGACCCGTCGAGGATCTCGTCGCGATGACCAAGGCGCCAACCGGCGCCGACGGGTTCCTGCTCGAGGTACATCCGAAGCTTCGGCCGGTCGAGAGCGCGATCCCCGGAATCCTCCTCGCCGGGACCGCGCGCGGCCCGATGGACATCGCGGAGAGCACCACGTCGGCCTCGGCGGCGGCGGCCAAGGTCGCGACGCTGCTCGCGGGCGACCAGGTCGAGATGGAGCCGTTCGTCGCCCGCGTCGATCTGTCGCGGTGCCGGGGCTCCGGCGAGTGCGTGGCCACGTGCCCGTACCCCGGCGCCGTGGGGCTCCAAGACGTCGAGCTCGACGAGGGGGTCGTGGTGCCGCGCGCGTACGTGAACCCGGTGGCCTGCAAGGGATGCGGAGCATGCGTGGCCGTTTGCCCGAACGGCGCGGTCGACGTCCAGGGATGGGAGATGAGCCAGTACCTGGCCATGGTGGACGCGATCACCGCCGATCCGGCCGGCTTCCCGAGGGCGATCGACCCATCGGAGGTGACGACCGGATGAGCGCCGAGACGACGACGGCGAAGACGAAGGGGACGATCGCCGTCTACAAGGAGCTCCACGGCCAGGCGCCGGCCGACCTCCTGGAGCGGGTGCGCGAGCAGAACCGCATCAAGGCGGCGGTCCGCCGGTCGCTCGCCGACGGCCCCCGCACGGCGCCGCAGGTCGCGGAGGCGGCCGGGATCTCGCCGCGCGAGGCGCTGTGGATGCTCACCGCCTTGCGGAAGTACGGCGTGGTCGCCGAGGTAGACGAAGAGGGCGACTACCCCCGATACGCGCTGACCCGAGAGGATCCACGAGCATGAGCGTCACGACGCAGGACAGGAGTCTCGCGCCGGTTCGGCTCGAGCGCAGCCTCATCCCGGAGCTGGAGCGGTTCGGCGCGGTGGACGTCTCGGCCTGCTTCAACTGCGGCAGCTGCACCGCCGTCTGTCCGATCGGGACCGAGGATGGGGCGTTCCCACGCAGGCTCATCCGCTACGCGCAGCTCGGGATGCGGGATCGGCTCGCGGCCAGCCCGGAGGTATGGTCCTGCTACGCGTGCGGCGAGTGCACGCAGAGCTGCCCCCGCGACGCCGATCCCGCTGGGTTCATGGCCGCCGCCCGCCGCTGGGCGACGGCGAGCCACGACCACACGGGCCTGGCCCGGAGGCTCGCGACCTCGGCGCCGTTCGCGACGGTGTTCATCACGCTCCTCGTGGGGGCGCTCGCGGCCTTCCTGTACACGGCGCACCGGCCGGTGTCGGGCCGGGAGATCGCGCTCTTCGAGTACCTGCCGGCCACGTTCGTTCACAACCTCGGGATCGCGATCCTCGCGGCGTTCGGGGTGGCCGCGATCGGCGGACTCGTACGCTGCTGCCGCACCCTCTCCCGCGTGCGGCCGGCCGAACACGGTACGCGCTCGACCCGGGCCATTGGCGAGGCCGTCTGGTTCGCGGTCGCGCGCGAGTCCATCGCTCAGGAGCGGATGCGGCGCGAGTGCGCCGACGACCCCGGCGTGGAGGCCCGCCCGTGGTACCTGCGGCGCTGGTTCATCCACGCCGCCACGATGTGGGGCTTCCTCGGCCTCCTGGTCGCAACGATCGCCGATTTTCTGCTCGACCTGACCGGCCTGAAGCCAACCGGCGTCCACGTGCCCCTCTGGTACCCCGTCCGGCTGCTCGGAACGCTCGGGGGGCTGCTGCTCGTGTACGGAACGTCCGTGTCCATCGTTCGCAGGGTTCGCAAACGAGAGCGATCGGTGGCCCGGTCGTCGGTCTCGGACTGGTGGTTCTTGTGGCTGCTGTGGTTCGCGGGGGTGAGCGGGTTCGCGCTCGAGCTCGCCCTGTACCTGCCCGACGCGCCGGGCTGGGGCTACCCGGTGTTCCTGTTCCACGTGGCGGTGTCGATGACCCTGGTGCTGCTCGCGCCGTTCGGCAAGTTCGCGCACGCGATCTACCGTCCGGTCGCGCTCGCGGTCCTTCGGCTGCGGAGCGGTTCGGGAGGTGCACCCGCGTGAGCGGCACGGGTCCGCTCGCGGGCGGGGCCCGGGTGGAGGCCGCACCCCGGGTCGCCGAGATCGCGTCGTCGCGGGACGAGAAGGGCAACCCGTTGCACCGGGGCTGGGCCGCCTGCGGCGGCCGCCGACGGTGGATGGCGCCGTTCATCCTGGTCCTGCTCACGGAGCGGCCCGCGCACGGATACGCGTTGATCCAGCGCCTGCAGGAGATGGGCGTGTCGGAGGGCGAGATCGACGTGGGGCAGGTCTACAAGACGCTCCGGTGCCTGGAGTCGCTCGGCCACGTGAGCTCGCGGTGGTCGGACGATCCGACGGGCCCTCGCCGGCGGGAGTACGAGCTCACCGACGCCGGTCGTCGCGCGCTCGACGAGTGGGCGGCGGTGATGGAGGAGCGAGTGCGGCTGATCGGCGAGTTCGCGACGCGGTACCGATCCTGGAGAAGGCGGTGAGGAGCATGGGATCCGGAGCACGAACCATCCATGAGGAGCACGCGCTCATTAGGGCGGAGCTCGAGACGCTGCGGGAGCTGGCCGACGAGATCGGCACGCTGCCGCCGGTCGGGGTGCTCGACCGCGCCGCCAGGGCCCACGAGTTCCTCGCCCATACGGTGATGCCACACGCCGTGGCCGAGGGTCGGGTGCTCATGCCGCTCGTCCGCGACCGGACCGGAGAGCCGACCATCGGCATCCGCATGACCCAGTGTCACGTGCAGGTCGGGCGTCTCGTGGACGAGCTCGAGCACCAGCTCGCGCAGCTTCGCGCCGGCTCGGCCCGGGCCGAGCGCGAGCTCCGGCGCATCCTCTACAGCCTCCACGCCCTCTTGACCGCCCACCTGGACGAGGCCGACGAGGAGGTCGAGCCGCTGCTTGAGGCGGAGCTCCCCGAGGACCAGCGGCGGGAGCTGTTCGGCGCGATCGAGCGATGCGCTCGGGAGGTTGCCGACCTGTTCGAGTGAGTCAGCGGTGTCGGAGCGTCCGGCGGGGCGCCTATCGCTTGATAGGCACGGGCCGCAAGGTGTATGCTCCGCGGTGCGCCCCGGGCGGGCCCGTCCCGCCGGGGCGCGCCCATCGCCCGCGGAGGCTCGGATGCCGGACGAACCGAATCCACCGGCGGGGCCCGTCGGTCCCGTCGACGCGCTCCGCGTTCCGCGCTACGCCGGCCCCTCGACCTTCGCGCGCCTTCCCCGGCGCGACCAGATCGAGCGGTGCGACGTCGCGATCGTGGGCGTTCCGTTCGACTCCGGTGTGACCTACCGCCCGGGAGCGCGGTTCGGGCCGCACCACGTGCGCACGGCCTCCCGCCTGCTCCGGGCGTACCATCCCGGGCTCGACGTCGAGCCGTTCGGCGAGCAGCAGGTTGCGGACGCGGGCGACCTGCCCTGCAACCCGTTCGACATCCAGGAGGCGATCCGCTCGATCGAGACGGGGGCCGAGGAGGTCCTGTCGGGTGCGAGCCGGCTCCTCGCGATCGGCGGCGACCACACGATCGCGCTCCCGTTGCTTCGCGTGGCGCGGCGGTCGGCGGGACCGGTCGCCCTGCTGCACTTCGACGCGCACCTCGACACCTGGGACACGTACTTCGGCGCCCCGTACACGCACGGCACGCCGTTTCGGCGCGCCTGGGAGGAGGGGCTGCTGCTCGAGGACCGCTCGATGCACGTTGGGATCCGAGGGTCGATCTACTCTCGCGCCGACCTGGCCGACGACGAGCGGTTCGGGTTCCGGATCGTGCCGGCGATGGAGCTCGAGACCGCGGGGGTCGCCGGGGTCGTCGAGCGCGTCCGCCATCGGCTGGGCGATGCGCCGATCTACGTCTCGATCGACGTCGACGTGCTCGACCCCGCCCACGCGCCCGGGACCGGAACCCCGGAGGCCGGCGGGCTCACCTCGCGCGAGCTGCTCGGGATCCTTCGCGGCCTGGCCGGTCTGAACGTCGTGGCCGCCGACATCGTCGAGGTCTCGCCGCCGTACGACCACGCGGAGCTGACCGGGATCGCCGCGGCTCACGCCGCCTACGAGCTCCTCGGCGTGTTCGCGACCGCCCCCCGGTAGGCGTCCGGCAGGCTCAGAGCTCGAAGGGCTCGTACCCGTCGGCCGCCGGAGGCCACGGCCGCGCGCGCTCCCAGGCCTCGGCCAGGTTGAGGAGCAGGTCGTCCCGGAACCTCGGGGCCGTGACCTGCAGCCCGAACGGCACGCCGTTCGAGGACCGCCCGGCCGGGAGCGAGATCGCGGGGTGGCCGGTGAGGTTCTGGACGGCCGTGTTGTAGACCTCGGCCGGGACGCCGAGCTCCTGGGATCCCGGCATCCGCCCCTCCGCGAGCCATCCCTCCGAGGCGAGCGTTGGCGTGACGACGACGGCGTCCGCCCCGAGGAGCTCGTCGAGCTCGCGCACGTACTCGAATCGCCGCCGGCGGGCGGCCAGGTACTCCTCGATCGTGGCGCGGAGCCCTTCCCGCATGAAAGCCTGCGTCGTGGGGTGCATGCGGTCGAGGTTCCGCTCGACGACCTCGCGGCCGAGCAGCCCGACGTGCTCGGCCGGACACAGCACGAACCAGTCCGTGTCGGGGTTGCCCGAGCGGAAGATCGCCTCCGGCTCGACGGTCTCGACCGGGAGCCCGAGCTCGCGCTCCAGGTCGGCGAGCGCCCGCTCGAACAGCTCTCTGACGGGCCGCGGCAGCGGCCCCCACGGCGTGAACCGCGGCGCCGCGATCACCCGGCTCGGCATGCCTCCCGGGCCAGGCCGCCACGACGGCAGCGCGGTCGGGTCTCCGGGCTCGGGACCGGCCTCGACCCGCAGCAGCAGCCGGAGGTCGGCGACCGAGGTCGCGAGCGGTCCGTCGGTCGACAGGTCGATCCAGGGCGGGATGGGATCGCGGGCGACCACGCCGTTCGTCGGCTTGATCCCGACCAGACCGCAGAAGGCCGAGGGGATGCGGATCGAGCCCCCGCCGTCCGTCGCCGTCCCGATCGGAGCCAGGCCGGCCGCGACCGCGGCGCCGGAGCCGCCCGAGGACCCGCCGGGCGACCACTCGGGCGCCCACGGGTTTCGCGTCGTGCCGAACAGGAGGTTCGAGGTGAACCCCTCGGTGGCGAACTCCGGCGTGTTGGTCTTGCCGAGGGGGATCGCGCCGGCCGCCCGGAGCCGCCTGGGCACGAGCCCGTCTCGGGTGGCCGGCGGGGCGTCCTCGAACAGGCGCGAGCCCCACGTCGTCGGCATCCCCGCGAGGTCCTCGATGTCCTTGACGAGGAACGGCACGCCGGCGAGCGGTCCCGGGTCCTCGCCGGCCGCGACGCGCTCGTCGAGCGCGGCGGCCTCCGCGAGCGCCTCCTCCGCCCGGAGCGCGACCACCGAGCCGAGCTCGCCGTCCAGCCGCTCGATGCGGTCGAGGGCGAGGGCGACCAGCTCCCGGGCAGCGACGCGGCGGGTTCGCACGGCGCGGGCGAGCTCGGCAAGCACGCGCGCTACCATAGCGGCCCTTCCGTCCGGACGCTCGGAGGTGGGATGAACGCATCCTCGCGGACCGCGTCGTTCACCGAGTCGGTCATCCGCGAGATGACCCGGCTCGCGATGGAGCACGACGCGATCAACCTCGCGCAGGGGTTCCCGGACTTCCCGGCCCCCGACGAGGTGAAGGAGGCCGCGCGCGCCGCCGTCGCCCGCGACCTCAACCAGTACCCGGTCACGTGGGGCGAGCCCGAGCTCCGTGAGGCGATCGCCGCGGCGTACGCCCGCCGGTACGGGATGCGGGTCGATCCCGAGCGGGAGGTCTGCGTCACCTGCGGCTCAACGGAGGCGATGATCGCCTCGATGCTCGGCCTGCTCGACCCGGGCGACGAGGTCGTGATCTTCGAGCCGTTCTACGAGAACTACGGGCCCGACACGATCCTGTCGGGGGCGGTGCCGCGCTTCGTCGCGCTCCACCCCCCGGAGTGGACGTTCGACGAGGGCGAGCTGCGCGCCGCCTTCTCGGACCGAACGCGAGCGATCGTGATCAACACGCCGAACAACCCCACCGGCAAGGTGTTCACCCGAGCGGAGCTCGAGCGGATCGCGGAGCTCTGCGTCCGGCACGGGGCGCTCGCGTTCACGGACGAGATCTACGAGCACCTGACGTACGACGGCGCGGTGCACGTGCCGATGGCGACGATCGCGGGCATGGAGGATCGCACCGTCACGATCAGCGCGCTCTCGAAGACCTACGCCGTGACGGGCTGGCGGGTCGGGTGGACGGTCGCCGCGCCCCCGCTGGTCGAGGGCATCCGCAAGGTGCACGACTTCCTCACGGTGGGGGCGCCGACGCCCCTCCAGCACGCCGGCGCCGTGGCCCTGTCGATGCCGGACGGATACTACGAGACCCTCCGGCGCGAGTACGGGGAGCGACGGGCCGTGATGATGCAGGTCCTGGCCGAGCACGGGTTCGAGGCCCGGCCACCGACCGGCGCCTACTACGTGATGGCCGACGTCGGGCACCTCGGGTTCGCCGACGACACCGAGGTCGCCCACCACCTGGTCGAGAAGGTCGGAGTGGCGGTGGTGCCGGGCTCGTCGTTCTTCTCCCGCCCCGATCTCGGGCGCCGGCTCGTCCGGTTCGCGTTCTGCAAGCGCCTGGAGACGCTGCGCGAGGCGGGCGCGCGCCTCGGCGCGCCGGCGCCTCGAGCGTAGGCTCGCGCGGTGGGCCGCGGGCTCGTGATCGGGATCGCCGTCGTGGCGGCGGTCTGGCTGATCTCCATCCTGGTGTTGGTGCTGGCCGGCCGGCGCTCCAGGGCGCGCGAGCTCGCCGCGCTCGTCCCGAACCTGCTCGCGCTGTTCCGGGGGCTGATCCGCGATCGCCGCGTTCCGCGGAGCTCCAAGCTGCTGTTGGGACTCGCGATCATCTGGATCGTCTCGCCGATCGACCTCATCCCCGAGTTCATTCCGATCGCGGGCCCGCTCGACGACGCGATCGTGGCGGCGCTCGTGCTGCGCCACGTGCTCAGGCGCGCCGGCCGCCCCGTGCTCGCGGAGCACTGGAGGGGAGACCCCGCGACCCTGAACGCGGTGATCCGGCTCGCCGGCATGTGAGGCCCCGGGGCCTGCGCGGGGTGGACCCGGGGGTTCGGGCCGGCCCGGGCGCGGGAGTCCCTTGACAACGCGGGGTCGCCTTCCTACTGTCTATCGCTCGATAGGTAACCCGGTGGAGTGCCGGGTACGGCCGGTGGGGAGGAGGTCTCGCATGAGCGGCGGGCGCATCTCGCGTCGGCAGTTCATCAAGGGTGCGGGCGGAACGGCGCTCGGCGGGCTCGCGCTCGGCTCGCTGGGAGGCCTGCTCGCCGCCTGCTCGAGCGGGGCGCCGGCGGGCAAGAAGGGGCAGGCGGGGCAGGCGGCCCCGCTCTCCCGCGACCCGAGGACGCTCGTGGTCGCCGTCGACGCGTTCCTGCCGGACTTCGACCCCGCCTCGTACTTCCTGCTGTCGGGCATCGTGACGAACTACGGGATCTACGAGGGCCTGCTCCGAATGAAGGGCAACAGCGCGACCGAGGTCGAGCCGGTGCTCGCGGAGCGGTACCGGACCAATGCCGACAAGAGCGTGTGGACCTTCTCGCTCCGCTCGGGAGTGAAGTACAGCGACGGGACGTCGTTCGACGGCAACGCCCTGAAGGCCGCCTACACGCGGACCATCACCGCCGGCCTCGGCGCCGGATCGACGCTCTCGACGTACATCACCGACCCGGGCACGCAGATCGTGGTGAAGGATCCCGGGACGGTCGTGTTCGACCTCGGCCTGCCGGTGCCGAGGTTCGACCTGCTGCTCGCGTCCCAGTACGGAACGGGGGTCGTGAACCCGAACGTCGAGAGCCAGGGCAAGAACCACGGGCACGACTACCTGACGTCGCACTCCGCGGGGACCGGCGCCTACATGGTCGAGTCGGTCTCCCCCAACGACCAGGTCGTGCTGGTCCGGAACCCGAACTACTGGCGGGGATGGAGCTCTCGACAGTTCGAGCGGATCATCATCCGGCAGGTCGAGGAGGACTCGAGCCGCCGGCAGGGCATGGAGGCCGGGGACTTCGACATCGCCTTCCCCGGCACGCCACAGGACACGGCGGCGCTGCGCACCACCCCGGGCATCGTGGTGGGCGACCAGAAGGTCATGGGGATGGAGTACGTCGTCCTCGGCGAGTACGGGCCGCTCGCGAGCCCGGAGGCCCGGCGGGCGATGAACCTGTTGTTCCCGCACGACGAGTTCCTCGCCTCGGTGATGGAGGGGACGCTCGAGGCACCGAACAGCGTGATCCCCGACCTGATCCTGTACTCGGACGCCGGCTCGTACCCCCGCACGACCGACGTCGACCAGGCCCGCCGGCTGCTCCAGCAGGCCGGTGTCCCCCAGGGGACCCAGCTCACGTACGAGTACTACCCCGGACGGCGCAAGGAGCCCGGGCTCGTGCTCCAGCAGCAGCTCCAGCAGGTGGGGCTCTCGCTCAAGCTCGTGGAGAAGGCCTATCCGGCCTTCGTCGCGGACATGTCGACCGACCGGCCGGAGTCCGAGCGCGCGAGCATGTACTACTGGTTCTGGTGGCCCGGGTACAACTCGCCGTCGGACTACCTGTATCCGATCCTGTCCGAGGACGCGACGCCCAAGGCCGCGCTGTTCAACAGCGGCTACTACATGAACGACACGGTGAACAAGGCGATCAACGACGGGTACACGGTCTCGGACGAGCACAAGCTCACGGCGATGTGGACGCGGGCGCAGGAGATCATGGGCCGGGAGGACCCGCCCTGGATCCCGATCGGGCAGATCGTGGACACCTCGTACCTGAGAGGCGACATCGACGGCTACGTGGCGAACCCGCTCTACGTCCTGACCTACGACTACTACGCCCTGTCGCGCGCGTCCTAGGCTGGGCCTCCGGATCGGAGCGGAGGGGAGATGGGCCGGCTGATCGCGAGGCGCCTCGCGTTCATGGTGTTCGTGGTCTGGGGCGTCACGCTGGTCACGTTCTTCCTCTCGCGCGTGGTGCCCGGCGATCCGGCCAAGCTGCTCGCGGGTCCCAAGGCGAGCCCGACCGAGGTCGCGCACATCCGGCGGATCTACGGTCTCGACGACCCGCTGTGGACGCAGTACGGCAGGTACATGGCCGACCTGCTCCACGGCAACCTCGGCGTCTCGTTCGTGACCAGGCGCGAGGTGACCACCGACGTTCGAGCGTTCCTGCCCGCCACGCTCGAGCTCGCCGGCTACTCGCTGCTCCTCGGGTTCCTCGCCGCCCTGGTCGTCGGCACGGTGGCCGGCTACCGGCGAGGCTCCGCGCTCGACGCCGGGGGACGCTTGATGGCGATCGCCGGGCTGTCGGTCCCGGCGTTCTGGCTCGCGCTGCTCCTCCAGCTCCTGCTGCACACGCGACTCGGCTGGTTCCCGCTCGGAGGGCGGCTGGACGCGGGCGTGGCGGCGCCGCCGCGCCTCACGGGGATCCTCACGCTCGACAGCCTGCTGACGCTCCACCTCCACGCGTTCGTGAACGCGCTCTGGCACCTGGCGCTCCCGGTGCTCACGCTCGCGGCCGGCGTGTTCGGTCTCATGACCCGGATCGTGCGAACCTCGATCCTCGAGGTCGTCGGCGAGGACTACGTGCGAACGGCCCAGGGGAAAGGGCTCACACGGTGGCGGGTGCTCCGCCGGCACGTGCTGCGGAACGCGATGCTCCCCGCCGTGACGGTGCTCGGGCTCGAGTTCGGCCTGCTGGCCTCCGGCGTGTTCGTGGTGGAGGCCGTGTTCCAGTGGCCGGGGCTCGGCAACTACGCGTTCCAGGCGATCCAGGCCTCCGACTACAACGCGACGCTTGGCGCCACGCTCGTGATCGCCATCGCGTACGTGCTCACGAACCTGGTCGTCGACCTCGCGTACCTGTACCTGGACCCCAGGATCCGCTACACATGACGGCCGTCGTGGAAGCGCCGGGCGGGGTTGTGGTCCGCGGCCGGACCCGCGAGGCGGAGCCGTGATCGCCGGGGCGGTTCGCGACGACGCCGTCCCGCGCCGGTGGCGGCGGGCGCTCCGTCAGACTGGCGGGTTCCTCCGCGCGTCGCGGCTGAACGCGCTCGGCGCGGGGATCGTCGCGGCGGTCGTGCTACTCGCCGTGTTCGGACGGGCGCTCGCGCCCCACGACCCCAACCACCTCGACCTCCTCGCCGCCCTCAAACCGCCCTCGTCGGCGCACTGGTTCGGGACCGACAACCTCGGGCGGGACCTCTTCAGCCGCGTGCTCGCCGGGGCCCGGATCTCGGTCGAGGTCGCCGTGATCATCCTGGGGCTGTCGGTCGCGTTCGGGACCCTGCTCGGGATCGTCGCCGGGCTGGTCGGGGGGCTGCTCGAGGAGATCGTCATGCGCGTGACCGACCTGTTCCTCGCCTTTCCGGCCTTCATCCTGGCGGCCGCGATCGCCGCGACGCTCGGTCCGAGCCTGAACCACACGGTCCTCGCGCTCGCGGTGGTGTTCTGGCCCTGGTACACGCGGCTCGCGCGCGGGCAGGTGCTGGCGCTCCGCGAGCGCGAGTTCGTGCTGGCAGCCCGGGTTGCAGGGGCCGGCACGATGTGGATCGTGCTTCGTCACCTCCTGCGCAACGTGCTGCCGATCGTCGTCGTGCAGGTCTCGCTCGACGTCGGGTACGCGATGCTCGCGACGTCGGCGCTGTCGTTCCTCGGGCTCGGCGCCCAACCGCCGACGCCGGAGTGGGGTGCGATCATCACGGACGGCCGGAGCTTCATCCAGACCGCGTGGTGGTGGCCGACGTTCCCGGGAATCGCGCTCGCGGTCACCGTGCTCGGGTTCAACCTGCTGGGAGACGGGCTCCGCGACTGGATCGACCCGCGGCTGCGAGGAAGTCTCGGGGGGCTGCAGGAGTGAGACAGCCCGTGCTGTCGGTCCGAGACCTCGTCGTCCGCTTCTCCACCGGCCGGGGCGTCGTGCACGCCGTGAACGGCGTGAGCCTGGACGTTGAGCCGGGTGGAACGCTGGGGCTGGTGGGGGAGTCGGGGTCGGGCAAGAGCGTCACGAGCCTCGCGATCATGCGCCTGCTGCCTCGCGGCGGCCGGGTCGTGTCCGGACAGGTGTGGTTCGGGGGACGGGATCTCCTCCGGCTATCGGCCGCCGAGATGCGGTCCGTCCGGGGCCGCGAGATCGCGATGATCCTGCAGGACCCGCAGTCCAGCCTGAACCCCGTGCTGCCGGTGGGCGAGCAGATCGAGGAGGCGATCCGCGCGCACGAGCGCGTGAGCCGCCCGGCCGCGCGCGCTCGAGCGGTCGAGCTCCTCGGGGCGGTTGGGATCGCCCGGCCCGAGGAGCAGCTCGGGCGGTTTCCCCACCAGCTGAGCGGCGGCATGCGCCAGCGGGTGATGATCGCGATCGCGCTCGCGCTCCGCCCGACGCTCTTGATCGCCGACGAGCCGACGACCGCCCTCGACGTCACCGTGCAGGCGCAGGTCCTCGAGCTGCTGCGTGACCTCACGGACGAGGTGGGGGCGGCGGTCGTGCTGATCAGTCACGATCTGGGGATCATGGCGCGGATGGCGGGGCGGATCGCGGTGATGTACGCGGGCCGGGTGGTCGAGTCGGCGCCCACGGAGGAGCTGTTCGCTCGCCCGCGCCATCCGTACACGGTCGGGCTGCTCCGCTCGATCCCTCGAATCGGCGGCGCGAGGAGGGCGCTCGTCCCGATCGAGGGCTCGCCGCCCGATCTCGAACGGCTGCCCGAGGGGTGCCCGTTCGCGCCTCGATGCGCGTGGCGCATCGAGGCGTGCTGGACGCAGAACCCATCCCTCGCGACCGACGACGGTCCGGCGCACCTCGTGGCCTGTCACGACCCGGCGGAGCCCGAGGAGGTCGGGCCGGGTCGTCCGATCCGCCCGGGCTTCGCGCCGGCGCCGCCTCCCGGTATCCGAGCGGGGGTCGCGTGAGCGCGACCCTCCTGAGCGTGGAGGCCCTCCGGGTGCACATTCCCGTGACCAGGGGGGTGGTCCTTCGGAGGACGACGGGGGTCGTCCGGGCGGTCGACGGGGTCACGCTCGACGTCCGGGAGGGCGAGACCCTCGGGCTCGTGGGCGAGTCCGGGAGCGGCAAGACCACCCTCGGGCGGGCGATCGTCGGCCTCGTGCCGCCGACGGCCGGCTCGATCCGGCTGCGCGGGGTCGAGGTGTCCACCCTGAGCGGCCGCGGGGCCAGGCGCGCCAGGTCCGAGCTCCAGATGGTGTTCCAGGATCCGTTCGCCTCGCTCGACCCGCGGTGGCCGATCGCGAGGAGCGTGGAGGAGCCGCTGCGCCTGCACCGCGCCGGCGACCGTCGCGAGCGACGCGAGCGCGTGCTCGAGCTCCTCGAGCTCGTCGGGCTCTCGCGCCGCATGGCCGATCGCTACCCGCACGAGCTGTCGGGGGGTCAGCGTCAACGCGTGGGGCTGGCCCGGGCGCTCGCGCTCCGGCCGGCGCTCGTCGTCGCCGACGAGGCGGTGAGCGCGCTCGATGTCTCGATCCAGGCGCAGATCCTGAACCTCCTGCAGAGGCTGCAGGAGGAGCTCGGGCTCGCCTACCTGTTCATCGCGCACGATCTGGCGGTGGTGCACCAGATCAGCGACCGGATCGCCGTCATGTACCTCGGGCAGATCGTGGAGCTCTCGCCGGGCGTCGACCTGTATCGGGAGCCGATGCACCCCTACACGGTCTCGCTGCTGTCGGCGAACCCGGTGCCGGACCCCTCGGTCGAGGCGGCGCGCGAGCGGATCGTCCTGCCGGGGGACCCGCCGAGCGCGGCCGCTCCACCACCCGGGTGCCGCTTCCACACGCGGTGCTGGCTCCGCGAGCGCCTCGGCGATCCGGAGATCTGCCGGACGCTGGAGCCGTTGCTCCGGGAGGTGGGGCCGGGGCGGTCGGTGGCCTGCCATTTCGCGGACGAGGCCGCCGCGTCGCCGGTCACCCGACGGGCGGTCGACCTCGCGGGAGGGCGGGCGTGAGCGCCGGAGGCGCCTCGGGCGGTCGCGGTCGGGAGCGCGCAGCGAACGCGGAGCGCCCCACGCGCGAGCGCATCCTGTACGAGGCGTCGAACCTGTTCGCGCGCCAGGGGTACCACGGGACGACGACCCGCGAGATCGCGGCGGCGGTGGGGGTGCGCCAGCCCTCGCTCTTCTACCACTTCCCCTCGAAGGGGGCGATCATGCAGGCCCTGCTCGCGTCGGACCTGGACGAGGCCCTCCCCTTCGTCCTCGCGGTGGCGCGCGGGCGCGGGCCCGCCTCGGTGCGCCTGTACCGCTACGTGCGCCGGGACGTCGACCACCTCGCCGGCTCGCCGTACAACCTGAGCGGCCTGTACACGGAGGAGGTCATGGGCGATCCGGAGTTCGCGCCGTGGGCGAGGAAGCGCGCCCGCCTCCACGCGGCGGTCGAGGGGATGGTCCGCGAGGGCGTCACCTCCGGTGAGTTCGTCTCGGTCACGCCGGCGCTCGTGCGCGAGGCGATCGCCGGCATCCTGGTCCGGACCCTGGTGCTGTACAGCGGGCGGCCGGGGGCGCCGACCAAGCTCGGCGAGGAGGTCGCGGCCTTCGTGCTGCGCGCGCTGCTGTCCGAGCCCGAGCGCCTGCCGGAGATCCGGCGCAGGGCGCTCGCCTCCGACGTGTGAGCCGGCGAGCTACTCGCCGACCGGGAACGTGTAGCTCGCCGGGATCGGGTTCGGTTCCTCGGCCGGCGTCCCGTAGACGACCGCGATCTCCTCGTGCGAGGTGAGCTCGATCCGGCGGACGTCCCCGGTGGCGAGATGGCCGTTCACGTAGACCCGGAGCGTCCGGTCGCCCGAGGTGCAGTAGCTCCCAATGCAGGACCGCGTGAACCGCACGCCCCACACGTCGAAGAACTCCCCGAGCGTGAACTTCCCGACCACGGGCGACTCGACGTGGATCACCCCGCTCGCGTCGTGGGTGTGGATCGGCGAGAGGAACCCGGCCGATGCGTCGATCCCGATGTCCGCCGGCACCGGCACGCGCCGTCCGTTCACGAACAGGTCGAGGTGCTGGTGGATGTGCAGCACGGTGCCCTCCTGCGCGAGGACCTGAAGGCCGTCGGCCTGCAGGCGATCTCGCAGGTGAGCGATCTCGGGCTGCCAGGGGAGCGGGCCGGTTTGGATCCCCGGAAGCGAGGCGGGGTCGATCGCCGGACCTCCGCTGACGTAGGAAGCCGCGGTGGCCGGGGAGCGCGAGCGGATGAGGTTGAGGGCGAGCAGCCCGGCCGCGACGAGCGCGATCGGGACCGCGATCCGGATCGCGAGGCCCCTGATCCGCCGACGGCGCTCGAGCCTGCGCTGCAGCTCGAGGCGCTGTCTCCGGGCCTCCTCGCGCCGGGCGCGCTTGCCCGTTGGTGCTCGCGAGCTCACAGGAGCGGCTCCAGCGCGGCCTCGATCTCCGGGGCCACCGACGGCCCGGGTCCGAGCCGGCCCCGGACCACCCCGTTCCGGTCGATCACGATGACCCAGGGCTCGCTGGTAAACCCCCATGCCTTGAACCCAGGGGACTGGTTCTGGAGGGTTGCTGCGGGCGGCGAGAGCGAGGGGCCCGGCAGGAACTCCTCGATGTGGATGACGTTCGCCCTGGTCCCGTGCGTCTCGGCGACCAGGATCACCTCGTCGAGCACGGGCCCGCACAGCCGGCTCTCGCACAACAGGGGCGTCGCGAAGCAGGCCACGGTCGGCTTGCCGTTCGTGAGCGCGTCGGCGAGCGAGATCGAGTGCAGGTGGCACACGGGGGTCCGAGTGCAGATCTGCTCGAGCTTCGACGTCGTGGTGGCGACCGGGGTCTGGACCGAGATCGCCTTGCTCCCGACCGCGGCGACCACCTTCGCGCCGGTGACCTGGAGCGCCGCCGTGCCGACGACCGACTGCGAGCCCACCGTGACCAGCGCGCCGACCTCCCAGATCCCGCTCGTGGCCGGGTCGATCGTCGCCAGGTAGATCCCGGGCAGGTCGCTCTTTGGTGAGCGGTCGTGCGTGGCCTCGTAGCCGGTGAACGGGTACCAGGTCGCCGGGACGGGGCCGCGTCCGCGGCCGGCCCCGTTCTCGAACAGCCAGACCTCGGCCGTCCCGCCGGTGACCAGCGTGTTCTGCCGGGTGACGAGGTCGAACGCGTAGGGCTGCGGGCCCGGTTGGACGGGCTCCTGCGGGTTCAGCAGCGAGACCTCGGCCCCGCGGCGTTTCAGCTGGGCGAGGGTGGGCGGGCCCGCGGCGCTCCTGGATCCGGTCGAGCCGGATCCCCCCGAGGAGCAGGCCGTCGCGACGAGGCCCAGGCCGAGGACCCCGAGCTCGGCGAGGAACCGGCGCCGGGAACGCGGCGCACCCGCGAGCGTGAGCGGGACGGGCCGGCCCGGCGCGGGCGAGGGCCGGTCGACCGTCGGCGAGGATGGGTCGGGCATCGGCACATGATAGTTCGGCCCCGGATGCCCCAGGGATTCGACCGCCCCGGCCGTACGCGGGGTCGATTGCGGCCGCGCGCCGCCTCAGCCGACCTCGAAGTCGGCGCGGGCGAGCGCCGTGTACCCGTCGTCCTTGAGCAGGTACACGCTGTAGCGGCCCGCCGGGAGCGGCCACGGCCCGGACGCCGAGGCGTCGAGCGTGGCCGATCCCTCGACGCTCGCGCCCGTGTACGCCCACAGCAGGTAGTAGGCCTTCCGCGGGTTCGCGCCGCGGTGGTAGATGCCGACCCAATCCCACCGGTTGCCCGGCGCGTTTCGCCACGACACGTCGATCCCCTCTCCAACGGCGTACGTCCGCCTGCCGGTGGAGATCTCGGGGACGGCTCCCGGAAGCTCGACCCAGAACGGGATGCGGGAGAGCTCCGTCCCCCCCGCATCGACGAGCACGGCGTCGTAGGACCCCGCCGCCAGCGAGCCCGTCGCGAACACGAGCGTCCCGTCGGTCGCGCCACCCGTCGGGTGCGATGCACGGGTGTCGACCGTCGGGTCGCCGCCGGCGGGAACGATCACCACCCGCTCACCCGGCTGCCCGGGCGCGTGAAAGCTCACGCGCAGGTCGTCGCCCGCCGCGATCAGCCGCCGCTCGACCGCGACGAACACGGGAGGAACGCCCGGCGTGACCTCGAACGTCGAGACCACGGAGCGGTGGTCCGAGGGCCAGGGCCGGACCGCGACGTCCACCCCCGGCGCCCCCGGCTCCCCGACGATCACGCTGTCGGTCGGCCTCGCCGCGCCCGCCGCGTAGACGAAGTCGATCCGGTCCTGCGGCGCGTGCGGGCCGGGGTTCCAGCCCGGGAGCTGGGGACGGGCCGCCCACCAGGTGAGGCCGGGGCGTGCCATGGGGTCGGGGTGGACCGAGCGGTACGAGTCGACGAACCCCGCGCGCTCGACGGCCACGCTGACCGGCCAGCGCACCGGGTAGCGGATCTGCGGGCGGACGCCGACCATCTCGGGCGTCCAGTCGCGCCAGGACGGCGCGTTGAAGTCTCCGGCGAGAAAGACCGGGATGCCCGAGGCGACGAGCGTCCTCGCCGTCCGCAGGTACGGCCGGATGGCCGGCAGCCGGCGCCGGCGCTCGAGCGCCACCACGTCGCGTCTCGGCCGGCTCCGCGTCCAGTACGGCCCGTACGGGTTCGAGGGCAGGTGGACGTTCTCGATCGCGACCACCTCGCCCGGCGCGACCTCGACGAGCACGTAGCGCCCGTCGGCGCCCGGCGGGTCGATCACGGGGTACCGCGACACGACCTGCGTTCGGACGCTGTAGGAGGGCCAGCCGAGCCGGCGGGCCAGCCGCGGCATGTGGCCGTACCCCTCCTCGATCGCCACGACGTCGGCGCCGCCCCTGCGGATCGCCTGCACGACCTTGTCGAAGCTCACGTGCGTGCCGCCGTACTCGATGTTGAACTCGGCCACGCGCAGCGTGATCGGCCCGGCCGCCGCCGGGGCGCAGGCGTTGGCCGGCTGAGCGGCGGCCGAAGGCAGGAGGAGCATGACGAGAAGCGCGAGCCTGCGCACCCGAGCTCGCCGCGCCTGCATGAGGGGGATGCTCGCACGAGCGCGCCGCCGGGCGCCAGCCCCGCCCCGAGCGAGGCGTAACCCTCGGTCAGGCCATCAAGCGTGGTCGGAGCCCAGGGCCTCGACGGCCTCGGGGCCCGCCGTCAGGTCGACCACGTCGCCCGAGCGGTAGGTCCGCGCGTAGCGCTCGAAGTTCCAGCTCGAGATTAACTTCGTCGCCGCGTGCCGTCCGTGCTCGAACAGCATGTCCTGCGTCGCTTCGTCGAGGTCGAAGTCGGTGGCCTTCACGTGCCCGGTGTCGACGAAGATCGTCCGGGCGATCACCGACGGGTCGTCGATATGGATCTGGTCGTGGAAGCTCGTCATCGTGCCGACCATGGCTCGAGCGAGCCCGAGCGTGCTCGTCACGTCGAACTTTGCCATCCGCATGTTGATGCGTTTCGCGGAGAGCTTGACGCCAAACGTCGGCCACCTGGGGGCCTTGCCGTCGGTCCGGTCGAAGACCTCGACCGGGAAGTTCGAGAGCATGCCGCCGTCGACCAGGTAGGAGACGATCGGCCGGCCGTCGGGGCCGCGCCATTTGAGCTGCACCGGCTCGTAGAAGAACGGGATCGACATCGAGGCCCGGACCGCGTCGGCCACGAGCTGTTCGTCGGGGTCGAGTCCGTACCTCGGGTAGTCCCAGGGCAGCCGCACGAGCTCTCCGCGCGTCACGTCCGAGGCCATCACCACGAGGCGGTATTGCCTCTCGGGAGGGAGCGAGCTGCCCGGGTCCTCGATCCGCAGGTCGCCGAAAGTGCGCTTGCCGAGATCGGCCAGGAGCCCGTCGAGCCACTGGTGGAGGTAGCGTCCCTCGTAGATCCCCTTGTCGAACAGGAGCGAGATGCCCTTGCCGACCAGGCCGAGGTGGTCGATGAAGCTCTGGTCCTCGAACTTGCCGTAGTCGACCTCGCGCATGACGCGCTCGAGATCGTCCACCGGCATACCCGCGGCGATCAACGCGCCCACGATCGATCCCGCGGACGTCCCCGCCACGCGATGGATCTCGTACCCGGCCTCGACCAGCGAGGCGAACGAGCCGACGAGGCCGATGCCCTTTACGCCTCCGCCCTCGAGCACCAGGTCAGCGTCCATGTGGCCCTCCCTCCGTGGGGATCGCCGCCGGGGCCGGCGGGAGCGCGAGCGTCTTGGCCATGTCGCGGCGGAGCGTCTCGTAGCGGTTCCGCATGCGGTCCGACATCAGTCGGTGTCCGATCTCGGCGGCCGCGACCCGGCGATGCCACGACTCGTAGAGCTGTTGGATCTGCTCGTCCCACGTGGCCTTGGGCGGGTTCGCGGTCTTGTGGGGCGGTGTCTCGGACAACGCGACCCTCCCTGCGCGTGAGGGAATCACCCTAGGCGGAGCGGGCGGTGCGGTTCAGTCGGCCGTTGGCGTGATTCCCGCAGCCCCCAACGGGGGGACCGACGCGTCAGCCGGACTCGATCCGGGTGCCGGTCTCTCCCGCGAGGGCGCGCTCGACGTTGTCCGGGTTGGTGATGACCGCCGTCCCCCCCGTCCGCTCGACGAACGAGATCGCCGCCTCGATCTTCGGGGCCATGCTGCCCGTGGCGAAGTGGGTGCCCTCCCGCAGGTACGCCTTTGCCTGCGAGACCGTCATCCGGTCGATCCACTCCTGCTCGGGGGTGCCGAAGCGGAGCGCCACCTTCTCGACTGCGGTGCTGATCAGGAACAGCTCCGCGCCGAGCGACGAGGCGAGCAGCGAGGACGCGAGGTCCTTGTCGATCACGGCCGCGATCCCCTGCAGGTTGCCCTCCGGGTCGGCCACGACCGGGATTCCTCCGCCGCCGACCGCGATCACCACGAACCCGTCGCGGAGCAGGTGCGCGATCGCGTCCAGCTCGACGATCCGCACGGGGCGCGGCGAGGGAACGACCCGCCGCCATCCGCGTCCGGCGTCCTCGATCACGCTCCAGCCGTCCTGCTCCCGGCGACGACGCGCCTGCTCCTCGTCCATGTAGGAGCCGATGGGCTTGGACGGGTTCTCGAACGCCGGGTCGTCGGCCGACACCTCGGTCTGCGTGATCACGGTCACGGCCTGCCGGGAGATGCCGAGCCTGGCGAAGTCGTTGTACAGGTTCTGCTGCAACGCGTAGCCGATCGCACCTTGGGTGTCGGCGCCGCACACGTCCAGCGGCACCTCGTGGAGCTCGTGGGCGGCGAGCTCGGACCGGCGCAGGATGAACCCGACTTGCGGCCCGTTGCCGTGCGTGATCACGACATCCCAGCCGTCTCGGATCATCCCCGCGATGTGCCAGCACGTCTCGCCGGCGGCGACGTACTGGTCGCGGACGGTCTGGTGCATGCGGTCCTTGATCAGCGAGTTCCCGCCGATCGCGACGACCGCCGTCTTCGGGCTCATGGTCGAACTCCTCGTTCACGGATGGCCTCGGGCGTGGTCTCGACGCCCTCGGGCATTCTCCCGGGCGCGAGCTCCGCTCGCACGCCCACCAGGCGCACGGGCCGATCGAGCTCGAACCGTCCGAGCGTGCGCAGCGCCGCCCCGAGCAGGTCGTCGGCCCGGTTGGTGGGGCTCGCGAGCGCGAGGCCGTGCGTGGAGGTGACGAAGGGCGCGAAGCGCACCTTGACGGTGAGCCGCACCGCGGCCCGTCCGTCGCGCCGAAGCTCCTCCGCGAGCTCGTCGGCGAGTTGGCACACCTCCTCCCGGACGCGGTCGGCCTGGATGAGGTCGCGCTGGAACGTCCGCTCGCGGCCGCGGCTCTTCGGAACACGAGGCTCGGCGAGCACGGGCGACGAGTCCTCGCCGGCCGCCAGGCGCCGGAGCCAGGGTCCGGTCCTCGGGCCGAAGACGCGCGCGAGGAGCTCCTCCGGCGCCCCCTCGAGATCGGCGACCGTGCGAACCCCGAGGGCGGCAAGGCGCGCCGCCGTCTTCCGTCCGATCCCCCAGAGCGCGTCGACCGGGCGGGCGTCCATGACCTCGTGCCACTCGGCTGCGGTCAGCCGGAAGACGCCCGCGGGCTTGGCCAGGCGGCTCGCCACCTTGGCGCGGAGCTTGTTGTCGCCGATCCCGATCGAGCACCACAGTCGGGTCCGCGCGAAGACGCTTCGCTGGATCTCGCGGGCGAGCCCCTCGGGGTCGTCGGAGTCGACCCGCAGGAACGCCTCGTCCCACCCGGCGACCTCCACGGTCGCGGGGAACGTCCGGAGCGTCCGCATGACGCGTCGCGACGCGGCCAGGTACGCGGGCGCGTCGACCGGTAGGAACACCGCCTCGGGACACCGCGTGAACGCCGTTCGGAGCGGCATGCCCGAGCGGATCCCGAACGCCCGAGCCTCGTAGCTCGCCGTCGACACCACGCCCCGCTTGGTGGGGTCGCCCTCGCCGCCCACCACGACCGGCTTCCCGACGAGCTCGGGATGCCGGAGCAGCTCGACCGCGGCGATGAACTGGTCCAGGTCGACGTGGAGGACGAACTCGGTCACAAACCCAGCATGGCCGATCTGCGCGCCCGCCGGCGACCCGGGGGCCCTCCGGCCCGCGCGGGGACGGGCCGGCGACCCGGCCGGGGCCGAGGGCCCCCGCCTACGCTTCCGACGGAGACCAGGAGGTGCAGATGAGCGGCACGACCGAGTACCTGCAGCGAAAGGGCATCCCGTTCGAGACGATCGAGCACGAACGCGCCTTCACGCCCGTCGAGGAGGCTCGGACGGTCGGCATCCCGACGCACCTTGTCGTCAAGACGCTGGTGCTCGACACGAAGTGGGGTCGCGTGCTCGCGGTCGTTCCGGGGGACCGTCGACTCGACATGCGGCTCGTGCGCGAGGCCGTCGGCGACCATCACGCACGCCTCGCGACCGAGGAGGAGATCCGGGCCGAGTTCCCCAGCTTCGAGCTCGGATGCCTCCCGCCCCTGGGCATGATGCTCGGGCTTCCCGTGTACGTCGACGGGCACGTCCTGCGGCACGAGGAGGTCGTGTTCGCCGCCGGCAGCTCGGGCGAGGCGGTGCGCGCCCGCACGGTCGACCTGTTCGATCACGAGCACGTGACCGTCGCGCACATCGCCACCGAGCCCGTCCGGGAGTACGTCTAGGCGCGAGCCCGAGCTCGAGGGCCGACCGGGACGCCCGAATCGAGCGGGCCGCACGACTCTGCCGGCCGGAGTCGCACGACCCCGTTCCGGGCCCGCCCTCTCGGTGTACGGTCGGGATGCCGGCGGCGGGAAGGAGGGTCCCGATGTCGCTCACGACCGAGTACCTCACGCGCAAGGGGGTGCCGTTCGAGACGGTGCCGCACGAGAGCGCCTTCACCACGATCGACGAGGCGCGAGCGCTCGGCATCGAGGCGGACGAGGTGGTGAAGACGCTCCTGCTCGACACGCCCGAAGGTCACGTGCTCGCCGTGGTCCCCGGCGACCGCCGCCTCGACATGAAGCTCGTCGAGCAGGCGGTCGGCGCCCGCCGCGCCCACCTCGCGAGCGAGGCGGAGATCGAGCGCGAGCACCCGGACTTCGAGCTCGGATGTCTGCCGCCGATCGGGTCGCTGCTCGGCGTGGCCACCTACGTCGATCCGGACGTGATGCGCCACGAGATCGTCGTCTTCGCGGCGGGAAGCCGGACCGAGTCCGTGAAGATGCGCACGGAGGACCTCTTCAAGGGCGAGCGGGTCGTCGTTGCCCCGCTGACCCGGCACCCCTCCGACGAGGACGCGTGAGGCCGAGGCCGGCCGGCGCGTGCGCGAGAGCGCCGAGAAGGACGATGCGCTCGTTGAGCTCCCGAGCGTCGAGGCCCCGGCAGGTCCGCAGGACGTCTTGGACCGCGCGGTCGCCGACCGGCGCCCCCAACCGGGTCCGCGCGGCCTGAGCCTCCCGATCTCGCGCCGCGCACGTCGGACGCCGCCTTCGCCGGCGCCTGCCGTATCGTGATCGTCATGGCGAGCACGGCTCCGGTGGAGGTCGACCGCCCGACGGGCGACGAGGACGTGCGACCCGACGTGCCGTGGGTGGTCGTGGTCTGGAACGATCCGATCAACCTGATGTCGTACGTCGTGTACGTGTTCCAGAAGCTCTTCGGGTACAGCCGCGAGAAGGCGACCCGGCTCATGCTCGACGTCCACCACAAGGGCAAGGCGGCCGTCTCGCACGGCACGAAGGAGAAGTGCGAGCTCGACGTCGCGCGCCTCCACGCTCACGGCCTGTGGGCGACCATGCGCAAGGACCGGTGATCGGTGGCGGGCAGGATCCGCAGGACTCGGTCGGGCCAGTACTCCGTCCGCCTACCGCGCGGGGAGCGGGAGATCCTTCGCGGGCTTCCGGCGCAGCTCCGCACGCTTCTCACCCTCGGCGACGCGGCGGGGGACCCCGCGCTGCGGCGCCTGTTCCCACCGGCGTACGAGGGGGAACCCGAGCGTGCGGAGGAGTTCGACCGTCTGGTTCGGGGCGATCTGCTCGAGCGGCGCCTGTCGGCGATCGAGACGATGGAGCGCACGATCGACGCCGATCGCCTGTCCGAGGACGAGCTCACCGCGTGGCTCTCTTCGATCAACGACCTCCGCCTCGTGCTCGGCACGAGGCTGGACGTGACCGAGGAGACCACCGAGCGCGAGCTCCCGCCCGGCGAGGAGAACGCTCGGGCGTTCGCGCTGTACGCGTACCTGAGCTACCTGGAGGAAGAGGTCGTCGAGGCGCTCTCGCGCGCGCTCTGAGGCTCGTCGCGGTCGCGTCGTCTCGGCGGGTTCAGGGATCTGCCGGCGACCGCGACCGCCAGCGCGAGCAGCACCGCGAAGGTCGCCACCAGCAGCGCGACCCCGGACCACCAGACGGCGGGGTTGATCGTGGAGGCGCTGAAGTCCGTTCCCTTGGTCATGCCGTAGATCGTGAAGAACGTGAAGAGCACGACCACGAGGAGAAACGGGAGCAGGGTGAGCAGCACGAACACCGCGAAGCCGATGCCGATCGCGATGCCTCCTCCCTCCTTCACCGCCGCCATGCTACCTGGGGCTGGGGACTTGCGCTTCTCGGGGAGTTGGTCGACGCTGTGCGTGGCGGAGGGGGGCCCGCGCACGACCCCGACGCCATGGCCCTCGATCACGCGCTCCGGAGGATCCGGACACCGACTGCGTTCGCGCTCGGCATCGGCGGGCTCGCGCTCATCGACGCCTTCGCCCTGCTGCGGCCGCTCGCGTCCGGCGGCGCTCCGTACGGCCCGCGACCGAGCGCGACCGGCTACTCCTACTCCTGGTTCTTGCTCGCCACGTTTCCCGCGTACGCGCTGACGCTGATCGCGGTGCGACGGGCGGACGGCCCAGCGCTGCGCGTGGTCGTGGCGTGCGCGGCGGCCCTGTCGATCCCGCTCGCCATGGCGCCGTTGCTCCAATCCCAGGACCTGTACTCGTACCTGTTCTACGGCCGGATGCTGGTCGTCCATCGAGCGAACCCCTACGTCGTCGAACCCGCCGCGTTCGGCCGCGACCCATGGCTCGCCGACGTCGCCTGGCGGCACCAGGTCTCGGTGTACGGACCGTTGTGGTCGAGCGCGATGGCGGTGGTGGTCGAGATCGCGGGCTCCAGCCTCCTTCGAGCCTTGCTGCTCGCCAAGGCCTTCGCGCTCGGCCTGGGGGGTCTCACGGTCTGGGCGCTCGTCCGCATCGCGTCGCGCGCGGCGGACCGTCGGGCGGCCCCCCTCGCCGTGGCGAGCCTCGCGCTGAACCCGATGGTGCTCACCGCGGTGGCGCTCTCCGGGCATGCAGACGTCGCGGTGGCCGCCGCCCTTGCCTGGGCGATGGTCGCGGATCGGCGCGGGCGAACCAGGCTCTCGCTCGTGCTCCTCGCCGCCGCGACCCTCGTCAAGCTCTACGCGGGACTCGCGCTCGTCACCTATCTTGCGATGGTGATCCGTCGAGCCGAGGCGCGACGGGTCGTGGCCGCAACGCTCTTGGCCGCGGGGGCCGTGACCGTGGGGTACGTGCCCTACTGGCGTGGCATCGCGACGCTCCGGGGCGTGGGCCAGGTGGCAGAGCGCGCTTCGTCGTCCCTCGCCGGCGCCGTCGAGGCGGCCCTGGCCTGGCTGCTCTCGCACCTGGCCGTTCCGGACCCGGCGACCGCTGCATCGGACACGGTGCGCGCGGTCGGGGCGGTGCTGGTGATCGCGGTCGCGGTTCGGCAGGTTCGACGAAGGACCCTCGAGGATCGCTGGGCCGGCATCCTGTCCGTGATGGTCGCCTACGTCCTCGTGACGCCCTGGTTCCTCCCCTGGCACGCGCTCGGAGCGCTCACGGTCGCCTGCGCCCTGGGAAACTCCGCGCTCCGTGAGGCCCTGCTGGTGTTCAGTGCCTCATGCTTCCCCTCGACCGGACCCCCGCTCGGCGTGCTCGGAACCGTGAGCCTTCGGTACGGCCCTCCCGTGTTCGCGTTCGAACGCGGTCGCAGACAGAGGGGGCGGTCCGTCGACGCGGTCCACGCGGGGCCCGGTCCGTCGGCGCGGCGGGGTCATCCGTTCGCGAAGCGCGCGTAGTCGGCCTCGACGAGCGGCAGCACGTCCAGCACGTACAGCCCGCCCGCGCAGCCGCGGCACCAGTCGGACGCGTTGATGGCGGTGGCCGTGGTCTCCGGCGGAGCGCAGCCCTCGAGTCCTCTCACGATGGCGCCGTAGCCGTGCGTCGCCGCCCCGAGCCGCAGGGTCTCGATCGTGGCCTGCAGCCCGGCCTGGAGCGAGGGGTAGTTCTTCACGCCGGCCGCGTTGAACTCGGTCGCGCCGGGGTAGTCGCGGGTCGTCGCGAGCGGGTTGTAGGCCGCGGCGGTCCCCTCGGCCACCTCCCAGCTCACGATCACGATCAGGTTGTCCTGACAGGCCGGGGCTCCCAGGCGTGCGAGGAGCAGATGCGCCCAGTGCCCGAACGTGGTGCCGGCGCCGATCAGCCCGGGATCGACGGGCAGGGAGAGCAGACGCACGAGCCGCGCCGCGCGTCTCCTGGCCGATGAGAGCTCACCCAGCCGGCGCTGTTGATCGAGCAGCCCCGAGAGGAGCGCCGCCTGATCGGACTGGAGCGCGTTCGCCTGTCGTGCCTGCCGGGCCGACAGCGAGCTCAGGTCGTGCCGGATCATCCGCAGCCGCGCGGACCGGTTCGCCACGTCGTTCGCGAGGGTCTCGTTGACCGTCTGCACGTTCTCGAGGTACGCGATCCGCTGGATGAGACTCGTGAAGGAGCTCGACCCGAGGAGCGCCTCGATCGGCGCGAACGGACCCACCTCGTACGCCGTCCGGACGATCTCGCCGAGGCGCGCGCGGAGCGCGTCGTACCGCTCCTGCGCCGCGGCCAGGCGGCGCTGGGTCGAGAGGAGCTGCGAGGCGGTCGCGGCTTGGGCCGCCTGCACGTCGGCCAGCCGGGCGGCGATGGACTCGATCGTGCGGTGCTGCGCCTCGATCGCCGTCTGCTCGCGGCGAATCTCGTGCTCCAGCCGGGCCAGGCGCGCCCGCGCGCTCTGGAGTCGGCTCGCGCCGGCGGGCGGGGCGACGAGCAGCCCCGCGAGCGCCAGCCCGACGAGCGCGAGGGCGACCCGTCGCCGTCGTGAGGTGCGGGCGCCGGTCGCTCCGGTCATCTCGAAGCCCGCACGCTACCAGCGCCAGCGGAACCGTCGCGCCGCCGCTTCGCTCTGGGGCTCGGAGCCGCGCCCCTCGCCCGCGGCGAGGGCGGGGGCCGGGGCGACCTCGGCTGCCTCGCCCGGCCCGGCCTCGCCGTCCGGCCCGGCCTCGGTCGGTCCCGCCGCTTCGGCGTGGACCGTCCGATCCTCCTCGGTCTCCAGCGTCGGGGGCGCCTCGGGGGTCTCCGCCTCCCCCAGGGCGGGAGCGGGCTCGACGCTCGCTGCCTCCACCTCGTCGTGCTCGCCGGCCCGTCCGGCGGGGATCGCGTCGGCGGCTCCGGGCGGCCGAGCGATCCGCTCCAGCACGGCGCGAGCGACCGCGATCTGACCGGCGGCGCCCTTCCGCTCGAGCGCCCGCAACGCCCGGCGGGCGAACGGGGCGGCCTCGTTCGGGCGTCCGGAGATCCTCAGCACGTCGGCGAGGTCGAGGAGCGCTCGAGCCCGCAGGTCGACGAGGTCGGTTTGCTCGGCCAGGGTGACCGCCCGGCGGGCCAGCGCGTTGGCCTCGCCGGACCGACCCGAGGCGGCGAGCGCGCGCGCCCTCGTCGCTTCCCATTCGACCCGGACCGGGACGTCGTCGGACGGGGCCGGCCCTCCTTCCTCCACCATGTGCAGCGCCTCCTGCTCGCGTCCCGAATCGAGCAAGAGGCCGGCGAGCGAGGCCGCGGATCGAAGGCGCGTCGCCCGGTCCCCCGCCGAGGTCGCGAGCTCGATCGCTCGACGAAGCGCGCTCTCCGCCTCCCCGAGCCGTCCCGAGCGCGCCTCGATGCGCCCGAGCGCGAGCAGGCAGGTGGCCTGCCCGGGCTCCATGCCGAGGCCGTCGAGCGCCTGGGCCGCCTCGGCCGCCTGCTCGCGCGCCGGGTCGAGCCTCCCGGCCCGGGCGAGCAACTCCGCCAGGATCGCCGCCACCACCTGCTCTGCCGGTCGCTCCCCACGCACCCGGTCGAGAACCTCCTCGCAGCGCCGGACGCTCTCGGCCACCGGCAGGCGTCCATCGGCGACCGCGGACGCGAGCTCCTGCAGCGCTCGGATCTCGTCCTCGCGGCGTCCTGCCGCGGCGGCGTGCTCCGCCGCGCGGGCCGCCGCGTCCGCGGCGGCCGCCCAGTGTCCGCGACGCCGGTACACGGCCCCGCGGGCGGACCAGGCCCAGGCGAGCCCGAGGTGGTCGCCGTGCTCCGCGCACTCCTCGATCGCGGCGTCGGCGATCTCCCGGACGCGCTCGAGCGCATCCGGGTCCGGCGCGTCCAGCCTGAGGGCGGCCCGCAGGAGCTTCGCGCGATGCTCCAGCCCGCGCTCGCCGTTGGTGAGCGCGACCCGGCTGGCCTGCGCGAGGAGCCCGTCCGCCGCCCGTACCTCGCCGAGCGCTCCCTGGAGCCGGCCCGCGTCCAGCAACAGGGCCGCGAGCCGGGGATCGTCCGCCGGAACCAGGGCGGCGGCGCGAAGCCGGAGCGCGAGCGCGCCGCGGAGGTCCGTCAGCGCCTCGGCCCCATCGGACGCACGCGACAGGCGCTCCGCGGCGCGAGCGGCGGCGCCCGCCCCGCCCCGCGCGGCGGCCTCGAGATGCGCCCCAAGGACCTCGGGCAAGCGCTCGTGGACGGGCACGCCGGCCTCGCCGAGCCAGCGCGCGCACCGTTCGTGGAGCTCCGCTCGGAGCTCCGCGGGGACGGCCTCGCGGGCCGCCGCGCGCACCAGCGGGTGGACGAACTCGATGACCCCCTCGCCCGCCTCGCGAACGAGCCGAACGCCGACGAGCGAGCCCAGGTGGTCGCGCAGCTCCTCCGCCGAACGGTCGGAGACGATGTCTCCGAGGCAGTCCACGTCCACGCGCTCGCCGACCACGGCGGCGGCCCCGATCAGGGCTCGCTCCGGGGCGCCGAGCTCGGCGAGCCGAAGCTCCAGGAGCGCGTCGAAGCTCTCGGGCACCGGGAACGCGCTCGGGGGGGTCGTCGCGACCCAGCGACCCAGGTCGAGACGGAGGTACCCCTGGCCGATGAGCATCGCCGCGTACTGCTCGGCGATCAGCGGGTTTCCCGCGCACGGGGCGACGAGCGCGTCGCGGATCTCGGCCGAGAGCCCCCGGTCCCCGAGAACGCCCGAGACGAGCTCGCCGAGCGCGCGATGGGGGAGCGGCTCGAGCCGGACGATCGAACCCGCGGCCGCGTCCCCGCTCTCCGCCGGACCGACCAGGACCACCAGCAGCGGCACCGCGCGGACGCGACGGATCGCCTGGTCGAGCAGGAGTCCGAACGCCGGCTCCGCCCGCTCTGCATCGTCGATCGCGACGACGAGCGGGCGGTCCTGCGCGGCGCCCTCGAGCAGGCGCCGCAGCGCCCACCCGGTCTCCGCGGCCACGCACCGACCCGGAAGGCCGAGCACCGGCAGCAGCCGCTCCGCGGCCCGCCTCGCGTCGGGATCGCCCGGGAGGAGGGCCTCGATCCGGGCCCGGACGCGCTCGGCATCGTCGCCGGGCGCGAGCCCGATCACGCCGGCCACCAGCTCGGCGAGAGGCCAGGTGATGCCTCCCTCCGAGGCCGGTCGGCAGCGGATGCGCACCGTCCGCGCCCCTCGTTCACGCTCGAGCTCGCCGAGCAGCTCCTCGGTCAGTCGGGTCTTGCCGATGCCCGGGTCTCCGATCACCCGGACGAGCAACCCGCGCCGTTCCGCGACCGAGCGCTCGAACGCCTCGCGCAGCGTGGACATCTCTCGGTCCCGCCCGATCAGCGGCGCCGTCACGAGCCCGAGGGCGGTGGGCCCGGGCGTGACCGAGAGCAGCCTGAGGGGTCCGACCGAGGCGTCGCCCTCGGCCGGGGCTCGGGGATCGACCGGTCGGAGCTCGGCCGCGTCGCCGACCGACCGGTAGACGCTCTCGCTCACGATGACCTCGCCGGGGCCGGCCATTCGCTGAAGGCGCACGGCGAGGTCGAGCACGCGCTCCGACCACAGCCGCTCGGCCTCCGGTCCCTCGCCGCCGACGTCGGAGGCGCCGACGCCGATCCTGACCCCGCCGAACCCGTCTCCGCCTCCGGGTTCGGCTCCGGCGGCGCCAGCGTTCGAGGAGAATCCGGAGCGGATCTCGTCGGCCGCGCGAAGCGCCCGAAGGGGCCCGTCCCCTCCGGCCGGCTCGGGTCCGAAGACGGCCCCCACGGCCTCGGGGCCGGCCGCAACCTCCCGCACGTCCCCCCCGTGACGTTCGTGGATCTCGCGGATGCGCAACAGGGCCCGCGGGGGAGCGGACTCGCCAGGCCCGGGCGGCCACTCCGTGGAGGGCGCCGCGGAGATCTCGCACACGACGGCGGTGACGATCCTGGAGGGCCCGGACGGCGACCCGGACAGCGGTCCCGACCCGGACAGCGGTCCCGGCCCGGACAGCCGCTCGCCGCAGAACTGGCAGAATCGGGCCCCGGGCCCGTTCTCGCCGTCGCACCATGGGCACCGGCCGGCGGCCTCGCGGGCCGGGGGGCCGCCGCCAAGCGCGGCCTCGAGATCCACGGCCTCATGCCCCCTCGACGGCGGCGACGCTGCGGGTCAGGACGCCGCCGAGCGCCAGCGTGAAGTCGTGCGGGTTGGTGGCGACCGCCCGCGCATCCTCCTCGGCGACGAGCCCCTCGCGGACGAGCCGAACCAGGTCCTGGTCGAACGTCTGCATCCCGTCGAAGCCGCTCTCGGCGATCACGTCGACGAGCCCGGCCGTCTGGTCCGGGTCGAGGATCCGCTCGTAGACGCGGCCGGTGTTGATCAGGATCTCGACGGCGGGGATCAGTCCGCGACCGTCGGCACGTTCCAGCAGCCGTTGCGAGACGATTCCGCGCAGCGCCCCGGCGAGCGAGGTGCGGACCTGCCGGTGCTGCGACTGGGGGAACAGCTCGACGACGCGGGAGACGGTCTCGGTCGCGTCGATCGTGTGCATCGTGGAGAGCACCAGGTGTCCGGTCTGCGCCGCCTGGATGGCGGCGAGCGCCGCGTCGGCGTCGCGGATCTCGCCCACGAAGATCACGTCGGGGTCCTGACGGAGCACCTGACGCAGGGCGGCCGCGTAGGACTCGGTGTCGGGGCCGATCTCCCGCTGCCACACGACCGACATGTCGTCGGTGTGCACCACCTCGATTGGATCCTCGATGGTCACGACGTGGGCCCGGCGCGTCCGGTTGATGAACCCGATCATCGCCGCGATCGTCGTGGTCTTGCCGGCCCCGGTGGGGCCGGTCACGAGCACGAGGCCCCGTCGCGCCTCCGCGAGGCTCTGGATGATCGGCGGGAGGTTGAGCTCCTCGAACGTCTGACCCTCGGAGGCGACGAGGCGGATCGCGAGCGCGACGGTGCCCCGCTGCCGCAGGACGTTGACGCGGAACCGTCCCACGCCTTCGAGCGTGTGGGCGAAGTCCGCCTCGTTCGTCCGGGTGAACTCGCTCTTCTTGTGCGCAGGCATGAGGGCGTCGGCCACGTCCTCGGTGTCGTCGGCGTCGAGCTGCGCAAAGGCCATCGGCAGCAGCTCCCCGTCGACGCGAATGAACGGGACGTTGCCGGCGGAGAGGTGGAGATCGCTCGCGCCTCTCTCGGCCATGGTTCGGAGCAGGTCGGCTACGTCCATGTGCGGTCGGGTCCTCCGCCGGGTCGCCAGTGAGTTCTTCGGGCGTAGCCCGGCGCGCCTTGAGCCCGAGTCCGGCCGCACGCGTCCGCTCGGGGCCGGACTACAGGACCGCGGTCTCGACGACCAGGTCGCCCTCGGCGAAGCGCGAGGGCCGTAGCGGGTGCAGGTCGAACGTCGTGCACCGCCCGGCGGTGACGAGCTCGGCGATCGCACGTCCGGCGGCCGGCGAATGCATCAACCCGTGGCCCCCGAACCCCACGCACTGCAGGAACCCCGGGACCTCCTCACACTCGCCCACGATCGCGTGGTGGTCGGGCGTCTCGGGGTACAGACCCGCCCAGCAGCGCGCGGGATCGATCGGAACCTCCGAGAGGAACGGGAAGCGGTTGCCGATCCGGGCCGCGACCGCGTCGAGAAACGCGGGGTCCAGGGTCGTGTCGGTGGAGGGCGGGTCGTTCGGGTCGGAGTAGGCGATCACGTATCCCCCGCTCGGCTCGCGTCGGACGAGAACGCCGGTGTCGAGGTCGACGCACATCGGGATCGGCGTCCGCTCGCCGGCGGGGTCGCGGGCGAACGCCAGGTTCCGCCGGTACGGGGTGACGGGTACCTCCAGACCGAGCATGGCCGCCACCCTCCGGGCGTCGGCCCCAGCGGCGTTCACGACCCAGCGGGCTCGCAGGCGTCCGCCCTCGTGCCGGACCTCGAACAGGCGATCGGGGCCGAGGGAGAGGGCTCGCACCGGCGTCCTCGTGAGGATCTGCGCTCCGGCCGCGACCGCGTCCTGGCGGGTGGCCTGCACCAGCCCGTGGGGATCGAGGATCCCGTCCCGCGCGTGGAACGTCCCGGCCCGGATGCCGTCGGGCCGCAGGAACGGCGCCCGCGCGATCACCTCGTCTGGAGCGAGCCACTCCGTCGCGACCCCGAGCGAGCGCTGGAGCTCGAACGCCGCCCGGAGGGACCGCTCGCCGTCCTGGGTCCCCGTGACGAGGAGGTAGCCGACCTGCCGGAGCGACAGGAGCCCAGACCGTCGGTCGAGCTCCTCGAACCGCTCGATGGACCAGCGGGAGAACTCGACGTTCGGCCGGGTGGTGAACTGGGCGCGGAACCCTCCGTTCGCGCGCGAGGAGGAACCGAGCCCGACCGCCGCCTCGCGTTCGAGGACGACGACCCGATCGACGCCTTCCAGGCAGAGCGCGCGCGCCACCGACAGCCCGATCACGCCGCCGCCCACGACGACGACGTCGACGACCTCGCTCACGCGGACATTGTGTCGCAGCCGCCGGCCGGGGCCGACCGTCCGTCCGGCGGCCCGGGGCCGGGGTGCCCTCGGGGTGCGGGACCTTCGTCGCTCGGACCGGGACGGCCGGCGGGGGAGCATCCAGGCATCACGGCAAACCCCGCCTCGAGGAGGACCGCACATGGACCAGACGCCTGAACGCCGCATCGTCCTTCCGCCGGTCGCGGACCCCGCGCCGCTCGGACTCGCGGCATTCGCGCTCACGACCTTCCTGCTCTCCGCCAAGAACGCGGGCTGGACCGACGGCGGCAACGCGTGGTTGGGCTTCGCGTTCGCCTACGGCGGCCTCGCGCAGCTGCTCGCGGGGATGTGGGAGTTCCGCAACCGGAACGTGTTCGGCGCCACGGCTTTCTCCACGTATGGGGCCTTCTGGATCGGCCTCGGCCTGTACGTGCTGCTCGTCGAGGGGCAGAGCCCCAACCCCGCGAACGATCTGGGATTCATCCTGCTCGCGTTCGCGATCTTCAACACGTACATGCTGCTGTGGAGCGCCCGCACCGCCCTCGCCACCTTCCTCGTGTTCCTCACGCTCGAGGCCACCGAGGTGATCCTGTTCGTCGGCTTCTTCACGGACTCCGAGAGCGTCGTGAAGGCCGGAGGCGTGGTCGGAGTGGTGACCGCGGCGGTCGCCTGGTACACGTCTGCGGCCGGAGTCCTCAACGGGATGGCCGGGCGGCCGCTCCTGAAGGTCGGGGGTCCGCTCTGGCGGGAGCGTGCGGTCCGTACCGGCGAGTACACCGGTACGTACGTATCCCCGAGGACGCCCGCCTGTCCGTGACGAGGTCGCAGCCGGCCGGGACTAGGGCGTGTGGCCAGCGTTACGAGCGGACAGTTTGCGGGATGAACTCATCGAGGTCCCATCCTTTCGCGACGAGGAGCTCGGGGCAATCGGCGTAGAAGATCTCGGCGGG
>JAJPHY010000024.1 GCA_021325015.1 Actinomycetota bacterium | reverse complement strand
CCTCGCGTCGGCCCAGTCCACGAGCTCACCGTCCATCCAGATCTTGTCGACCGGCGTGATGGGCATGTCGGCCCTCCCTTCGAGCGCGCAGGCCGGCCGGCGCGAGCCCCGACCGGTTGCCTCAAAGAATAGCCGCTGGCAGGGACGGCGAGAGCACCCCCCGAGCGCCTCCTCCGCACCGCCGGCGGCTCAGTTGAGGGACGGGTCCATGGGCATCAGCCGGAGGAGGGCGAAGGCCGGACCCTTGCGCCGAAGGACCTGGTCCCAGAGCCTTTCGGGGTCGGAGGTGAACACGTCCTCGGCGCGCGCCGGCTCCTGGATCCAGGCGCCCTCCTCGATCTCGGCCTCGAGCTGGCCGGCCCCCCAGCCGGCGTAGCCGGCGAAGACTCGGGCCCTTCGGATCTCGCCCAGCAGCTCACGGTCCGCCTCCTCCGGCAGGAAGCCGATCGTGTCGAACGCCACGACATCCACCCGCTCGGGCTCGACGAGGTCGGCCACGACCACGGCGGCTTGAGGCTGGACCGGCCCGCCGATGAACAGCCGCTCCTTTGGCCCGACGAGCTCGGCCAGCGGAGGGACGGCCTCGGCGACGAGAACCTCCGTGGCGCGGTTCAGGACCACTCCGACCGCCCCCTCCTCGTCGTGGTGCCCGATCAGCACGACCGTGCGCCGGAAGTTCGGGTCCCAGAGGGTCGCGCCGGCGATCAGCAGATGTCCCCGCAGGCTCTCCACGACTCCCATCATCCATCCTGGGAGACCGGTCCGACCCACCGAGACCCTGGAGCGATCAGGACCTCGGCAGCTCCTTGGTCGGGTCGACGAACGGAAGGGCCGCGGTGACCGCCGGAACGGGACCGTCGGGCGAGATCACCTCCAGCGCGGTGCCCGGCGCCGCGAGCCCGACCGGCACCCAGGCGTAGCCGATGTTCTCGCGCAGGCGGAACGAGTGGCTCGCGCTCGTCAGCCTGCCCACCACCTCCCCGTCCCGGCGCACCGGCCAGAAGTCCTCCAGCCACATGCGGAACGGCTCTCCTCCGATCTTCACGCCGACGAGCTTGTTCCGCACGCCCTCGGCCGCGATCCGCTCCAGCGCGCGCTTCCCGATGAAGTCCGCCGAGAGCTCCACCAACCGCTCCATCCCCGTGATCTCGAACGGGTTGTTGGTCACATCCATGTCGTTGCCGTAGTTGAAGATGCCGGCCTCGATGCGCCGCTGATCGGACGGCGCGATCGCCCGGATCTCGAACGGCCTCCCGGCCTCCATGACGCGGTCCCACAGCTCGCCCCCGAAGGACCCATCGCGCAGGTAGATCTCGTAGCCGACCTCACCGGTCCATCCGGTCCGCGAGACCACGACCGGAATTCCGTCCAGATCCCCCTGCCAGCACCAGTAGTAGCGCAGGCTCGCGACCTCCTCGCCGAACAGGGCCCGGATCACCTCCCTGCTCTTCGGGCCCTGAACCTGCAGCGGAGAGACGTCGGGCTCGCGGAGCTCCACGTCGAGCCCGGCGAACGCCTGCACCCCGAGCGCGTAGAGCAGGGCGTCGGAGTCGGCGAGCGAGAACCAGAACTGGTTCTCCCCCAGGCGCAGCAGGACGGGGTCGTTCACGATCCCGCCGTTCGGGGCGATGATCGGCGCGTACTTGCACTGGCCGACCGCGCACCGGGACAGGTCGCGGCACGTCAGCAGCTGCGCGAACCGCTGGGCGTCGGGGCCCGTGACCTCGAGCTGCCGTTCCACCGCGACGTCCCAGAGGGTGACGTGCCGGAGCAGGTGCCAGTACTCGGTCTCGTCGTCGTCGTAGAGGGTCGGGATCAGCATGTGGTTGTAGAGGTCCCAGCTGGTGCAACCGGCCTCGACCGTGCGCTGCCAGTAGGGCGACCTGCGATACCACGACGCCGTGTAGAACGTGAACGAGAACGGCTCCCTCGGCATCTAGCCTCTCCTCCTCCGTCTCGCCCGGTCGCGCCTGATCTCCCGGACGCAGTTGTAGGCGGGAATGCCGCAGACCCCGCCGCCCCCGTGCGTCGCGCTCGAGCACTGGTACAGGCCGGCGATCGGCGTTCGGTAGTCCGCGTATCCGGGCACCGGACGCATGTGGAAGAGCTGGTCGGCCGAGAGCTCCCCGTGGAAGATGTTGCCGCCCACGAGCCCCCACTCGGCCTCCAGGTCGTACGGCCCGATCACCTGGCGGGCGAGCACCGACTCGCGGAACCCCGGCGCGACCTCCTCGTAGGCGTCGATCACACGGTCCGCGTAGGCCTCGAGCTCCTCCCGGTGGGGCGCCTGCGACCAGGTGTGCGGGACCCACTGCGTGAAGAGCGAGACGACGTGCGCCCCGGGAGGCGCGAGGGAGGGGTCGAGCGTCGTGGGGATCACCCCATCGCAGAAGGGTCGGGTGGACGGCCGCCCGTGGCGCGCCTCCTCGAACGCGATCTCGAGCTCATCGATCGAGGGCGCGATCTCGAACCCGCCGCTGAAGTCCGTCCACTCCGGCATCCCGGCGAGCCGGGGCAGTCGGCTGATCGCCAGGTTGATCTTCACCACCCCCGAGCGGCTGCTCCAGCGCTCGATGTCCTCGACGAACTCCGGCGGCAGCTCGCTTCGCTCGACCTGGCGCAGGAACGTGATCTGCGGGTGGCAGGCGGTGACGACGATCGGGGCACGCACCTCCTCGCCCCCCTCGAGCACGACGCCCTGCGCTCGCCCGCCCGAGACGAGCACGCGCTCCACGCGGGCGTTTGTCCGGATCTCGGCACCGAACGCTCGGGCGCTGGCCTCGATCGCGGCGGCGACCGCGCCCATTCCGCCCTCCGGGACCCCCCAGGACCCGAGCGTCCCGTCGCCGACGTCGCCGATGGAGTGGTGGGCCATGACGTATCCGGTGCCGGGCTCGCGCGGCCCGGCCCAGGTCCCGATCAGCCCGTTGATGGCCATGACCGCCTTGACCGCCTCGGACTCGAAGAACCGCTCCACGAGGTCGGCGACCGACATCGTCATCAGCCGGGTGACCTCGCCCACCGTGCGGACGTTCAGCCCACGGAACCGCCACGCAAGCCGAAGCTGCTCCCACAGGTCTGAGGGACGCCTCGAGCCGACGCGCGGCGGCGTGGTCATGAGCAGCGGTCCGAGCACCGACGCGAGCCCGCCGATCCACGCGTCCCAGCGCTCGATCGCCTCGGCGTCGTGCCGCGAGAACCTCGCGAACTGCTCTCGGTTCCGGGCGTTGTCCTCGTACTCGATCATCACCCGCCCGTCCGGCACGGGCACCACGTACGGACCGACGGGGTGGATGCGGTAGCCGTACCGATCCAGCCGCAGGTCGCGGACGATCGTGTCGGGCATCAGGCTCATCACGTACGAGAGCGTGGTGACCCGGAACTCGGGCAGGTCGGGCCACGGGCGGTCGGTGGCGGCGGCGCCGCCGGTCTTGTGCCGGGCCTCGCAGACGACCACCCGGGCCCCGGCCCGGGCCAGGCAGGCGGCCGCGACCAGCCCGTTGTGGCCGCCCCCGATGACCACGGCGTCGTAGCGGTTGGCCGGCACCCGACTCCCCTGAACGGCGGATCAGGAGCGCACGATACCCCTGAACCGTCATTCAACGCCAGCCGGTCCAGCCGAGAGGGAGCTACTGCAGGGACGAAAGGAGGAGAGGTGCCTCTCGTTCACCCGAGCGTGATGGCGGTCTCACCGGGAACCGGCTCCCCCGCACGCCCGTCCGGCGAGATCGAGGCCCGGCGCAGCACCGGTACCAGCACCGCGGCGGCGGCGAGCGCCGTCGCCCCTCCGATCGCGTACACGCGCTGCGGCCCGACCGTACGCAGCACCACGCCCGCGAGCGCGAGCGAGACGGCGAACGAGACCGTCACGACCGCGTCGGAGGCGGAGAGCACCCGGCTGCGCACGGAATCGGGCGTCCGTCGTTGCTGGATGCCCTGCTCGGCGACCAACACGACCGCGTCTCCGAGCCCGGAGAGGAGCGCCAGGACCAGGATGGGGGTGAACCAGGGCGAGACGGCGATCGCCGCGGTGGTCAGCCCGACGAGCAGGGTGCCCAGGAAGAGCGCGCGGGGCTCCTTCCGCTCGTTCAGCCACCGGCCGCCCAGCGAACCGATCACGGAGCCGGCTCCCCAGCACGTGATGAGCAAGCCGTAGCCGCTCGCGCCGGCATGGAACGCCTCCACGAGCGGGACGTCCGCGACCATCACCATCCCCATGCCGAGCACGAGCACGATCCAGGCAAGCACCATCGTCCTGAGCACCGGATCACGCGCGATGAACACGAACCCCGCCCTCAGGCCCCGATGCTCGCGCGCCCCGTCCCGTTCGCCCGAGAAGCGGCCGCGGACCGTCGCCACCAGGCCCGCCGAGACCGCGAACGTGAGGGCGTTCAGCGCGAACACCCAGCCCGCGCCGATCGAGGCGACCAGCAAACCGCCGACCGCGGGACCGATCATGATCCCGGCGTTGCGCCCGAGCGAGACCAGACCGTTCGCCCACGACAGGTCCTCCTGCGCGACGAGGTTGGGGATCGCGGCGCCCGAGGCGGACCAGAACGGCGCCTCGACGACGGCCGACGCGAACGCGAGCGCGAGCAGCCAGCGCGCGTCGTCGGCGACGAGCGCCATCCCTCCGAAGCAGGCGACGCCGAGCAGATCGGAGACGATCATCACCGACCGGCGGTCGTACCGGTCGCCGAGCACGCCGCCGACGGGCGCGACGAACCCGCTCACGCCGAACGTGAGGAACAGGGTGGCCGACAGCCAGGCCGGCGAGCCGGTCAGCTCGAACACGCGGAACATCAGGGCCGTGTAGGCGGCCGAGCCGCCCGCGATCGAGATCACGCGCGCGACCGCAAGCCGGCGGACGGCGCGCCGTGGGGATGCCGGTCTCATGAAGCGACTCCTTGGACCCGTGGGTGGACGTGGACGACGGTGATTCGGGCGACGCCCGGGAAGGGCGCCGGCGTCAGGCCGTGAGCCCGACCGAGATCACCGTGAGTCGCTCCATGGCCCCGCGAGTCTAGCAGCTAGTCCGGGAGGACGATGAACCGCGCGATCCCGGCCCCGATCGAGGCCCGGATCTCCTCGACGACCTCGGGGGGGGCGGGGCTGTCCAGCGTGAGCCCCATGAGCGCGGTCCCGCCCGTGGAGCGCCGGCCGACGTCCATGGTTCCGATGTTCACCTCGTGATCGCCGAGGATCGTCCCCACCCGCCCGATGATCCCGGGCCGGTCCTCGTAGGTGAGGAACAGCATGTACCGGGCCGGCGGCATCTCGATGTCGTAGCCGAGCACCTGCATCACGCGCTGGTCGTTGCGCTTGCCGACGAGGGTGCCCGCCACCGAGACCTCGCCGTCCTCCGTCTCGGCGCGAATCGCCACGAGGTTCACGTAGTCGCTCGAGACCGCCGAGCGCATCTCCGAGACCGCGATGCCCCGCTCGCGCGCGATGATCGGGGCGTTGACGTACGAGACGGGCTCGTGGACGACCCCCGACAGGACACCCTTCAGGATGGCGAGCGTGAGGGCTCGCGTATCGACCTCTCCGATCCGGCCGAGGTACTGGCACTCGATCGCGTCGACGGCCCCCTGCGCGAGGCCGGTGAGCAGCACCCCGAGGCGCTCGGCGAGGGGCAGGAACGGGCGTGCGACCTCCGAGACCTCCGCCCCCGCGGAGACGTTCACCGCGTAGGGGACGAACTCGCCGCGGAGCGCCAGGCGAACCATCTCGGCAATGGTCGTGCCGGCCTTGTCCTGGGCCTCGACCGTCGACGCGCCCAGGTGGGGGGTAACGACCACGCGATCGAGGGCGAACAGCGGAGACTCCGTCGTCGGCTCCTCCGCGAACACGTCCAGGGCGGCGCCGGCGAGCCGGCCGTCCTCGATCGCCTTCGCGAGCGCGGCCTCGTCGACGATCCCGCCGCGGGCGGTGTTCACGAGCCGGGCGCTCTCCTTCATGAGCGAGAGCTCGCGCTCGCCGATCAGCCCCTCGGTGTCGGCGGTTCTGGGCAGGTGGATCGTCACGAAGTCCGCCTGCACGAGGAGGGCCTCGAGGGTCGGCATCAGCTCCACACCCATCTCCTTGGCCCGCTCCCGGGGCACGTACGGGTCGAACGCGATCACGCGCATTCCGAACGCCGAGCCGCGCTGCGCGACCATCGCGCCGACGCGGCCGAGCCCGACAACCCCGAGGGTCTTGCCGGCGAGCTCGACGCCCTCGAAGCGCGCTCGCTCCCACGTCCCGGCCTTCAGCGCGGCGTTCGCCTGGGGGATGTTCCGCGCCTGGGCGAGCAGAAGGGCGAAGGTGTGCTCCGCCGCCGAGAGGATGTTGGACTGCGGCGCGTTCACCACGAGGACGCCCCGCCGCGTGGCCGCCTCGACGTCGACGTTGTCCAGGCCGATCCCGGCGCGCGCGATCACCTTGAGGTTCTCGGCCGCCTCGATCACCTCGGCCGTCACCCGGGTCTGCGAGCGCACGACGAGGGCGTCGTAGGGCGGGATCTCGAGGGCGAGGTCCCCGCGAGCGAGCTCCGGGCGCACGTCGACGTGGAAGTCCGTTCGCAGCAGCTCGAGCCCACGCTCGGACAGCGGCTCCGTTACGAGGACGCGCACGGGACTACCCCTCGTCCTGCGCGAAGACCTCTTGGGCGGCCGCGACGCCGGCTCCGCGCTTGACCGGGTACCCCATCGACGCGAGCGTCATCTCGAGCGCCGCAAGCCCGGCCAGGATGTCGAGCTCCGAGTAGTACCCGAGGTGGCCGATCCGGAAGACCTTGCCTTCAGCGGCCCCTGGCCGGGGGCCAGGATCACGCCGTGGTCCCGACGGCAGCGGGCCACGAGCTCGTTGCCGTCGATGCCCTCCGGGGCCCGGACGGCGGTCACGGCCCACCCTCGCTCGGGGTGGTCCCCGAACAGGTCCAACCCGAGCGCCCGGACGCCCTCCTTGACGGCGCGGGACAGCCGCCGGTGTCGGCGCAAGGCGCCCTCGACCCCGTCCTGCAAGTACAGGCGGAGAGCCGCGTGCAAGCCCTGGACCAGCGAGATCGCCGGCGTGAACGGGTTCTCCGGGTTCGGCAGGTCGTAGGAGGCCTTCGCGAGCTTCCAGTCGAAGTAGAAGCGCGGGCTCTGCGCGGTCTCGGCGGCCGCCCACGCGGCCGCCGAGACCGCGACGAAGGCGAGCCCAGGCGTCGCCGACAGGGCCTTCTGCGACCCGCTGATCGCGACGTCGATCCCCCACCCATCGCAGTCGAACGGGACCGCGCCGAGGGACGACACCGCATCCACCACCACGAGCGCCCCCGCCGCGCGGGCCACCCGGGCGACCGCCTCCACGTCGTGGACGACCCCCGTCGAGGTCTCGCTGTGCTGCACGAGCACGCCCTTCGTCGGCGCTTCCGCCAGCGCTCGCTCAACGTCGGCGGCGTCCACGGCGCGACCCCACTCGTAGTCGATGACGCGCACGTCGAGCCGGTAGGCGCGCGCGAGCTTCACGAACCGCTCACCGAAGTAGCCGGCGCTGGGCACGACCACCCGATCCCCGGGCGAGAAGAGGTTGGCCACGGCCGACTCGAGCCCGCCGGTGCCCGAGGAGGTGAAGAGCAGCACGTCGTTCGTCGTGCTGAACAGACGCTTGAGGTCTTCGGTGACCTCCCGCAGGAGGTTCCCGTAGCCCGGGCCGCGGTGGTAGACGATGGGGCTTGCCTGCGCGAGGTACACCTCGGGCGGCACGGGGGTCGGGCCGGGGGCCAGGATGGTCTCGGGCCTGTCCATCTGCTCAACTCCTTGCGGGGATCGACGCGGCGGACGTCGCTCGCGGTGCGCGTCAGCGTATCATCGCGTCGTCGCGCCGCTCGGGCGGCCCGCCGCGCGCGGGGGTCCCGCCGTCTGCCCGGCGGCCCGACGTGGCGGCGCGCGGGGCTCGACGGGCGCCTAGAAGCGCAGGGCCTTCCACACGTCGGGCCCGCGATCGCGAAGATCCTCGGCGAAGTCGTCGCGGACCCGCGGGGTCCGACCGAGGACGCGCTGGAAGAAGGATCGGTGCCCGTTCCGCCGGCCGACCGACCGGCCAACCGCATCCTCCCTCGCGTCGCGGATGCGGCGTTGCAGGTCGAGGTCTCAGGTCGGGTGCGTCACGACGGGACTGATCACGCGGTCTCCTTCGGCGGTGCGAGCGTACGCAGGTCGAACTCGGGATCGGCCAGGCGGTCGGGGTCCGGACGCGCCATAGCCCTGATGAGCGGCATCGCGCGCCGCACGTCGAACTTCCAGTTCATGGAGAACGCCGAGCGCAGGACTCCGTCCTTCAGCAGGAACGCGGCGAAGCTCCGTTCCTCGACCTTGCCGCGGAACACGATCCGGTCCCAAGACGTCGCAAACCCGGACATCTGGATCTGCGCATCATACTGATCCGACCAGAACCAATGGGGGTCGTCGAAGACCTCGTTTCGGCCCAGCATGTTGCGCCCGGCCGTCTCGCCCATCTTCAGCGCGTTGTCGAAGTGCTCGACGCGGATCGGGCCGAACACGGGGTGGTCGTGACGCGCCACGTCGCCGGCCGCGAAGATCCCCGGCACGGAGGTCGCCAGGGTCGCGTCGACGAGCACGCCGTTGTCGACCCGCACGTCGGTGTCCCGGACGACGTCGCAGACGGGCTCAACCCCGACCCCGACGACGGCGAAGTCCCCCTCGACCCGCCGTCCCGAGGTGGTGACGAGCGCCTCGAACCGCCCGGCGCCCTCGAAGCGCTCGGCAGCTTCGCCGAGGATCAGCTCCACCCCGTGGTCGCGGTGCAGGCCCTCGATCACCCGACCGAGCTCGAGCCCGAGCACTCGCTCGAGCGGGGTCTGCATGAACTCCACCACGGTGACGTCGAGCCCGAGGCCACGGAGCGACGCCGCAACCTCGCTCCCGATGAACCCGGCGCCGACGACCACCGCCTTCTGAGCCCGCTCCGCGGCGGCCTTGATCCGGTCCGCGTCGGCTGCCGTCCGGAGCTCAAGCACGCCGGGAAGGTCGGCCCCCGGGACGGCGAGCCTCCGGTTGCGGCAGCCGGTGGCGATCAGCGCGGCGTCGAACGCGATCCGCTCCCCGTCGCCGAGCACCACGACCCTGTCGGCCGGGTCCACCCGCTCGACCCGGGCGCCGAATCGCGCCTCGACGTCGTTCTCGGCCCAGAACTCCGGCGGCCGGATCCAGGCCTTCTCGAGCGGCTGCTCCCCGCGGAGGTACTCCTTGGAGAGCGGTGGCCGCTCGTAGGGCGGCAGCGGCTCCTCTCCGATCAGCACCAGACGTCCGTCGAACCCCTCGGAGCGAAGCGTCGCGGCCGCTGTGGCTCCGGCGAGGCTGGCCCCGACGATGACGAAGGTCGGCATCGGTCGTTCGAACCCGAACGCCCCCGACCCTATTCCGGACGCGGTGGCCTACTCCAGCGAGACCTGGAGCTCCCCCGCTTCCTCGCGGGCCTCGAACACGTCGATGGGCTCCGTCGCCGGCCCCTCCACCACCTCGCCGGTCATGATGTCGAACTGGCTGCCGTGGCAGGGACACTCGATCACGGTGCCGTCCAGCTCTCCCTCCGACAGCGAGCACTGCTG
>JAJPHY010000050.1 GCA_021325015.1 Actinomycetota bacterium | reverse complement strand
GAGGACCAAGATCACCAACACCGCGACGATCACCCAGAGGACCAGGTAGCTGGTGACAAACACCCCCCTCAAGAGATCCGCACCTCCCTCGAGCTCCATGGCGCGGACATGGCGGAAGCGATGATCTGGGGCGATTCCATAATCAAGAGACTCGCGACGAGGCCGATGGGAGCCGCAACAAGCAGTTGAGGGTCATTCCCCGGCGCAGGCAACGCCAGGCCCACGGCTGCGAATCCGATGAGAACGGCGTTTCGGAGGAAGAACGCCGATCTCGTAGGCTTGTCTGTCCGGGAGACGCGCCAACAGCCGCAGCCGCCTTCGGTACTTGGAGACCGGAGGAGGAAGGCGGTGAAGACGAGGAGGAGTCCCAGCGCCAGTCCGGAAGCTGTTCGCGATCCGGCCCAGGGAATCAAGAGCATCAAGGCCAAGGCCACCTCAGCGAGGGCCGTGAGGATGACGGCGGGAAAGTCGAAATCTCTCATCCACACGGGAGACGACGAACGGAATGACGCTCTGAAGCTCGAAGGATGCCTGATCTTCCACACGGTGGCGAGAATCAGGCTGCCGCCAACGACGCATCGTGCCAGCTGTCCAAAGAACGCCATGGTTACTCCCGTCACCACTCGGAGTCGCCTCCCGCCACCAGACCCACGACCATGAGTCTCATCGCGGTGTTCGCACGCGGGGACTGACCGACGACCGCCGCCGACGACCCTGCGAACATCCGGAGCGAAGAGGCCGCGAGCTGCTTCATCGCGGGAAGAGAAGGCGACGACCAGAGCCCGTGGGCACCTACTCCAACCTGCATCCCCCACCACCTGTCCCAAGGCCGCCAGCGCGGGCACTGGGGCCGCCGGGAACTCGATCTGGTACGTCTACTTCTACGGAGGTGGTCGGTTCAAGGGCGGGACTTGGGCAATTCGTGGTCGACTCTTGGTCGATTCCCGGTCGACGCTCGCCAGACCAACGAGAGAGGGCGGTACGGTAGCGCGTCCGGGCGACCGCCATTGCACGGACTCGACTCGGCCGTTTCGGGCTGCCACCATTTCGCAGAGATGCATCGGGCGCGGCAGGAGGATTTCCGCGAAGATCGGGACGCGGACGAGTTGGCGGATGCGCCGCGTGCCGTCATCTTGATCGGGGATGCCGCAAGGGATCACGACCACGTCGATGCGCTCCTCGCGGCGAACGCGATGGTGATCCTGCTCCCCAGCCTGGAGACGATGCACTCGGTCCTTGCGTTGCGAGGCCGCCGAGGCGGAGATCCGACCCCAACGCATCGGACCGCCGCGGCCGGGAACCTGCGCCTTGACCTCACCGAGCACCGGGTCCTCCTGGGCGAACGCCAGCTCCCAGTCAGCGAGCGCGAGCTGGCCATGCTGGCCACGCTCTCCGAGCAGCCCGGGAAGGCGCGGACGTTCGCCGAGCTTGCCGCCAAGGGAGGCGAGTGGTTCGGCGACGTCGACAGCGTGCATTCGGCCATCAAGCGTCTTCGGAGGAAGCTCGCACGCGCTGGCGTCGAAGCCAGGATCGAGTCCGTGCGCGGATACGGGTTTCGTCTGGTCACTCGATCCACCGACCCACCTCTGGGAATCAGCGGCGGAAGCACGAGCTTGACTGACCGGGCGACAGCCTCGCGGGGAGTCCCGGACGCAAACGAGGTCTCGATGGCTCGTCGAAGGCGGTAGCCCTGTGTTGCCGGCTTGATCCGGCCCAGCTTACCGGTCACCCCAGTTCCACCACGACCTCGTGGACCTGCGGGTGTTCTTCGAGGACATCGCCGCCTGGGGCTGGTCGAGCGCTCCGCCCGGGCGCCTGCTCCACCACACCGACCTGCCGCGGCTGCCCGAGCCCATGCCCCGGGCGCTCCCCCCGGAGGCCGACGCGGCGCTCATGGCCGCTGTCCGCCACCGAGGGAAGCGACGCGTCGAGCTGCCTGAGCAGGTCCAGATCTCGCTGGGCGAGCTCGCCGGCCGCGCTCGCCGGCCGCGCCAAGGAAGGGCTGCTCGCGTTCGCTGTGGGCGTCGGGCTGGAGGTGTTCGGTACGCTGCTCGAGGAGGACGTCACCGCCCTCGTGGGACCGAAGGGTCGACACAACCCCGACCGGAGCGCCTACCGCCACTCGAAGCAACCATCCTCGATCGTGCTCGGCGGACGCAAGGTGGCGGTGGTGCTCAGCGGGTCCGCTCGGTCTCCGGCGAGGAGTTCACCCTGCCGACCTGGGTCGCGTTCGCCGGCGACGACCTGCTTGCCGAGATGGCCACCGAGCGGATGCTCGCCGGGCTGTCCTCGCGCCGTTACGAGGTAGGCCTGGAGCCGGTTGGTGCGGTGGAGGGCTCGGGGACCTCCAAGAGCACGGTCTCCCGGCGCTTCGTCGAGCGGACCCGAACCGTGCTCGGCGAGCTCATGGCGAGGGACCTTTCGGAGCTTGGCCTGTGCGCGCTCTTCGGCGATGGGATCGAGCTGGCCGGCCATACCGTGGTCGTGGCCGTGGGCGTCGATCACGACGGGCGTAAGCACGTCCTTGGCCTGAAGGAAGGCTCCACCGAGAACGCCACGGCCTGCGGCGGGCTGCTCGCCGACCTCACCGAGCGAGGCCTTGACGTCTCGAGCGGGATCCTCCTGGTCCTGGACGGGGGCAAGGGATGGCGAAAGGCCGTCCGCGACGCCTTCGGGGATCTTGCCCTCGTTCAACGATGCAGGCTCCATAAGGAGCGCAATGTGATCGGGTACCTGCCCGATCACCTGCACGCGGAGGTCCGCCGACGGCTGCGCAAGGCATGGGGCAGGACCGATCCCGATCAGGCCCTCCGGGAGCTGCAGGCGATCGCTACCTGGCTCGAGGGCCGTGGACATCCCTCCGCAGCGGGATCGCTCCGAGAGGGGATGGAAGAAACGCTCACGATCGTGAGGCTCGGTGTGCCGCCCAAGCTGTCCGTGTCGCTGTTTCTCCACGAACATCGTGGAGTCGGCGATCTCGGTAGGCCGAGGGTGATGGGCAACGTGAAGCGCTGGCGGCCGAGGAGCAAGACCAGGATGATCGAGCGCTGGTGCGCCGCGGGGTTGCTCGTGGCGGAGCGGCAGTTCCGTCGCGTGAAGGGCCATCGAGAGATCCCGTTCCTCGTCGCTGCGCTGAAGGCTCACGTCGAGAAGGTGTCCGAGGCACGTGCTAGGGTCGCGTAGTCAGGTCGATGGACCGCCGCTCAAGTTCAACGGCGAGCGGGACAACCTCCTCGTGTAAGGAGCTTCGCGTCATGAGAAGGGAGGAGATCCTGCCGACCTACAAGGTTCCCGCGCTGGTTCGCGCACCGGAAGGTCAAGTGGAGGCTGGGGGGAGGATGCGTTCCGCGAACCGCAGTCCGAGCTTCCGAGGATCCGACGAGAAGGGCACGTAGGCTCACCCAGACCCTGAGCGAACAGGAGGTGAGCCTCGTGCCCGAGGTGAGTGTAGTGGTGGAGCTGCGGGT
>JAJPHY010000044.1 GCA_021325015.1 Actinomycetota bacterium | reverse complement strand
GGCCGGGGCGGGGCCTCGCCGTCACCGAACATCGCCTGAACACGCTCCGCCCGCTCCCGCAGCTTCTCGTCGCCGTCTTGCTGCACCCACCGCCAGATCGCCCGGTGATCGACGTGGGCGCCCACCTCGGCCGACAGGAGCCTTGACGCCTCCCGGTAGGGGTGGCAGGCGGCGAGCTCGCAGCCCCTCCTCCTGACCCAGGGCGAGGCCTCGTGGTGGGGCGCGAGGTCGAGCCGCTCGTCCAGCGGGAAGTACCGGGTGCCGTCGGCTCGGCGGGCACGGCCCCGGTGATCGTGAGGTAGCCGCAGCGGGTGAGCAGGGTCCGCGTGCGTCCGTGACGGGCCCTGCGCGCCCTCTGACCTCGGCCGGTCTCCAGACGGCGCAGTGCCTGGGCGAGCGCCTCCTTCGCTGCCTTCCTCCCGGCCGCCACACACGCCTCCTCGATCTCGGAGAACGTGGTTGTGGGGACGTCCACCGTGACGCAGACTGACACTCGCACTGGGCTCGCCTCCTTTGTGACCTTCACTAGCCACTTGGCGAGGTGAGCCTAGTGCCCTCCTTCCTCGGTTCCGCGGAACCTCCCTCGGGACGCATCCCTGCTCTGAGGCGCCTTGCCCCGGATTCAACCTTCGCGGTAGGATTTGCACCTGCAATGATCAGGACACGGTGCCGCGGGCTCGTGGGGGCGATGATCCCCTGCCGGTGCTGCTGTCCCGGGGTGCCCGGCGCCGGCCGCTGACGGCCGCCGTCCCGGCACCGATCCCACACCAGTTCCCCCTGTGACCCACACGGAGGCATCCGTCATGAGCACCGTCACCACCACCGTCGACGCCCGGGGCCAGTCCTGCCCGGGTCCGCTCGTCACGCTCCACCGCGCGCTGAAGGAGGCTCGCTCCGGAGACCTGCTGGAGCTGCTCGCCACCGACCGGGCTCGAAGTCGGACGTTCCCTCCTGGGCGGAGCTCTCGGGCAACGAGCTGCTCGAGGCAAGCGAAGAGCAGGGCGTGTACCGCTACGTGATCAGGAAGGCATGAGCCATGAAAGCTGAGGCGGGACCGGAGACCTCGGAGCTCACCCGGCTGATCGAGGCCGCGCTCGACGAGCGCGAGCGCCGGCAGGGGTTGAACAAGAAGAACAAGATCACGATGGTCGTCTGGGACGGGCACCTCGATCGCGTGTGGCCGGCCCTGATCCTGGGGACCACGGCCGCCGCCTCCGGCATGGAGGTTTCGATCTTCTTCACGTTCTGGGGGCTGTTCCCGTTGGTCAAGGACGAGAAGCGCCTGACGGGCAAGGAGTGGATGACGAAGGCGCTCTCGGTCCTGAACCCCGGGAGCCTGAAGCGCGCCAGGCTCTCCCGCTACCACTTCGCCGGGGCCGGGCCGTGGATGCTCTCGAAGGTGGCCGAGCAGTACAAGACCCCCCACCCGACGGAGCTCCTGGAGCTCGCCCGCGACATGGGCGTGCGGCTGATCCCGTGCCAGATGACGATGGATCTCATGGGCGTACGGCGCGAGGACCTGATCGACGGGCTCGCGGAACCGATCGGCGCGGCGACCGCCCTCCTCGAGATGAAGGAATCGGCGATCCAGCTCTTCATCTAGTCTGTCGCGGACTCGTTTCCGAAGGACGGGTGCCGGGGGGCGTTCCAGGCCCGCTCGAGACCCCCGGCGTTCGGTACCGGCGCGCGGGTTTACCGGCCGTTCGCGCTGAAGTGCATGTAGTCGCGACCGCCGCTCCACGTGCCGCCCCACACCCAGCCGATGCCGGCGAACGCCCTAACCACCACGTCGCTCGCGTGGATCATCCCGGGCAGGTCCTTGGAGCGGTCGGCGAACGGGCGAGCGTACCGGTTGCGAACGAGCCCGTCCGCTGCGACGTACGGATTCCGGAGCGGGTTCACGTCGATCGCGAGCCCGTAGGCGTGCATGGAGAGCACCGGCTGCGGTCCGGCGGGGGTGATCACCGGTCGGCAGTTGAACGAGGCCGTGATGTCGCTCCGGGTGTTGGGGTCGGCGTTGGGGCGGAACCTGTGGGCGAGGGCGATCCGCTCGATCGGGAAGCGGGCCGCAAACAGCGTTCGGAACACGTCCACCACTTCTTCTGCCGCGCTCGCGTTCACTACCATCGGCCCGCGGTGCACCCTGCCGTCGAACCCCCAGTAGGGGAGCCGGAGCAGGCGCAGACCCGAGATGGGGACCGGGCAGCCAGGATGCCACGTCGTGCCCCGCATCCGGCGTTCCAGGCGCGGGGGGACCGGGAGGACCCGCGCCCGGAACGCCGGGGCGGCGACCCCGCCGGCGAACGCGCCGACGCTCGGATGCGGGGTCTGTCCGGGGTCGGCCGTCGCCGGGACGCTCGAGACGGCGAGGAGCCACAGGAGGTCGAGGACGGCGGCGACGGCGAGCGTGCGTCGGGTGCGCATCGGACGAGCGGACAGTCTGGCAGCCCTCACGCAGGCAGGGACCCTCGGTAAGGCACGGGGGTTCCCGGGCGCAAATAGTTCGTGACACTAATTAGCTATGCGAACTATACTGGGCGTATGCAGGAGACCCGGAGCGCCGTCGACCTCGCCGAGCTCGCCTCGCGTCTGCGCTTCGGCGTCACGAGGCTCGCGAGGAAGCTCCGCCAGCAGGCCGAGCCGGGTATCACGCCGTCGTGCCTGGCCGCGCTCGCCACGATCGAGGCCCACGGGCCGATGACGATCGGCGACCTCTGCGTGCACGAGCAGGTCCAGCCCCCCACGATGAGTCGCGTCGTGGCCACCCTGGTGGACGCCGGCCTGGTCGAGCGCGTCCCCGACGCCGTCGACCGCCGCATCGCCTGGGTCCGGGTCACGTCCGAGGGGGAGCGAACGGTCCAGCGCAGTCGCCGCCGCAAGGAGGCCTATCTCGCGAAGCGCATCCGTGCCCTCGAGCCGGAGCAGGTCGAGGTGCTCGAGCGGGCGGCCGGTATCCTCGAGCGGCTGGTGGAGGGCTCGCCGTGACCAGGATCGGGCTCGCGATCCACCGGACGTTCCACTCGGTCTCGCACTCGCGCAACTTTCGCCTGTTCTTCGTCGGGCAGATCGTGTCGGTGACGGGAACCTGGATGCAGTCGGTCGCCCTCGCGTGGCTGGTCCTCAAGCTCACCGACAGCGGGACCGCGCTCGGGATCCAGGCCGCGCTGAACTTCGGCCCGATGCTCGTGCTCGGTGCCTGGGGCGGTCTGCTCGCCGATCGGCGAGACAAGCGGAGGATCCTGATCGTCACGCAGAGCGCGTTCGCGCTGCTCGCGATCGCGCTCTGGGCTCTGGTCGCGACCGGCCTGGTGACCGTGGGGATCGTGTACGCGCTCTCGCTCCTGCAGGGCGTCGTCACGGCCGTCGACATGCCGACCCGCCAGAGCTTCTACGCGGAGATGGTCGGCCCCCGCGACCTCACGAACGCGGTCAGCCTGAACTCCGCGGTCGTTACCGGCACCCGGATCGTCGGGCCGGCCCTCGCGGGGGTCCTGATCGCCACGATCGGCCTCGCCTCCTCCTTCCTGTTCAACGGCATCTCGTACCTCGCCGTGATCGGCGGACTGATCGCGATGCGTCCGGAGGAGCTGCACCGGACGGAGGCGCCGCAGGCGCGGAAGGGCCAGATCCGCGAGGGACTCGCCTACGTCTGGAGGACGCCCGAGCTGCGCCTGCCGCTCGTCTGGATGGCGGTCGTCTACATGCTCTCGTTCAACTTCTCGGTCCTGTTCCCCCTGCTCGCCAAGCGCACGTTCGCCGGCGACGTCGGACTGTACGCGACGCTGCTCGCGGTGATGGGCGCGGGCTCGATGATCGGCGCGCTCGCGATGGCCCGCCAGAAGCATCCGACCCCGCTCCGACTTGCGGTGGCCGCCGCGGCCTTCGGGATCATGACCGTGATCGCCGCGACGGCGCCGACGCTCCCGCTCGAGCTCGCGATCCTCCTGCCGCTCGGGGCCTCGAGCATGGTGTTCATGATCATCGGGAACTCCACCCTCCAGCTCACCTCGCGGCCGGACATGCGCGGGCGGGTGATGGCCCTGTACGGCATCGTGTTCCTCGGTGGCACGCCGTTCGGCGGTCCGATCGCCGGATGGCTCGCGGACGCGTTCGGCCCGCGCACGAGCCTGGCCGTGGGAGGGGTGGTGGCGATCGCGACCGGCCTGGCCGGCCTGTGGACGCTCGGCCGGCTGGGGCTCGTGAAGCGCCGCGCGGTCCCGGGTCGGCGGCGAGAGGTGGTCGAGGTCGCGATCGGCACGGGCTCCACCGACCCAGAGCTCGCCGCCCGGGAGGAGCTGACGGCCTGAGGGCCGCCCCGGACGCCTAGGACAGCTCGCGGTCGAGCCGCCATGCGCCGGACGGCTCGAGCCTGGAGACCTCGATCACCGTCCCGTCCTGGAGCGCGAGCCGGTAGCACGTGCGGCGCTCGCCGTCGCGCTCCTCGCGCCAGCTCCGCTGGACCTCGACGCGTTCCTCGACCCCGCCCCAGCGGACGCTCTTCGGCCACTCCTCGGCGCGGCCCCCCTCGTAGAAGCGGATCGAGAGCTCGGGCGTTCGCGCCACCCACCGCGGCAGGACGGGCGCCCACAGGAGGAAGGCCGCGCCGATCAGCGCCACCGACCACGCCGCCCCGAGGTGGGGGAGCATCGGGATGGCGAGGAACGCGGCCACGAGCCGGGCGAGGTTGTACAGAACGTCGTAGACCGCGAAGACGCGCCCGCGGACGCCGTCGGGGATCGCCTCCTGCACCATGGTGTCGATCGGGATCTTCTTCCAGGCGAACGTCAGTCCCACCGCAAAGCTCGCGAGCAGGACCGACCAGCCCGTGATGAAGGTCGAGACCGCGAGCAGGACGACCGCGCCGAGGAGGAACGAGACGGCGACGATCCGCTCCTTCGCGAACCGCTCCTCCAGCTTTCCGACCGTCAGGATTCCGAGGAACACCCCGACGCCGCCGGCGCCGATGAGGTTCGAGAACGACCCCACGCCCTCGCGGAACCGCTCTCGGAACACCATCAGCGAGAGCACCAGCACGATCCCCTGCCCCATCTGGTCGATCGTGATCGAGGCGATCGGGCCGAGTGCCCGAGGCGTCCGTGCGAGCCGCCGGATCCCGTCGGAGAACTCCCGGGCGATGCGCTGGAGCTCGTCGCGCACGGGGGCCTCCGGAAGCTGGTGCGGGGTCAGGCTGCTCGTGATCCTCGCTGCGACGAGCGACGCAACGATCCACATGAGGCCGGTCGCGACGATGACCGGCCCGTTCCCGAACAGGTCGGCGGCCCATCCCCCGACGAACACCCCGGCCAGCAGCGCGACGGTGCCGCCGACCGTGGCCATCGAGTTCGCCATCAGGAGGTCGTCGGTGGGGACCAGACGCGGGACGACCGCAACGGCCGTCGCGAGGTAGAAGCGGTTGACCGAGAGGACCCAGAGCACGCCGCCGTAGAAGGCGACGGGCGTCGTGTGGGGGTCGAACAGCGCGAGCCAGACGAGCGCCGCGCGGAGCCAGGGCGCGACGACGAGGATCCTCCGACGCGACCATCGGTCGATGAACACGCCGGTGAACGGGCCGATCACCGAGAACGGCGCCGAGACGACGAGCGTCGCGATCGCGAACCCCGCAGTGGTGCTCTGCTTCTCGGGGGAGAACACGACCGAGGCGACCAGGGCCGCCTGGAAGAGGCCGTCGGCGGACTGGCTCACGAGCCGGATCGCGAACAGCCGCCGGAAGTCGCGGCTGCGGAGGGCGTCTCGTGCGCGATCGACGGTGCCCTTCACGGGAGCGAGTGTAGGCTCCGGGCGGTCGGGCGGACCCGGAGGCGGTTCGCGCTTAGCGGTCCTCGTACGCCGGCTGGACGTCGAAGAACGAGCTCCAGTCGGCGTCGGCGCTCGTCCCGTTGCCGAGGATGAACTCCTCCACCATCTCGCGGGCCATCTCGTCGGTGAACTGCACCGGTGGGGACTTCATGAAGTAGGCGCTCGTGCCGATGAGCGGTCCGGCGACGCCGCGGTCCTTGGCCAGCTTCGCGCAGCGGACGGCGTCGATCACGATTCCGGCGGAGTTCGGGCTGTCCCAGACCTCGAGCTTCAGCTCGATCGTGAGCGGCACGTCGCCGAACGCCTGTCCTTCGAGGCGAATCTGCGCCCACTTGCGGTCCTCGAGCCAGGGCACGTAGTCGGACGGTCCGATGTGGATGTCCTTGCGGTCGAGCGGCGTCTCCATCTGACTCTGGACCGACTGCGTCTTGGATTGCTTCTTCGACGCGAGCCGCTCGCGCTCGAGCATGTTCATGAAGTCCATGTTGCCGCCGAAGTTCAGCTGGTAGGTCCGGTTGAGCTTGACGCCGCGGTCCTCGAACAGCTTGGTCAGCACGCGGTGGACGATCGTCGCCCCCACCTGGCTCTTGATGTCGTCGCCGATGATCGGCAGGCCGGCGGCGACGAACTTCCTCGCCCAGTCCTGGTTGGAGGCGATGAACACCGGCAGGCAGTTCACGAACGCCACGCCGGCGTCGATCGCCGCCTGCGCGTAGTGCTTGGCGGCGCGCTCGCTTCCCACCGGCAAGTAGCAGGCCACGACGTCGGCCTCGGCCTCGCGGAGCGCGCGAGCGACGTCAACCGGCGGCAGGTCGGACTCCTCGATGGTCTCGCGGTAGTACTTGCCCAGCCCGTCGAACGTCGGGCCGCGCTGGACGAGCACCCCGGTGGGCGGGACGTCGGCGAAGCGGATCGTGTTGTTGGGTTCCGATGCGATGGCCTCGGCCACGTCCCTTCCGACCTTCTTGGCGTCCACGTCGAAGGCGGCCACGACCTCCACGTCCGAGACGTGGTACGGGCCGAGCTGCACGTGCATGAGGCCGGGCACGCGGTCCTCTGGCGACGCGTCCTTGTAGTACTCCAGTCCCTGAACGAGCGACGACGCGCAGTTGCCCACGCCGACGATCGCGAGACGGACCTTGCTCATGAGGTGCGCTCCTTTCTG
>JAJPHY010000103.1 GCA_021325015.1 Actinomycetota bacterium | reverse complement strand
GTGTTCCAGCCGCTCGCGGCGGTCTTCAAGTGGAACGGCCTGCTCACGTTCCTCTCCGGGAAGAACGGCCTGTTCACGGTCATCCTGATCACCGTGGCGCTGGCCGGATTCCTGGTGTCGCTGGGGATGGAGGGGTACGCGAAGGTCCAGAAGTACTGCTTCTACGTCGGGTTCATCGGCCTCGGCATCATGTTCCTCGTGATGCTCTTCGGGTCGAGGTCCGGGTTCGAGAGCGCGTTCAACCAGGAGGCCTCGCACCTGTTCGGCGTCAAGAACGCCTACGCGCAGACCCTGAAGGACGCGGGAGGCACCAGCGTCGTCCCCAACCTGGGGTTCTCGCCGTTCTTCGGGGACTCGCTGCTGTTGATCCCGTTCCTGTGCTTTTGGATCCTCTGGCCGAACTGGGGCGCGACGCTCTACGGCGAGGTTCGTGGCGCGAGCGACTTCAAGCGGGTCATGAACGGCATGATGTGGGGGCTGTGGATCACGGTGGCCGTGGCCGTCGTGTTCCTGTTGCTCGCGACCAAGTTCTTCGGCTGGCAGTGGTTCAACGCCGCCAACCTCAACTACTGGGACGTGGTGTACGGCGTCGGCAAGTCACCGATCCCGATCTGGTCGTACCCGCCACTGCTCGTGAGCTTCTACTTCCACAACGCGATCGTGCAGGCGATCATCGTCCTGATGTTCGGCGCCTGGTTCCTGGGATGGGCCGGGACGCTGTTCCTGTCGTCCACGCGGGTGATCTTCGCGGCGGCGTTCGACCGCATCCTGCCGGAGCGTGTGGCCGACGTCTCGGAGAAGCGCCACGTGCCCGTCTGGGCGCTCGTGCTGATGCTCGTCCCGTCGGTCGTGGTGGGCGCGCTGTACGCCTACACGAGCAAGTTCTCGACGTACATCCTGGATGCGACGCTGGTGATCGCGGTCACGTTCTTCGGGACGGCGATCGCCGCGGCGATCCTGCCCTGGCGAAAGCCTCAGCTCTACCAGAACTCGCCGATCGCCCGGTACAAGGTGGCCGGAATCCCGCTGATCACGGTCTCGGGCGTGCTGACGGCGTTGTTCCTGGGCTTCAACCTGTGGAAGTGGTTCAAGGACGACCTCTACGCGGTGAACAACAAGGAATCCCTGGTGTTCATGGGGATCATGTATGCGCTCGCGCTGGTGATCTACGTGGTGGCGAAGATCTACCGCCGGAGCCAGGGGATCGACCTCAAGGCGATCTACCGGGAGATCCCGGTCGAGTAGCGGTTGCGCGTTCGAAGGGGAGGGGGCGGCTTCGGCCGCCCTCTCCTTCTCGGGAGTGACGGGATGGCTGACGTCGAGCGGATGTTCGTCGGCGGCGAATGGATCGCCTCCGAGGGCGGGGCGACCTTCGAGGCGACGAGCCCCTCCACCGGAGAGGTGATCGCGGCGGTGCCCGAGGGCACCCGCGGGGATGCCCGGGGCGCGATCGCCGCCGCGAACGCCGCGTGGGGCGCGTGGGCCTCGCGCTCGGCGTTCGACCGGGCGGCGGCCATGCGGCGCGTGGCCTCGCAGATCGACCGCCGCCGGGACGAGCTCGCGCGGACGCTCGCGCTCGACCAGGGCAAGCCGCTCCGGGCCGAGGCGTACGACGAGGTCGAGGAGCTCGTTCGGTACTTCGACATGGCGGCCGCGGACGCGACGCGGATGGAGGGGCTGCTGCCGCCGTCGGTCGACGCGAACAAGCGCGTGCTGCTCCAGCGGGTCCCCCGCGGGGTCGTCGGCGTGATCAGCCCGTGGAACTGGCCGTACACGATGCCGGCCGAGATCGTGGCGCCGGCGCTCGCCTACGGGAACGCCGTGGTCTGGGTCCCGGCACCGTCGACCTCGGTGTGCGCGGTCCGACTCGCCGAATGCCTCGCCGATGCCGACCTGCCCCCGGGCGTGTTCAACCTGGTCACGGGCCCGGGGCCGGTCGTGGGTGACGAGGTCGCGGCGAGCCCCGGGACGCACGCGGTGGGGTTCATCGGGTCGATCGCCACCGGACGCCGGGTCGCCGAGCGGGCGGCGGGCAAGGAGCTCCTGCTCGAGATGGGGGGCAACGGCCCGCTCCTCGTGCTCGAGGACGCCGACCTCGACGCCGCGGTCGCCGGAACGCTCGTCGCCTGCTTCCTGAACGCCGGCCAGAGCTGCACGGCCGGCGAGCTGATCCTCGTTCACGAGGACGTCCACGACGAGTACCTCTCGCGCCTGCAGGCGGCGATCGAGAAGGAGATCCGCGTCGGCGATCCCTTCGACGACGACACCACGATGGGTCCGTTGAACAACGCCCCAGTGGTCGACAAGACCGAGCGACACGTGCGCGAGGCGCTCGAGGCCGGGGCCGTGCTCGCGCGTGGCGGACGCCGCGCGCCCGAGCTCGGGAGCGACCTCTTCTACGAGCCCACGGTCGTCTACGGCGTCCGCCCCTCGATGGAGATCGCCCGCGAGGAGACGTTCGGGCCGGTGGTCCCGGTCGCGACGATCCGGAGCGAGGCCGAGGCGATCGAGATCGTGAACCGCTCGCCGTACGGGCTCCTCTCCGCGGTGTACACGCGCGATCTCGCCCGGGGGCTCCGGTACGCCGAGGCCGTGCGGACCGGCTGGGTGAACGTGAACGAGGGCACCAACTACTGGGAGTCGCACCTGCCGTTCGGCGGGCGCTCGGGCTCGGCGAGCGGGGTGGGGCGCGTCGGCGG
>JAJPHY010000129.1 GCA_021325015.1 Actinomycetota bacterium | reverse complement strand
CGCTGCAGCGAACGCGTTGGCGCGCACCTCGAGAAGGCTCTCGGGCTCGCTCGCGCGGCTGATCGTCGCCCGTTGGTCGCGATCGAGGAGAACGTGACAGTACTCGTGCGCATACGAGAAGCGGCGGCGCAGCCAGCTGTGCCCGGGCGCCAGATTGTTCACAACCACGAAGGGGCCAACCTCGTCATCGAAGAGCGTCAGCCCCGAGAGGTCCTCCGGAAGAGGAAGCTCAGCCGTCCGCACCCCCTGGGTCTCGAGCAGGTCCACGACCTCCGGCAAGGGGGCGCTGCCGAGCTCGAGGCGGCGGCGCTCCTCGGCGGCCACCCTGTCGCCCTGGCGTACCGCGTCCCACCTGGTCGGCGGCGGCCCGAGAGGATAGACGGGGAGCGCGGCGCGGTCCCGTTCGATCCCGAGGATCCGTTCGAGGTTCGTGAGTTCGCGGCCGAGGGCGATGGACTCCCGCAGCACCGCTTGCACGTCCTCCTGATCCAGCACTTGCGGGTGCCGGCGGAAGAGCGCCACGAGCGCGTCCTCCTCGCGGAACTCGTCGGCGAGAAACTCGCGGATGTCGCGTCCATACAGGTAGGCGAGCTTGTCCAGCTCGAGGCTCGAGACAGCGCGGTTGCCAGCCTCGATCTGGGCCACCGTCGGCCGGGAGACGCCGAGGTGCCGCGCGACGTCCTCCTGCCTCAGGCCGCAAGCCTCGCGCGCCGCCCGCAGTCGGCGAGCCAGCTCCTCCCGGGTCACCGGCATGGTCTGCCCCTCCTACTTGCTGTGCACCTGCATCGCCCGGTTCACCGATCTGCCGCCTGCCTTGACCCTGGCGACGGATCGGCCGTAGGCATCGCGGGCCACGGTCTCGATCTCGACGGTCTGGCCTCCAATCAGCTGCTCGAGAGCTCTCTTGGCTTGAGCGCAACCCGGCTGGCCCTTCTCCGGCGCGTCCACTCCAGCCAACCGCACCGGGCGCTTCCGGCTCGCGGTCTCGAAGGTGTCGCCGTCGATCACTCGCGTGACGTGTTCTCTTTTCGCCATGGCTTCGTCTCCTGTGGTCCTGCATCGAGCACGCCCGCGCGACGGTGCCGCTTCGACGCCTGGGCGAATTCAGGATAGATTAACCAACAGCGATCGTCAAGATTATGCCATTACGGCTAGGATTTCGAACTAGAGTTTACCTTTGGGGTCAGGTGTGATCGTCATCCGGAGCCGGTACTCCGTTCGCGCATCCGGGGCAGCATGGCGCTTGACAGCCACCAAGGGATCCGGTTACGATTTCTCGGTATCCGTGGAGAAAAGCCGAGGTGTTGTAACACCCGATTCGCCCGCGGAGCGGGCGCTGGGCCTGCTCGAGAAGGCGGGGCTTGCCCGTTCCCGGGACCTGGAGCGGGCAGGGGTCTCCCGGACCCAGATCCGCCGCCTGCGCGATCGAGGCCTCATCGAGCGGGTGGGCCGCGGCCTCTATCGCGGCCCGCGCGCCCCGCTCACGGAGCGGGGCGACCTGGCCGAGGCGGCCCGCCTGGTACCAGGGGGCGTGGTGTGTCTCCTGTCGGCGCTCAGGTTCCACGGCCTCACCACCCAGAACCCCCTCGAGGTCTGGCTCGCGATCCATCGCAAGGCGTGGCGTCCCCGGGTGGACCATCCGCCGCTCCGTTTCGTGTACCTCTCCGGCGCCCCCCTGTCCGAAGGCGTCGAGGAGCAGGACGTGGGGGGCGTGGCGGTGCGCGTCTTCAGCGCCGCCAAGACGGTGGCCGACTGCTTCAAGTTCCGAAACAAGATCGGCACCGACGTGGCTGTCGAGGCGCTGCGGGCTTACCGCCGCGCCCATCCCAAGGGGCTCGAAGCGGTCTGGCGCTTCGCCGAGATCGACCGGGTCGCTCGCGTCATCCAGCCCTACCTGGAGGCCGTCGGATGAGCGCGCGGCGGGAGTCGACCGATCTCGCCGCCTCGATCCGCGCCCGCCTGCTGGCTCTGGCGCGCCAGCAGGGCGTCGAGTTCCAGCGCCTGCTCTCGGAGTTCGCGATCGAGCGGCTCCTCTATCGGCTCGGCGTCTCGCGCCACGCGGACCGGTTCGTCCTGAAAGCGCCACTCTCGTCCGGCTGTGGTCGGAGGACCGGCCGCGTGCCACCTCGGATCTCGACCTCCTCGGTCGAGGGGAGCGGAGCGTCGCCGCCGTGGTCGGCGCCGTGCGTGACCTCTGCGGAGTCCGGCTGCACGACTGGATCGTGTTCGATCCCGAGTCGCTCGTGGGCGAGGAGATCCGCGTCCCGGACAAGTACGAGGGAGTGCGGGTACGCCTCGAAGCGCGCCTCGCTGAGGCCCGCATCCCGGTGCAGGTGGATGTCGGCTTCGGCGACGCGATCGTGCCCGAGCCGAGTCGAGAAGCCTTCCCGACGCTCCTCGACCACCCCGAGCCCCGGATTCTCGTCTATCCGCGCGAGGCGGTCGTGGCCGAGAAGCTCGAGGCCATGGTGTCGCTGGGAGTGACCAACAGCAGCATGAAGGACTTCTACGACGTGCATCGCCTCGCGGCCCGGTTCCCCTTCGACGGGGCGACGCTCGTGCGCGCGGTCCGCGCGACGTTCGGCCGGCGCGGAACTGGGTTGCCCGAGGCCGCGCCGCTGGTCCTCGCGCCTGGCTTTCTCGCGGCCCCCGAACGGCAGACCCAGGGGCGGGCCTTCCTCCGGCGGAGCCGGCTCGAAGGGCCGCACGATGCCGCACTGCTCGTCGAAGTGCTGCGCACGTTCCTGGTGCCGGTACTCGAAGCCGCCAGCCAGGGACGTTCCTTCGATGCACACTGGCCTCCCGGGCCATGGGTACCCGCGCGAAAGGAGGCGCTGCCGTGAGCGCAGGACGCCGCAGCGCGGGAATCACCACCTCGCTCGAGGTGCGCGAGCGCCTCGTCGAGGCCTTGCGGCTCGATCTCGTCGGGCCCGGGCCGGGGCACCCGTTCGGCGAAGAACGGCTCCCGGGCTGGGTGCGGCCGTCGAACTGGTACCTGACGGGCTTTCTGATCCCGTCCGGCTCTCCCCCCGCGAAGAGCGCCGACGCCGACGAGGACGATGACTTCGAGCTGGTGCCCGAGTCGGCGGGCCTCTCCGAGGAGTCGAGCGAAGAACGCAAGGCCGCCAAGAAGGGCTACTTTCCCTCCTCGATGGGCCTCTCCTTCCTTGTGCCGGAGGCGGCGCGGGCTCTCGATGTCGCGGTGCGCTGGGGCGACTACGCGCCCGCGGAGATGGAGGGGGAGGACGGCAAGCCGGTTTCCGTATGGCAGCGCACGCCGCGCGAGGTTAGGGTATCGCTCGCGCTCCAGGGGGCGTTCGAACAGGTGGTGCGCGACGTCCCCGGCTCGGGTGGCCTTCAGCTTCACCTCGTCGAGCGCCCGATCGCTGGGAAGGAACTCGCGGGCCTCATCCCGGCTCGAACGCGCTCGGTCTCGGTTTTTTTGGTCAACCGCCGCACGCCCGACGAGGAGAATCCCGATCGCGCCTACGCCTTCCAGGCCGAGATCGAGGTGCGGGGTGGTCATCCCTTCGTGCCGAGACCCGATCCGCGCGGGGCGCTCGCCGAGGAATGGGACGAGCAGGTGGCCGATCTGCACTACGCGGACACGCCCGAGTACGCGGCCGGGCACGGGGTCTCGGCCGCGTGGGAGGTCGATGACGGTGTCTGCCGGGTGCTTCGCACCGCGTGGATCCCGGAGGCGGAGGTCGAGAAGACGACGACGGTGGACGTGCCCGGCGTGGAACTCTCGATGGAAGCACTCGGGGCTGTCGCCGACGGGGCGGCGGCCACAGCGGCCCTGTCGCCGCTCGTTGCGCAGTACCGCGCCTGGATCGAAGAGCAGAGACGCGCTATCGCCTCGCTTCGAGGCAAGCGCCGGGAAACCGCCGACGAACTCCTCCGCCTGGCCAGCGTCGCGGCGGACCGGATCGAGCGGGGGATGGCGGTGCTCGGCCAAGACGCAGATGCGCTCGATGCCTTCCGCGTGGCCAACCTGGCGGTGGCCCGGGCTATGCGGCAGCGCCGCAGGTTCCAGGGCCTGCCGGACGAAGTCCCGCGCTGGCGCGCCTTCCAGCTCGCCTTCCTCCTGCTCAACCTCCCCGGCCTCGCCGATCCGCGCCACCCGGACCGCCACACGGTGGACCTGCTCTTCTTCCCCACCGGCGCCGGCAAGACGGAGGCGTACCTGGCGCTCGCCGCCTTCGCGATGGTGCTCCGGCGCCTGCGCCACCCGGGGGAGAAGGGGCTCGCCGGGGCCGGCGTGAGCGTGATCATGCGCTACACGCTGCGGCTCCTGACCCTCGATCAGCTCGCGCGCGCGGCCGGGCTCGTCTGCGCACTCGAGCTCGAGCGTGAGCGCGACCCGGCGCGCTACGGCGAGTGGCCGTTCGAGATCGGTCTGTGGGTCGGCAAGGCGGCCACACCGAACATCCTCGGGTACAAGGGGGACAAGCGCTCGGACTCGGCCCGGGCCAAGGTGCGGCGGTTCAAGGCGGACCCGAAAGGGAATCCTTCGCCGATCCCGCTCGAGAGCTGCCCGTGGTGCGGCTCTCGGTTCGGACCCGACTCCTTCGCCCTCTTGCCCAACGACGACCAGCCGCGGGAGCTGCGGATCGTGTGCGCGAACTTCGAGTGCGACTTCTCACGCGACCGCGCGCTCCCGATCGTCGCCGTGGACGAACCGATCTACCGGCGGCTGCCGGCCTTCCTCATCGCCACCGTGGACAAGTTCGCCTCGCTGCCGTGGGTTGGGCAGGCGGGCGTCCTCCTGGGGGGAGCGGACCGACACGATGCGAAGGGTTTCTACGGGGCCGCCGAGCCAGGCAGCGGCGTGCGCCTCGCCGCGCCGCTGCCGCCGCCGGATCTCGTGATCCAGGACGAGCTGCACCTGATCTCGGGCCCGCTCGGCACGATGGCCGGCCTCTACGAAGCGGCGATCGAAGCGCTCTGTCTGCGCGAGATCGACGGCCGCGCGGTGCGACCCAAGATCGTCGCCTCGACCGCCACCGTGCGCCGCGCCCAGGACCAGATCCAGGCGCTCTTCGCGCGGCCGCTCACGCAGGTGTTCCCCCCGCCCGGGCCGGACCGGCGCGATTCCTTCTTCGCCCGGACCGTTCTTGCCGCGGAGGCCCCCGCGCGCCTTTACGTCGGCGTCGCCGCCCAGGGCCGGAATCCCAAGGTCGTGATGCGCAAGGCCTACCTCGCGCTCATGGGCGCCGCCGAGCGCGCGTATCGGGACGCGGGCGGGCACGGGAACAAAGCCAACCCAGCGGACCCGTACATGACCGTGGTGGGCTACTTCAACTCCCTGCGCGAGCTCGGCGGGGCGCGGCGCATTCTGGAAGAGGAAGTCCAGAACACGCTGAAGGCCTACGGCGCACGCCGGCGGATCGGCGAGGAGCCGGGGCTCTTCCGCGACCGCAAGACGTTCTCCGAGGTGGTAGAGCTGACCTCGCGGGTTTCCACCGACAAGGTGGCCGAGGCGCGCCGCAGGCTCGAGGCGCCGTTTCACGACCGGCAACGCGTGGACTGCGCGATCGCGACGAACATGATCTCGGTTGGGCTCGACATCCCGCGGCTGGGACTCATGGTGGTGCTCGGCCAGCCCAAGACCCACGCCGAGTACATCCAAGCAACGAGCCGCGTGGGCCGCGACGACCAGCGTCCGGGCCTCGTCGTCACGCTCTTCAACATCCACAAACCGCGCGACCGCTCCCACTACGAGCGCTTCCGTCACTACCACGAGACCTTCTACCGGTCCGTCGAGGTCGGCAGCGTGACCCCCTTCTCGGCGCGCGCGCTCGACCGGGGTTTCGCCGGCGCGCTGGTGGGTCTCGCGCGGCACGTCCAGCCCGAGCTCACGCCGCCTCTGGGCGTGGGACGGATCGGGGACGTACGCGCAGCGCTCGAGCGCCGGCTCCTCGAGGTGTTTCTCGATCGGGTGCGGCAGCAGCCGTTCGCGGACGAGGCTGAGCGGGAGGAGCGCCTCCGGAGCGTCCAGAACCGGGTCGTGGACCTGCTCGACTCTTGGCGTACGGTCTTCGAGGACTACCGGGCGGCGGGTGTGGCCGTGCAGTACCAGAAGTACGAGCTGACACAACCGCGGCCGCTCCTGCGGGAGATGCTCGACCGGGACTTCGAGTCCGAGCACCACCGGAAGTTCCGCGCCAACCGCTCGCTCCGCGACGTGGAGCCCGACGTCAATCTGTTCTTGAAGGATCTGAGCGGGATCCAAGTGGAGGACCACGCATGAGCCGGAAGGCACACGGCCAGATCCGACGCAGCCAGGTCATCACGACCTACGGGCCGGGCGCGCTGATCGACCTGCCTGCCCACTCCGCCATCGTCGGTGGCCTCGAGACCTGGCCGAAGCCCGGCGACCTCGAGGAGATCGTCGAGCCCAGGCTGGCTCGCAAACTCGAGGCGATGACCGGCATCCGTGCTCCCGGGCTCTACGCGCCGCCGCCCGATCCGAGCGATCCCCGCGAGCCGGCGCGGGGTATCGGCGCCTGGCGGTTCCCCGAGTGGTCCGTGGTGCAGGACGAGGGCGGCGCCGAGGACCGCGAGCGCTCGCGTCGGCTCGTGCATCGGAAGGCGCTGGACGAGCGGGGCCGGTTCGATGGCCGGGCGGTGGTCGCCACCCGCTTCGTGCGAGCCTGCCCGAGGGGGCACGTCGACGACCTCGACTGGCGCCGCTTCGCCCACGGGCCCGAGGACACCTGCCAGCGCCAACTCTGGCTCGATGAGCGCGGCACGAGCGGCGACCTGGCGGAGCTGGTCGTCCGCTGCGAGTGCGGGAAGCAGCGGAGCCTCTACGAGGCGACGCTGCTCGAGACGAACCCGCTCGGCACCTGTCGGGGTGAGCGGCCGTGGCTCGGCAAGAAGGCGCGCGAGGAGTGCAATCAACCGAGCCGGCTCCTCATCCGCACGGCGTCGAACGCCTACTTTCCCCAGGTTGTGAGCGTGCTCTCGCTGCCCGAACGCGCCAGCGCGGTGGAGGCCGCCGTGGCGGAGCTCTGGGACGACCTCCAGATCGTCGAGGACGCCGCCGACCTGGCCTTCCTGAAGAAAAAGCCGAGAATCGCGGAGAAGCTCGCCCATTTCGGCGAGAAGGAAGTTCTGGACACCATCGAGCGACGGAAGAGCGGTGCTCCGACCGAGCGACCCGTAAAGCAGGCCGAGCTCGATGCCATCCTTGCGGTGCCCGAGGGCTTCGGCGAGGACGTGCCGGTCGATCCGAACTTCCACGCCCGCCGCTTGCCCGACGGAGTGTGGCGTCGCTCAGGGCGCTCGGAGGGCATCGATGCCGTTATTCAGCTCCACCGGCTGCGAGAGGTGATGGCGCTCGTCGGCTTCACACGCCTGGAGGCCGTGATGCCGGATATCCACGGGGAGTACGAGACCGACGTCGAGCGCGCGCAGATCGCGTTCGAACCGACATGGTTCCCCGCCGTCGAGAACCGCGGGGAAGGCGTGTTCGTGAAGTTGCGTGCGGAGACCGTTGAACGCTGGTTGACGCGCACTGCCGTCAAGCGCCGTCTGGACAGCCTCGCGGCCGGGCACGAGCGTTGGACGGCGCACCGCAAGAGCCAGCGGCCGTTTCCCGGCGGACCCTACGTGCTCCTCCACACGCTCTCGCATCTACTCATCCAGTCACTCGCCATGCGCTGCGGGTATCCCGCGAGCTCGATCCGCGAGCGGATCTACGCGGACGCCGAGGCGGGACGCTTCGGCATCTTGCTCTACACCGGAAGCCCCGATGCCGAGGGGACGCTGGGCGGTCTGGTCCAGCAGGCGCGCCACCTCGAAGACCATCTGGCGCAGGCCCTGCGGACGAACGCGCTCTGCTCGAACGATCCGATCTGCTCCCAGCACGAGCCAGGCGCGAGCATGGAGGCGCGCTGGCTGCATGGCGCCGCCTGTCACGCCTGCGCGCTGGTCGCGGAGACCTCCTGTGAGATGCGCAACGACTACCTCGACCGCGCGCTGGTGGTGCCGGTCCTCGGAACCCCTGACGCGGCATTCTTCCCCGCCGAGTGATGAGCGACAGTCTGTTCGATCTCGCGCCGCATCTCTGCGATCGCCTCGCGAGCGCCCTCGAGTCCGGGTTACTGTCCACGCCATATGCTCCGGCCTCCCTGCGCTCGGTGATCGGGAACACGGAGAGGACAGACTCGGTCGCCCAGGCGCTGGCCGACCTCGACCGGCTCGGGATCTCGGGGCCGGCCGCCGCGATGTGGCTCCGCAGCGTCGCGAAGGCTGCCTCCCGGTCCCCAAGACCGGACCTGGTGTGGTCCGGCCCCGAGGTGCCAGGTCTGCACGCCCGCGACACGCGCCGTGTGTACGAGGAACTGCTCGGTTCCGCCCGGGCGTCCCTCTGGGCGAGCACGTATGTCTTCTTCGACGGCCCCAAGGCCTTCGAGGTGCTGGCCCGACGGATGGACGCCGTCCCCGAACTCCGCGTAACGTTGCTGCTGAACATCCAGCGCAGGCGCGGCGATACAACGGCTGCAGAACACCTCGTGCGCCGGTTCGCGGACCGCTTCTGGGCGACCGACTGGCCAGGCGCAGCGCGCCCCGCGGTCTTCTACGATCCGCGTGCGCTCGACCCGGAGGCTCCCGGCGGCGTCCTGCACGCCAAGGCGGTCGTGACCGACGAGGAAGCGGTGTTCGTGACCTCGGCCAACCTGACCGAGGCTGCGCTGGAACGGAACATCGAGCTTGGACTGCTTGTCCGCGACCGGGCGCTCGCGGCAAGTGTGGTAGGCCACTTCCAGCGGTTGATCGACCGTGGGCTGCTCTTGCCCTTGCCAGCGCAGTGAGCGAGGATCTCGTGGGACGCTCCAGGATCTGTTCCCCACCGGCGAGCGCCACGCCAGACCGCCTGCGCCCGCCGCACCGTGAAATGCGTCCCGTCGGGGAAAGGCTCCGGGTAGGCTTCCCCGAGATCCCGCTCCCGCCACTGGTCAAGCTCCGGGATGTCGCCTCCGTCATGCGGCTCACTTCCGTGGAGTCGAACCGCTCGCCTACTTCTGGCTGCTCGTTCCCACCCAGCCCGACCCGACGGGGGCCGTGGAGTGGCAGCAGTTTCGCGCTCGGGGCAGGATCCGTCCGCGGACGAACCCCCCTACCGAGAGCCGAGAGACCCTGCAGACGCGACCACCAGTCATTTCCGACGGTCGTTCGATCGATCGGCGACCGGAGTCCCATGACTCCGGCCGACCTGTCCGTTCGTGCTTGCCTTCGCGACGCACATGCCCCATGATGCCGGCCACGTGGACGGGCAACCATGAGGGTCAGGGTCATAGCGGCGTTCGTCGCCATCGTCGCCCTGGCCGGCTGTAGCAAGAGCGCGGGCTCCACTCCCCCGTCGCCGTCCTCGGTCCCGCCGACCCCGGCAACCAGCCCGACGCCCTCCGAAGCCCCGACCACCCCCGCCGCGTCCACCGGCGATCTGTCGGGCAGCTGGACGGGGCAGTGGGAACGGGTCGGGATCGCCGGACAGGGCACGATGGATCTCACGCTGCAACAGCAGGGGTCGACCCTGACCGGATCCATCGAGTTCCACGACTCGCTCTGCCTGACGCCGGCCCGCCGGCTGACCGGAACGGTGGCGGGCAACGCCGTTCGGCTCTCCGTCGACGACGGCGGGACCCAAGCCACGTTCACGGGCACGCTCACCGGGTCCACGCTCGCGGGGGACGCCACGGTCACCTGCCACGGGCTGACGGGCGGGGCAACGTGGACCGTCAGCCGGTCGTGACCTCCGAGAGAGAGATCGGGGGGCGCATCACTGGTCAGGTGATCGTCCACGCCGATCCTGCGGGGCATCCGTCTGCCGTGTCGGGTCCAACGAGGCAAGGAGCAGGCGTCTCGGGCCCCCGCCTCGATCGAGGAAACCCCCGCTATCGCTGCATCCGGTAGTCCTTGGCGTTTCGCCGAACGACAAGGACGAGCCCGAAGACGATCACCGCGATCCCGGCGGCCGCGAGCACCCACTCCGTGACGGTCATGGCCACCACCAGTCGAACCCGACCGTCTCGATTCTGGCCCTCAAGGGCTCATGTCGACACCTCACCAGTCCCTGCGCGCCCGGTCAAGCACTGCCCATAGCAGGGACAGGCAGCTTGGGCTCTCCCAGGTTGACCTGTCGGCAAGTCTCCCCCGAGGTCCGGGGCCGACCGGCCGAGTTCCTCGTTCCGGGAGTCGGGTCCCAAGATCGACTGCCATATCACAACTTGGTAACTGGCATAACAGGACCAACCACTGGTATGCTGAGTGGGTGAGTGAGGTGTCGGCGGGGAGTCCGAGGGCGCGGTCCACCAGGATGGACGACGCCTACGAGCAGATCAAGGATCGGATCATCGATCTCCGAATGTCGCCGGGAAGTTCGTTCAGCGAGTCCGGACTCGCCAGCGAGCTTGGAATCGGAAAGACACCGGTCCGAGAAGCGCTCGTCAGGCTCGAGCTCGAGGGACTTGTGGAGGTCATCCCGCGCTCCGGCTATCGGGTGGCGCCGGTCACGCTCAAGGACGCTCGCGACCTGCTGGACCTGCGGGCCCTCCTGGAGGCTGAGGCAGCTCGGCTCGCGGCCGGACACGCCGAGGATGGACGGTCGCTTCGAGCCCTCGAGGGACTGTGCCGCGCGAGCTACAACTCACGCGACTTGGTGAGCATCCGGCGCTTCCTGAGGGCGAACACTGAGTTCCACGCGACGATCGCAAGTGTTGGGGGTAATCAGAGGCTGGCCAGGACCCTTCGTCAGGTCCTCGAGCAGCTTGAGCGGCTCTTCCACCTAGGCCTTGCCCTGAGCTCGCGCGAGGATGAGATCGTGCATGAGCACCAGGATCTCCTCGAAGCCATCCTTCGAGGAGATCCTGGTGAGGCGGCCGCCATCGCGCTGGCTCAGTGTCGAACGGCCCAGAAGATGGTCATTCAGGCGCTGCTCTCGAGCGAGTCCGTCGTCAACGCAAACGTCATCGCCCTGCCTCCATCGGAGCGTCGGCCGGCTGGGAAGTCCTGACGATGACAACGACGGTTGCCCGCCCGCGGCTTGTCGGCTCCGACGTCGAGGTGCCGCTCGTCACCGGCGGGACCACCCGCCACGTGAACCTCGATTATGCGGCCAGCACCCCGGCCTTGCGTGAGGCCGCTGAGGCCGTGAACGCTCTTCTGCCGTGGTACGGCAGCGTTCACCGCGGCGCGGGATACAAGTCCCTCGTCTCGACGGGGGCGTACGAGTCCGCCCGTTCAGTTATACGGAGCTTCCTTCGGGTGCCAGAGGACCACGTGCTTCTCTTCACCAGGAACACCACTGACTCTCTCAACCTGCTTTCGGCTTCGCTGCCCGGCGAGGCTTTCGTCCTGACGTTCGACAGCGAGCACCATGCGAATCTGCTGCCGTGGCGCCGCCGTCGGGCTCGCTTCCTCCCGGCGCCGCCAGCTCGAGACGCCGTTGTCGATGCGGTCACCGAGGCCCTCAAGGTGGTCCGTCGCGAGGCCCCCAACGCCCCCGTGCTCGTTGCGCTGACCGGTGCCTCGAACGTCACTGGTGAGATCTGGCCGGTTGAGGAAGTCGTGGAAGCCGCGCACCGATACGGGGCGAGGGTGTTGATGGACGCCGCGCAGCTCGCACCTCACGCACCCATCGACATGTCTGCGCTCGGGGTCGACTACCTCGCGCTGTCCGGGCACAAGCTCTACGCCCCGTTTGGAGCCGGCGTGCTCGTCGGCAGGGCGGACTGGTTACAGGCAACCGAACCGTTCCTTCTCGGGGGCGGTGCCGTGCGCTTCGTGACGACGGACGAGGTGCTGTGGAGCGCGCTCCCCCACCGACAAGAGGCGGGGTCGCCGAACGTGCTGGGAGCGGTAGCCCTTGCGGCCGCCTGTCGCGCGCTGGCGCGAATCGGGATGGAGCATCTCGCCTTCGAAGAACAGGGACTACTCGAGCTCGCTCGGCAGCGGCTGAGCCGTGTGCCGAATCTGACCATACACACGCTCTGGAGCGAGCCGGGTCCACGCATCGGCGTCGTCACGTTCACCGTCGAAGGGATCGATCATGGACTGCTTGCCGCGATCCTGAGCGCGGAGCACGGCATCGGCGTGCGGCACGGATGCTTCTGCGCGCACCCCTTGATGCTCCGACTGCTTCGCGTTTCAGAAGCCGCCGCGGAAAGATTGCGATCTCGCCTCCGCGCCGGCGAGCCTCTGCGCCTGCCGGGGGCGGTCAGGATGAGCCTCGGCATCGACTCGACCGCGGAGGATGTCGAGCGCCTGGCGACGGCGCTCGAGCGTGTGGCGCTGGAGGGGCCGCGATGGAGGTACCGACTCGACGAGACCGGCGAGTGGGTTCCCGACCCAGACCCTCGTCCGGTGCCGGATCTGCCCTTCCCGATCAACCTCGAAAGGCACCTCGGAGGTGAGAGCTCGTGAGACGGAGAACGGCTCCACGCGCAGGGCGACCTGAACTTGCCTCGGAGCCCGGGCGGAAAGGACTGGCCATGAGAAGGCACGCGATGCTTGCGGTCCTCGTCACTGCGGCAATCGTCGCCAGTGCCTGTACCGGAGGGGAGAAGGGATCCACGAGCTCCCCAGGTCGGGGTCCCCAGCGGGGTGGCGTGCTCCGGATCGGTCTGACGAGCTTCGGACTCTCGGACAACCTCGATCCGACGGGGGAGTACACGGGCGGCGGATGGGGGGTGCTGTGGCCGATGCTCCGCACGCTGGTGGCATTCAAGGTGGCCTCGGGGGCGGAGGGTCTGCAGATCGTCCCCGATCTGGCGACGGAGGTACCTACACCGTCGGACGATGGACTCACGTACACGTTTCACCTTAAGCCCGGGATCCGCTTCGCCCCACCCGTCAACCGCGAGATCACATCGGAGGACGTGGCCTACGCGTTCGAACGGATCAACACGAAGTCGCTCGCTGCTCAGTACGGCTTCTACTACGACGGGGTCATCGACGGCATGAGTGGGACGGCGGCCAAGCCGGGCCCGATCTCCGGCATCGACACGCCGGACGCCCGGACAATCGTCTTTCATCTCACCAGGCCCACGGGGGACTTCTTGGCGCGACTCACGATGCCTGCCACGGCTCCGGTACCGCCCGAGGTGGGCGGATGCTTCCTCAAGCCAGGTCAGTACGGCCGCGACATTGTGGCCTCGGGCCCGTACATGATCGAGGGTTCGGACCGAGTCGACGCCTCCGCGTGTGATGCGATCCAGCCTGTTACCGGCTTCGACCCGACGAGTCAGCTCACGCTCGTTCGAAACCCGAACTACGATCCATCCACCGACACGCAGACGGGCCGGATGGCCTACCCAGATGCGATCCGGTGGCAGGTCGACACGAACGCCACCGACATTTTCGACAAGATCCAGACAGGCGAGCTCGATCTGTCCTGGTACGACCAGCCGCCGAAGGCCGTCCTGCGCCAGTACCTGACGGACCCTGCGCTGAAGGACCGTCTGAAGTCGATCTCGGCGGGTGCGGCGGAGTATTTCCAGATGAACCTCACGGCTCCGCCGTTCGATGACATCCACGTACGGAAGGCGGTCAACTACGCGATCGACCGTGCCGCTGTCCAGCGGGCATGGGGTGGCCCTGAGGTCGCGGACATCGCCACGCACCTCATCCCCTCTTACGTGCTTGGAGACGTCCCCGCCGCGCACTTTGACCTGTACCCTTCGAGCGGTAATCAGGGCGACCTGACGGCCGCGAAGGACGAGATGCGACAGTCACGCTACGACTCGAACGGGGACGGCATCTGCGATGCGGCTGCGTGCAAGGACGTGGTCATGATCAACCAGAACGTGGAGCCGTGGACCACCCTAGAGGCGATCATCGTGCAAGACCTCTCCAGGATCGGAATCCGCGTGATCGCACGCGACCTCGAGTTCGGGGCCGCGTTCACGGCCATCCAGGACCCGACTGCGATGATCCCGAGCCAGATCGCCGTCTCCTGGGGGTACGACTATCCCGACGCCTACCCCTACTACAGTTCGCTGTTTGACGGATCGGCCATCAACGCCTCGACCAACCTTAACTTCTCGATGGTTGGACTCACCGAGGCGAAGGCGAGGGAGATCGGTGTCCCGTATCCGTCCGAGCCCATTCCGTCCGTCGATGCGCAGATCGGCAAGTGCGAGGCGCTCACGGTCGGGGCCGAACGGTTGACGTGCTGGGCCGAGCTCGAGCGCACGGTGATGCAGGACGTGGTCCCGATCGTTCCGCTCGTGTGGTACAAGCTGCTCGTGGTCACCGGGAACGACGTCCAGTACTGGATGAGCACGCCGCAGCAAGGTCAAGCGCTCGTCAACGTTGCGGTGAGCAACAAGCTCAGTCCATAGAAAGTGACTGCGCCTGAGGCCAGATCGAGCGCAGATCTGCTCTCGCTGCTGGAGAGCCCCGACGAGCGCGAGCGTTGGGAGGCGGTTGGGGCGCTCGTCGAGCGTGGTCAGCCCGTCGTCCCCGAGCTTGTCAGCGTAATCAGGCACTCGGATCCGATGGTGAGATATCTCGTAGTGACTGCCCTGGGCTGGCTGAAGGCGGAGCAAGCCGGCCCTGAGCTGATTGCCGCGCTGGGTGACGCGGATGCAGGCGTCCGCTACGCCGCGCTGGTGGCCATCGCCGAGATGAAGCTCGAGGCCGGCGCCGAGCGGATTGCATGCCTGCTGGAGGACCCAGATCCAGAGGTCCGCGGAGCCGCGCTCGTCGCCTTGGCTCGGATGGGGGGCCGTCGGTATGCGGAAGCCATCGGACAGCGACTCTCCGACAAATCTGCGGAGGTCCGGGAGCTCGCGAGGGCAACCCTTGCGAATCTGGGGCACCGGTGACGCGAGGGCGAACGAGGGCGACTGCGTCGGTCCCGATGCGGCTTCGATTCCGTGCGGAGGACGTGACCCGTCAGGTCATGCTTCAGGATGTGACCCTTGCCCCCGACGGTTCGTTTGCGATCTACGAACGGCGGACGATCCGCGGTAACCGGTACCGAATCCGCTTGTGGCGGGTGGAGCTAGACGGTGGAGCTCCCGAGCCGCTCACCGCCGCGACCGACTCGTGCACGCATCCGCGAATCTCGCCGGATGGGCGTTCGGTGCTGTTTCTCAGCGACCGAACGGGGCGAACGCGTCCGTACGTCATGCCAGCCTCGGGAGGTGCTCCTCGTGCCATGCCCGCCCCTGCCACCGAGGTGCGCGGGGCCGAGTGGCTGCCCGACGGGGGCTGCGTGATTCTGCGAGCAGGGAGCGGCCGACCTCGGTTCGTGGTCGGCGACCGAGAAGACCCCACGGCGCGGCGGATCACGGATCTCGCGTGGCGAGCCGACGGGGTTGGGGTCCGCGACGAGTTCCTAAGCGTGTGGTCAACGTCCAGGGGAGTTCGCCCCCGCCGCCTCACGCCGGCCGACACTGAGGTGGTCGACGCGGTCGGCGTCGCATCCCGTGGACGGATACTGTTCCTCGCGGACCGTCGCCCGACCGCGGGCCTTATGGAGATCCCACAGATCTGGTCCGTGACGACCGGGGGCGCTCGCCTGCGAATTGAGGCGGACCCCCCCGGGGGAGCGTGGGCGCTCGGGCCTGAGCGAACAGGCCGGGTACCCTTCGTTGGAGGCATGTGGGCGGGGGCTCCGCTCTGGGGCACCTGGGGGCTGTACATCCTGGAAGGCCGTGAGGTTCGGCGGCTTGGAGCCCAGCTTGATCGATCCGTTGTGGTTGCCACGTACGGGGATCTCATCGATCCAGAGGCGGAGATGCGAAGACCCCTTTGGATCGATGATGAACGGATCGTGGCCCTCGTTTCCGACCGGGGTCGGGTGATCCCCTTCGAGTTCGGGCTCGATGGTTCGGCCAGGCCACTTGTCCGCGGCGACATCGTGTGCACCGCCGTCCAGGTTGCCGCTGGCAGGGTGGTGGTCGTTGCGAACGAACAGGGCAACGCGGCCGAGTTGTTCGAGGTGGATGCCGGGAAGCTTCGCCGGGTGTCCCAACACGGGAGTCGGTGGCTCGTCCCGTTTCGGGTCGATCCTCAGCCTGTGGAGGTGACTCGGGCAGGCGCTTCGGCGATGGACGCTTGGGTGGTTCCGGCACAACGTGGCTCGAGGTCAAGTCCGGGTCCAACCGTTGTGCAGATCCACGGTGGTCCATACAGCTCCCACGGCCCGGTGCTGTGGCTGGAGATGCTCGCCCTGGCCGACGCGGGCATCACCACCTTGTTTGCCAATCCACGGGGCTCGGCAGGCTACGGGGAGGCGTTCGCGCACTCGATCGTGGGCCGATGGGGCGGCCCCGACGGCGAGGATATCGACCGATTGGTGAACTGGGCGGTAGAGGCAGGCGTAGCTGATCCGTCCAGGATCGGCTTGCTCGGTCTCTCGTACGGGGGATTCCTCGTGCTCGACCTTCTCAGCCGGCATCCGAACCGATTCGCAGCAGGGGTTTGCGAGAATCCCGTATCCGATCTGGTGGGGTTCTTCGCCTCCTCGGACATTGGCTGGTTCGCCGGGGATCGAGGCGCTGGGCTCGAGCTGCCACCGGTTGATCCGGCCCCATGGCTCGAACGCTCCCCATGGTGCCGACTTCACAAGGTCGAGGTCCCCCTACTCCTCCTCCAGAGCGAAGGAGACCTGCGTTGCCCTCCCGGGCAGACAGATCTCGCGTTTGCAATTCTCCGCTCGCTCGAGCGGAGGGTCGAGATGGTCAGATACCCCCAGGAACCTCACTACATGGTCGGTGTCGGCAGACCCGATCGAAGGGTCGATCGCATTCGGCGAATCGTCGACTGGTTCACGGGCTATCTCTGATCCTGACAGGAACCGAGGTTCAGCTGAGTTGCGAGGGCCGGTGCGGCTGTCATCTCGGCTCTGCACCAGGTTTGGTTGACTCCTGACCGCAAGGATGACCCTCGCGGGAGAGAGGCTGGCGTTGGCCCATCGCAAGGAAGCTCTCATGTCCCAGAT
>JAJPHY010000064.1 GCA_021325015.1 Actinomycetota bacterium | reverse complement strand
TCCTCCGGCGACGACGGAGACGAGGTCTCGACGCTCGGGTACCAGACGGTGGACTGGCCCGCCTCGAGCGTGCACGTGACGGCGGTTGGCGGAACCAGCCTCGGGGTTGGCGCGAGCAACGACTACCTGTTCGAGACCGGATGGGGCACGGCGGCCTCCGCGCTTGCCACGACCGGATGGAGGCCGGCGCCGCCCGGCACCTTCCTGTACGGAAGCGGTGGCGGCACGAGCTTCATCTTCGACGAGCCGAGCTGGCAGCAGGGAGTGGTTCCCGCCTCCCTTTCCTCGGCTTGGGGTCGCACGAACCGCGTCGTCCCGGACATCTCGATGGACGGCGATCCGAACACTGGATTCCTGGTGGGCGAGGCGCAGACGTTCCCGAACGGAAGCGTCAAGTACTCCGAGTACCGGATCGGCGGAACGAGCCTGTCGTGCCCGTTGCTCGCCGGGATCATGGCGATCGCGGACCAGATGGCCGGTGTCGCGCACGGGTTCGCGAACCCCGCTCTGTACACGGTCGCGAAGACCGGCGCCGTTCGCGACATCGTGAACCCGTCGACGCGGATCGCCGCCGTTCGCGTGGACTACGCGAACTTCGTGAACGCGAAGGAAGGCTTCGTCACCACGCTCCGCACCATGAACGTGACCGGCCGCCTCCAGGTCGGCACCGGGTACGACGACGTGACGGGCATCGGGAGTCCGAACGGCGAAGCGTTCCTGACCGCCCTGTCCTAGCGATCGGACGCCCTGCTCAAGCGGGGTGCGCTCGGGGTCGATGACCCTCGGGAGAGCATGCTCACCGAGCCCGACCTTGCCCGGACCTCGGCGGCGCTTCGCCGCGTGGTGGAGAACGTCGAGCGGGTGATCTCGGGCGCCCGCGAGGCGGTCGAGGCCGCGGTGATCTGCCTGTTCGCCGAGGGCAACCTCCTGCTCGAGGGCGTTCCCGGGGTCGGCAAGACGATGCTCGGGCGGGCGATCGCGGCCTCGATCGAGGGCTCCTTCAGCAGGGTCCAGGCCACGCCCGACCTGCTGCCGTCGGACCTCACCGGCATCTCGGTCTACGACCAGGAGATCATGGGCTTCCGCTTCGTACCCGGCCCGATCTTCGCGAACGTCGTCCTGGTCGACGAGATCAACCGGACCACGCCGCGAACCCAGTCGGCGCTGCTCGAGCCGATGGAGGAGCGCCAGGTGACCGTCGAGAACGTCACGCACCGCCTTCCCGAGCCCTACCTGCTGATCGCCACGCAGAACCCGAGCGAGCAGCACGGCACCTACCCACTCCCCGAGGGGCAGCTCGACCGGTTCACGATGGCCGTGCCCGTGGGCTACCCGGACCACGAGGCCGCGCGCGAGGTCGTCCGCCGCCAGATGCTGCGCCACCCGATCGAGACGCTGGAGCCGGTGCTGTCGGCGGAGGAGGTCACCCTCCACCAGCGGGCCGTGCGCTCGGTGCACGTGGACGCCGCGATCGTCGACTACGTCGTGATGCTCGTGCAGGCCACCCGCGCGCACCCGGAGGTCGCGCTCGGCGCGTCGCCGCGATCGATGCTCGCCCTCACCCGCGCCGCGCAGGCGCGGGCGGTCGCCGAGGGACGGACGTACGTCCTGCCCGACGACGCGAAGGCGCTCGCTCCGTCCGTGCTCGGGCACCGGCTCGTGGCGCGATCGTTCGACGCCGACGGCCGGCGCGGCGCCGAGATCGTCCGCTCGATCCTCGACCAGGTCCCGGTCCCGCTCGGGATCCCGGGGTAGCGCGATGCCGAGGCCTCGCCGCCGGGCCTGGGGCCTCGTGGTGGGGGCCGCCCTGCTGTTCACCGTCGGCACCAGCGTCCAGGCCGGGTGGCTGCTCGCCCTGGCCTCCGCGCTCCTCGGAGCCGCGATCGCCGGGTGGCTGCTCCCGGCGCGCATGGTGAGCGGCCTCGAGGTCGAGCGCCGGGCGCCGGCCGAGACCTTCCAGGGGGAGGAGGTGATGGTCGAGCTGGTCGTGGCCGGCCGCGGCCGCGGCGTCCGGCTCGGGCTCGAGATCGACGACCTGCACGTCGCGAGCACCCGCGTCGCGGTGCCCTCGCTCGCCCCCGGCGAGCGTGCGGTGATCGGCACGATGCGCCGGGCCTCGCGACGTGGCCCGAACGAGTCGAGGGCGGTCGTCGTGAGATCGAGCGCGCCCTTTGGCGTGGCCGAGCAGCGGCGGTCGCTGGCCGTGCCGGGATCGACGCTCGTCTATCCGAAGCTCGTGCGGCTCGGAGCCCTGCCGATCGTGGACGCGCTTCCGACGCAGGAGCACGCGATCCACGCCACCCCTCGCCGCGGGATGGGGCCCGAGTACCTCGGCATCCGCGAGTACCGCGCCGGCGACAGCATGCGGCACGTCCACTGGCCGTCGACCGCGCGGCACGGCGCGCTCATGGTCCGCGAGTTCGAGCAGGAGCGGACCAGGCGCCTCGCGATCGTCGTCGACACGTGGGCCGACGCGGGCGAGGAGGACACGCCGCTCGACGCGTGCTGCTCGGCCGCGGCCTCGATCGCGTTCGCCGCGCTCGGTCGCGGGCGCGGGGTGCGGCTGCTCGCGGCCCGGAACGGGCGCGTGGAGCGCCTCGTCCGCGCCGAGCCGAAGCGCGTGCTCGAGTGGCTCGCCGATCTCCGCCCGTTCGGCGGGCTGACCCTTGCCGACGTGGCGCGCTCGCTCGGGCCCGAGCTCCGGGGGGTGGAGACCGCACTGCTTGCCCTGCCCACCTGGCGGGCGAACGGGTCGGCGGAGCTCCGCCACGCCGTGGGCGTGCTTTGCGAGGCCGTTCCGCACGTCGCCGCCCTGCTCGTCGAGGCGGACTCGTTCGAGCCCGACCGTCGAGGACCCGCGCTCTCGCCGGAAGAGGTCGACGAGTTCGAGCGCGCGCTCGCCGGCCGGGGCGTGGAGACCTACCGGATGCGCATGGGGGAGGACCTGGCCGAATGCCTGTCGAGGCCGCTCGCGCGCGCCGGCTGAGGGCGAGCCGGGAGCCGCCCGAGGGCTCGATAGGCCTGCGGGCCGTGGTCGGGGCGATGGTGCTCGTGTCGCTCGTCGCCGTCGTCGCCCAGGGCGGGACGGACGGGTTCACGGCGGTCGCGGCCCTGCTGCTCGTGCCCGCCGGGTTCGTCTTCTCGTACGTGCAGCGCGGGCGCGCGAACGTCGGCGCGAAGGTGCTGCTCGCGGTCGGGCTCGTGATCGCCTTCGGCGCCTTCCTGCAAAGCGTGAAGACGGTCGAGACGGCGGACGAGGCGCGGATCCCGCTCGCTTCGCTGTTCGTCTGGGTCCAGGTGCTGCACTCGTTCGATCTCCCGCGCCGACGAGACCTCGCGTTCTCCGCGGTCTCGAGCCTGATCCTGATGGCGGAGGCCGGGGCGCTCTCGCTCGGGACGGGGTTCCTCGTGTTCCTGGTGCCGTGGCTCGGGCTCGCCGGGACCTGGCTCGCGCTCACGCAACGTCCGCCACGGGCCGAGGTCGCCCGGCCGGCGTTCGTCCGGCGTTCCGCTCGCCCGCGCCGGGTGCTCGCGCTGGGCCGATCCGTCCTCGGCGCGACGACCGCCGCCCTGTGCGCCGTCGGCGTGGTGTTCCTCGCGATGCCGCGGCTGCCCGGCGCATTCGTGCGGCTCCCGCCGTTCGCCGTCCGCACCGCGCTGTCGGTCCCGGGATTCGACGGCTCGGTGGTGAACCCCGGGCTCCCGGCCGCCGGCGGCGGCGGGGTGGTCGACTTCTCACCGGCCGCCTATCCGGGCTTCGGCTCGAGCGTGGACCTTCGCGCGCGCGGGCACCTGTCGGACCGCATCGTGATGCGCGTGCGCTCCACGCAGGCCGCGCTCTGGCGCGGGCAGGTCTACGACGCGTTCGACGGCATGCGGTGGACCGAGTCCGACCCGAGGACGGCCACGGTGGGCCTCGGGTGGAACCGGAGCTTCGAGATCCCGAGTCCCGAGGGCGGCCTCTCCGGCACGACACGTCGGATCGTCACGACGTTCTACGTGCAGGCCCAGGGGCCGAACGTCGTGTTCGCGGCGTACGCGCCGAGGGAGGTGTTCTTCCCGGCCGCGCAGCTTTCGATCGACGGCGCGTCGTCGCTCCGGGCCCCGATCCTGCTCGACCCCGGGCTCGTGTACTCGGTGATCTCCGACGTACCCGTGACGACGCCGGAGCGGCTCCGGGCGGCGCCGGCGAGCTGGCCGGCCGCCACGCTCACCCGGTACACGCAGCTCCCGGCGGACCTGCCGGCCCGCGACGTCGAGCTCGCCCGAGCGATCACCGCCGGCGCCACCACCACCTACGACCGGGTGATGGCAGTTCAGCGGTGGCTGCGGCGCAACACCCGGTACGACCTCGACGTCCCGCACGACCCTCCCGGGGTGGATGCGGTCGACGAATTCCTCTTCGTCCGGCGCGCCGGGTTCTGCGAGCACATCGCCAGCGCGATGGCGGTGCTCCTGCGCGCCGTGGGCGTTCCCACCCGCTTCGTGACCGGATACGGTCCGGGCGAGCGGAACCCGTTCACGGGGTACTACGACGTGCGGGAGTCGGACGCCCACGCGTGGGTCGAGGTCCTGTACCCGGGCGTGGGATGGGTCCCTTACGACCCCACGTTCGGCGTCCCGGCCGCGAGCCCCGGGCTCGGCGCGCGGTTCATCGCGCCCGAGGTGCTCCGCGCGGTCGGTCGATTCGTCTCGCGCGTCGTGCCCGAGCCCGTGAAGGCGGCCGTTCGGCTCGCGGCCCGGGGTCTGCGCTCGGCCGCGCGGGGAGCAACCTCCGTGTGGGTCCTTCTGGCCGCGCTGCTGGTGCTCGCCGCCTTCGGCTGGTTCCGGTGGGGGCATCGCCCGGCGCGCGGAGCGCCGTCCACGCCGGCCGCGCGCGCCTTCGTGGACCTCGAGCGGGCGATGGCACGCCGCGGTCGCCCGAGGCGTGAGCACCAGACCCCCGAGGAGTACCTCCGTGTGCTCGAGCCCGAGCTCTCCGGGGCCGAGCGAACCGACGCCGCAACGATCGTGCGCGCCTTCGAGGTGGATCGGTTCTCGGGGCGGGGGCTCGCGGGCGACGAAGGGGAGCGCGCGCTCGCCGCCGCCGCCCGGATCGCGACGCGGACGCGCGCCCGACCGCGTTCCCGCTAGTCCGTAACAGACTAGTTGGTCCAGAGTCCGCGGACGAGGGCGTCGACCGCCGCCGCGCGTCCGGCGCCGGCGGGCCCGGGGCTCCCGCCGGCGGCGCCGGGCTCCGCGAGCTCGCCGTCGGCGTACGTCGCGCGCTGTTCGAACCGCGTCCGCACCTCCGCCGGCAAGAACCGTGTGAGCTGCGCGTACCAGTGCCGGTCCTCGAGCCCGCGGTTCGCGCGGTGGTAGCGCAGCGGGAAGGTGACGTACAACGCGTCTCGCGCCCGCGTGAGCGCGACGTACAGCAGCCGGCGCTCCTCCTCGATCCGCTCCTCGTCGCCGGTCGCCAGGTCGGAGGGAATCATGCCGTCGGCGGCGTGGATCACGTACACGACGTCCCACTCGCCTCCCTTGGCGGAGTGGATCGTGGAGAGCACGAGGGAGTCCTCGTCGGGGTGGGGCGGCCCGGCGAGGTCCGAGGTCGAGATCGGCGGGTCGAGGGCGAGGTCGGTCACGAACCGCTCGCGCGTCGGGTAGCCGGCGGCGACCACCTCGAGCTGCTCGAGGTCGCGGATGCGCGCCTCGGCGTCGTCGGAACGCCGGCGGAGCACGGGCTCGAGGAACCGACGGATCCGTTCGACCTGGGTGGCGATCGGAACCTCTGCGGTGGAACAGTCTCGGAGCGCCTCGCGCAGGCGGTCGAGCTCGGGTCGGGCCGGGGCCGGGACGCGGGGGGGCTCGCCCTCGACGAGCCTTGCGACCGGAGAGCGAGCACGGCCGCCGACCACGATCTCGGACATCAGCCGTCGCGCGGTCGCGGGCCCGACGCCGTCAAGGAGCTGCAGCACCCGGAACCAGCTCACCTCGTCGAACGGGTTCTCGAGCACGCGCAGGAGCGCGAGGGCGTCCTTCACGTGCGCGGTCTCGACGAACGCCAGCCCGCCGTACTTGACGAACGGGATGTTGCGGCGGGCGAGCTCGACCTCGAGCAGGTCGCTGTGGTGGCCGGCGCGAACCAGCACCGCCTGCTCCCGCAGGAGCACGCCCCGCTCGCGGTGCTCGAGCACCGTGCGGCACACCGCGTCGGCCTGGTCGGCCTCGTCCAGGCACGTGAGGAGGACCGGCCGGCGGCTTCCCGGCCGCTCGGACCACAGCGTCTTCTCGTGGCGCTCCGGCGAGAGCGCGATGACGGCGTTCGTCGCCTCCAGGATCGGCGTGGTCGAGCGGTAGTTCTGCTCGAGGCGGACGATCCTCGTCCCGGGGAACCGCTCGGGGAACTCGAGGATGTTGCGAACGGTCGCCGCGCGGAACGAGTAGATCGCCTGCGCGTCGTCGCCGACGACCATCAGGCCCCACCCGTCGGGCTTCAGCGCCGCGAGCACGTCGGCCTGGACCGGGTTCGTGTCCTGGTACTCGTCGACGAGCACGTGGTCGAACAGCCCGGCGATGACCTCGGCCGACGGCGAGCGGGCGAGGGCGTTCCAGTACACGAGCAGGTCGTCGTAGTCGAGCAGGTGCTGCTGCCGCTTGCGCGCGAGGTAGCCGTCGAACACCCGCCCGATGTCCTCGACGTGCTCGGCGCACCACGGGTAGTCGCGCGCGAGCACGTCGGCCAGGCGCGAGCCCGCGTTTACGGTTCGCGAGTAGAGATCGGCCAGGGTGTCCTTGCGCGGGAACCGGCGCTCGCCGGAGCCGAGGTCGAGCTCGCCGCGGACGAGGTCCATGAGGTCGGCGGTGTCGGCCCGGTCGATCACGGTGAAGTCCGGCGCGAGTCCGACCGCCCGGCCGTGCAGCCGGAGCAGGCGGTTGGCCACGGCGTGGAACGTCCCGCCCCAGACCCGCCCGAGACGGCGGCCGGCGCCGGTCAGCCGCTCCGCGCGGGAGAGCATCTCGCGGGCCGCCCGCCGGGTGAACGTGAGCAGGAGGATCCGCTCGGGCCGCACGCCGCGTTCGACCAGCCGGGCGACCCGACAGGCGAGCGTCCACGTCTTGCCGCTCCCGGCGCCCGCCACAACGAGGAGCGGGCCGCCGAGGTGCTCCACCGCCTCGCGCTGGGCGGGATTGAGGTGTTCGAAGGCGTCGAACATGCGTTCGAGCAGCCTACGCGACGGCCGGGCCCGGGGCAAGCACCCGCGCGTTCGGACGTCGGCGATCGCGAAGGTCGGGGCGACGCCGCCGTCTAGGATGGGGGGCCGTGATCCCGCTGGACCCCTCGCCGGAGCAGATGCGCGAGATGGGCGAGGCCGCGCTCGCCTACGCCGTCGAGTTCCTCCGCGCCCGGGCGGAGGCCCCGGCCTCGAGGTTCGAGGAGGCGGAGACGGTCGCCCGCCGATACCGGGCGTCCCCGCCCGAGCAGGGCGGCGAGTTCCCCCCGCTCGTGGAGCTCGTCGACGCGATCGCCCGCAACTCGGCCGACAACGCGGGGCCGGGCTTCCTCGCGTACATCCCCGGCGGCGGCCTGTTCGCCTCGTCCCTTGCCGACTTGCTCTCCACGACGATCGACCGGTTCGTGAACCTTTGGGGCGAGGCCCCCGTCGCCGCGCAGATCGAGGACAACGTCGTTCGGTGGCTCTGCGACCTCTTCGGCTATCCACCCGAGTCGCGGGGCGTGCTCACCTCCGGCGGCTCGATGGCCAACTTCTCGGCGATCGTCTCGGCGCGGAAGGCGAAGCTCCCCGAGGACTTCCTCTCCGGCACGCTCTACGTGAGCGAGCAGGCCCATGCGTCGGTCGCCAAGGCCGCGATGCTGGCCGGCTTCCCGGTCCGGAACGTGCGCCGCGTGCCGGTCACGCCGGAGCTGCGGCTCGACGTGGATGCGGCGCGGCTGATGGTCGAGGAGGATCGTGCCGCCGGGCTCGAGCCGTTCGCGCTCGTGGCCTCGGCCGGGACGACCAACACCGGGGCGGTGGACCCGATCGCGGCGTGCGCGGACCTGGCGGCCGAGGAAGATCTCTGGCTGCACGTCGACGCCGCCTACGGCGGGTTCTTCCAGCTCACCGAGCGCGGGCGCGCGCGCTTTCGCGGCATCGAGCGCGCCGACTCGATCACGCTCGACCCCCACAAGGGCATGTTCCTGCCGTACGGGACCGGCGGGCTCGTGGTCCGCGACGGCGCCAGGCTCCGGGCCGCGCACCACGCGGGGCAGGCCGCGTACCTGCAGGACCTCGGCGAGGACGGGCATCTGCCGAACTTCGCCGAGTACTCGGCCGAGCTGTCGAGGGACTTTCGCGGTCTTCGCGTGTGGTTCCCCCTCGCGCTCCACGGCGTCTCGGCGTTTCGCGAGGCGCTTGATGAGAAGCTCGACCTCGCCCGGGTCCTGTACGAGGGCCTGTGCGAGGTGCCCGAGCTCGAGCTTCCCTGGGAGCCGGAGCTCACCGTCGTGCCCTTCCGGCTTCGCGAGGGCGACGACGCGGCCAACGCGCGCCTGCTCGAGCGCATCAACGCTTCCAAGCGCGTCTTTCTGTCGAGCACCGTCGTCGAGGGCCGGTTCACGATCCGGGCGTGCATCCTGTCCCACCGAACGCACGAGGACCGGGTGCGCGAGTGCATCGAGATCGTGCAGGAGGCGGTCGCGAGCCTGGTCCGTTGAGGCGGCCCCGCGTCTACAGTTGCGTACGTGCCGGAGCTTCCCGAGGTGCAGGCGCTCGACGAGCGGCTCGACGCCGCCGTGCGGGGCTCGAGGTTCGAGGGAGCCGACCCCCTCCAGTTCTCGTCGCTGAAGACCGTGACGCCTCGCGCCTTCGATCTCGCGGGGGCGGAGGTTCGCGGGATCGGCCGGCGCGGCAAGTTCGTCGTGTTCGACCTGTCGGGACCGCGGATCCTCGTCCACCTCTCGCAGGGAGGTCGGGTGGACCTCGAGGACCCGCCGAAGACGACCCGGCCGAAGGGGGCGGTCGTGCGCCTGCGCTTCGAAGGGCGGCCCTCGGTCCTGGTGAAGGAGTTCGGACGCGAGCGCAAGGCCGGCTGGTGGGTGCTCGCGGCAGGCGACGATGGACCGCTCGCCGCGCTCGGACCCGAGCCCGACTGGCCCGCCTTCGAACGGCTGGTCCTGGAGGCCGCCGACGGGCGTCGCGTCCACACGATCCTGCGCGACCAGCACACGGTCGCCGGCATCGGTCGCGGGTACGCCGACGACATCCTGCACCGGGCCCGCTTGTCGCCGTACGCGTCGCTCGACCGGCTCGGCCCGGCCGAGCGACGCGCGCTGCTCGGCGCGGTCCGCGCGATCCTCGACGAGGCCGTGGAGGTGGAGCGCCGTCGCTCGGGAGGCCTGCCGACGAGGATCGGCGACCACTTCACGGTCCACGGACGCCACGGGACGCCGTGCCCCGTCTGCGGGGACGACCTGCGGAGGGTCTCGTACGAGTCGCACGAGGTCACGTACTGCCCGAGCTGCCAGACCGGCGGTCGGGTGCTCGCCGACCGGCGACTCTCGCGCCTGCTCCGGTAGCGCGCCGAGCTCGACCAGAGGCTAGAGTCGGCGTAGAGCCGTTCCAGAGGGGGGAGCCATGCGCTCGCGCGCGATCGTTTCCGTCGCGATGGTTCTCGGGCTGGTCGCCGCCGGTTCGGCGATCGGAGCGCCGGCGGGACCCGGGCCGCTCGCGTTCCAGATCTCGTTCGCATCCGATGTCCGTGATCAACCGGCGACCGGACGGGTGTTCGTGATCGTCTCGAGGGACTCGGATCCCGAGCCCAGGTTTCAAGTGGACGTCCTCGGGCCTCCGTTCTGGGGCAAGGACGTGAGCGACGTCGCTCCCGGGCAGACCATGGTGGTCGGCTCGGGCCCCGGGGTCGTCGGGTACCCGCTCGACTCCCCGGTCGAACTCCCCGAGGGCGACTACACGGTCCAGGCCTTCCTGAACGTGTACACGACGTTCACTCGCTCCGATGGGTCGGTCGTCCAGCTCCACATGCCGTGCGGGGACGGTGGGTACTTCCTGGACTCCCCGGGCAACCTGTACGGCACGCCGGTGCAGCTCCATCTCGCGCCGGACTCGGGGACCGTCGAGCTCACCCTCGACAAGGTGATCCCGCCGGCCGAGCCCGTGCCGGAAGGGGGCACGTGTCAGCAGGGCAACCCCGCCGACTCCGAGCACGTCAAGCACCTGAAGATCCAGAGCGACCTGCTCACCGCGTTCTGGGGAACGCCGATGTTCCTCGGCGCCGACGTGCTTCTGCCCGACGGCTTCGACGCGTCGTCGGGAACCCGGTATCCGGTGATCTACCTGCAAGGGCACTATCCGACGGAGAACCCGTTCGGGTTCGTCGAGGACGGGTCGAACGCGTTTTCGACGTGGTGGCTGTCCGGGCGCGCGCCGAAGGTGATCGTCGTCCAGCTCCGGCACGAGAACCCCTACTTCGACGACTCCTACGCGGTGAACTCGGCCAACCTCGGGCCGTACGGAGACGCGATCGTCACCGAGCTCATCCCCGCGCTGCAGCACCGGTTCCGGATGGTCCCCAAGCCGTGGGCGCGCACGCTCACGGGGGCCTCGACCGGCGGCTGGGAGGCGCTCGCCCAACAGGTGTACGACCCGAGCTTCTACGGCGGGACCTGGCCGCTGTGCCCGGACCCGGTGGACTTCCGCTTCCACCAGCTCGTCAACATCTACCGGGACCAGAACGCGTACGCCGGCGTGAACGACTGGGAGACGGTGCCGCGTCCGTCCGCGCGCACGGTCGCCGGCGACACGATCTGGACGATGGAGCAGGAGAACCACTGGGAGATGGCGCTCGGATCGCACGGCCGGTCGCAGCTCGGGCAGTGGGACATCTGGCAGGCGGTCTACGGCCCGCAGGGGGACGACGGGTACCCGGCGCCGATCTGGGACAAGGCGACGGGCGAGATCGACCACGCCGTGGCCAGACGCTGGCACGAGAAGGACATCCGCTGGTACCTGGCCAGGCACTGGTCGAGCATCGGCCCGAAGCTCGTCGGCAAGATCCACATCTGGGTCGGAGACGACGACACCTTCTTTCTGAACGACGCGGTGGAGCTGCTCCAGCGCTTCCTCGAGGGAACGGAGCGCCCCGCGGCGGACGCGGAGTTCCACTACGGGCACAACGAGCCCCACTGCTGGGGCCCGACCGACGTCCAGCTCGTGCGGATGATGGCGGAGGCGATGGCTCAGGCGGCTCCGCCGGGAGCCGACCTCGATTGGAGTGCGGCGGGGCACGCCCGAGGCGGTGCGACCGCGTCCTCATTCCTCGCGTACGGACGCCGGGGGCGGAGCCTTCGGTAGCCCCGTTCCCTCGTCGGGCCGGGGTGACCGCGTCGGGCCGGGGTTCGGACGGAGCGACGCGTCCACGTGGCATTTGCCGCTCGGGGGCGGCAGGTCGCATACTGCCGCGGTCCTTCACCCGGAAGGGAGGGTTCCATGCGAAAGGCGTTCTTCGTCGTTGCCGCCGCGCTCCTGGTCCTCGGTGCTGTGCCGGGCGCCCAGGCCGCGCCGGCGACCTACACCGTCAAGCTCGACGGTCTGGCCCCGAAGGGAGACAACTGGTCGTTCCTGCGGTTCTTCCCCGCCTCGCTCACGGTCCACCGGGGCGACGTCGTGGATGCCGCCTGGGCGGGGGCGGGCGCGCCGCACACGGCGACGGTGGTCCCGGACCGGTACCCGGAGCGCTGGCGGCGGCAGAACCAGGGCCCCGGCGACCCCTGGTCGTTCGTCGTGCCCGACTCGGCGGCGGGGGGCGACGACAACGAGCTGGTGATCAACCCGGCCGTCGCCGCGCCCTCGGACCCGACCTGCGGCTCGAGCGCGTCGACGCCGTGCGCGTTCGACGGCAGCTCGGTCGTCAACAGCGGGTTCGAGTTCGGCGATCCGACGAACGAGCCGGCGTTCTTCGTCAAGATGGACGCGCCCACCGGCACGTATTCGTTCGTCTGCCTCGTTCACCCCGGCATGGATCTCACCGTGCACGTGGTGAGCGGCGGCGCCTCCGCCCCCACCCCGGCACAGGTGTCGGCCAGGGGCGCCAGGCAGTTCAAGAAAGCCACCCAGGTCTGGGGCGAGCAGGCCGACCACCAAGCCCAGACGGTGGTTTCCGGGCACGTCGACGCCGGTCACAAGGTGGTCACTCTCTGGGCGGGGGGCTACTCGCACAACGTGTCGGCCGACGAGTTCCCCGACACGCCGATCACCGTTCGGGTGGGCGACAGCGTGCAGATCCTGGGGAACTTCGAGATCCACACGGCGACGATCCCGGCGAGCTCGGTGGACTCGGTGCCGTTCGTGACGACCCAGTGCGAGGTCGCCGGCGCCGATACCCCCGCGACGTCGCCGGCAGATTGCGCCGATCCGACGCAGTTCCAGATCGCCTTAAACCCTCAGGCGATCGCGCCCACCGCGTCGCTCGCGCTCAGCAATCCGAACACGTTTGTGAACAGCGGCCTGGTGTCGGCACCGTCGAGCACGGTGTTCACCGCGGAGAAGGCGGGCACGTACACCATCGTGTGCCTGGTCCACGGACCCGCGATGAGCACGAAGATCAAGGTCATCGGGTAGTCGCGGTCCGGCCGACCGGGAAGGACCCGGAGCGGTAGCCCGGGCCGTCCCGCGGGACCTCGCCCCGTTCGGCGAGGTCATCGAGGACGGCCCGGGCCGCGCCCGCTCCCCGGCCGAACGCGTTGCCGAGCTCGCGGGCTCGGACGAAGCGGCATCGTGTCTACGAAGCGGGTCGCCGCGCTTCCGCCGCGCGCGTCCCGATCCTCCTGCGCGTCAGCCACCAGCGGCGGGTGCGCGCCCGCAATGTCCGCCACGAGCTCACGCAACCTCACCTTCGGGACAGCCGCGGGCCGATCGTGAGCCCCGTTAACGGACAAAGGCGAAATATCACGACCTCACTATCCTTGATGAAATGGATTTGACCTGATATTCCATTAGACTTCCGCTCATGCCCGACGACGACGTGTATCTCGCCCTGGCGCTGGCGAACAGCTCGCACGCCGCGGGCGACCCGCTGACCTCGCCCACCGGGGTCGCACGTTGGCTCGAAGCCCGGGGCCTCGGCCCGGCAGCGCCCGAGACCGCGCTCCGGGGTCTGGAGTTCCGGGAGCTCCGGGACCTGGTCCGCGACGCGCTGGGGGCGGTCGCGGCGGGGCGGGCTCCCTCTCCCGCCGCCCTGCGCCGGCTGAACGACGCCGCTCGCTCGGCCCCCGTCGTCGTCGAGCTGGAGCCGGAGACGCTCCAGATGCGGGAGACGTTCCTTGTCACGAATCCGACCGTCAGGGCTCTGGGCGCGCTCGCCCGCGCGTCGATCCGTCTGCTGGGGTCCGAGGCTCGGGAGCGGGTGCGACGATGCCCGGCCCCGCGATGCGGTCGGTTCTTCCTCGCCGAGCGCGCCGACCGCGTCTGGTGCTCCGCCGTCTGCGGAAACCGGGCTCGTGTCGCGCGCCACCTCGCGCGTCGGCGCGAGGCCCACCGCGCCGAGCGAGGATCCCACCCGTAGACTGCGGGGATGCAGCGATGTCCCCACTGCGGCGAGGAGAACCCTCCGCAGGCCCGCTTCTGTGGCCGATGCGGACGGCCGCTCGCTCCGGGGGCGTCGAGCGACGAGGAACGCAAGATCGTCACGGTCCTGTTCTGGGACCTCACCGGGCCGACCCCAGATGATCCGGAGGACCTGAGGCGCCTGCTCGCCCCGTACCAGGCCGCGCTCGGTCGGGAGATCTCGAACTTCGGCGGGACCGTGGACAAGTTCATGGGGACGGGCGCCCTCGGAGTCTTCGGCGCGCCGGTCGCGCACGAGGACGACCCGGAGCGGGCCGTCCGGGCGGCCCTTCGCATCGTCGAGGTCGTGCACGAGCTCGAGGAGTCGGGACCGCTCGCGCGGTCCGTGCGGGTGGGCGTGGACACGGGCGAGGCCGTGGTCGCGCGCCCCGGAACCGGCCCGCAGGTCGGCGAGGCCGTGACCGGCGACGTGGTGAACACCGCGTCCCGGATCCTGGCGATCGCCGAGGTCGGCGAGATCGTCGTCGGGGAGGCGACGTATCGCGCCACCTCACATGCCGTTCGGTATGAGGAGCACGGGCGCGTTCGCGTCAAGGGCAAGGCGGAGCCGCTCGCACTCTGGCGCGCCGTCGAGGCGCGAAGTCGCCTGGGCGTGGATCCCCGCTTGCACGTCTCGGCGCCCTTCGTCGGGCGGCGGGAGGAGCGCTCGCTGATCGAGGGCGTGTTTCGCCGGATGATCGCGGAGTCGTCGGTGCAGATGGTGACCGTCGGAGGGGAGCCCGGGGTCGGCAAGTCCCGCCTGATCCAGGAGCTCGGGCGGGTGGTCGACGAGCACCCGAACCTGGTGCGCTGGCGGCAGGGCCGGAGCCTTCCCTACGGAGAGGGGGTGAGCCTGTGGGCGCTCGGGGAGATCGTGAAGGCGGAGGCGGGCATCCTCGAGTCCGACTCGCCAACCGACGCCGCGAGCAAGCTCGCAGACTCGCTCGCGGTCTTGATCGCCGAGCCGAGGGAGCGCGACTGGGTACGCGCGCGGGTCGCCCCGCTCGCCGGGGTGGACGCCGGCGGGACGGACGTGCCGCGAGACGAGCTGTTCAGAGCCTGGAGGCGATACGTCGAGGCGCTGGCGGCCCACTCGCCCACGGTCCTCGTATTCGAGGATCTGCACTGGGCGGACGAGAGGTTGCTCGAGTTCATCGAGTACCTGGTGGACTGGACGAGCGGACTCCCGCTGCTCGTCGTGTGCGCCGCCCGCCCCGAGCTCTACGAGCGCCGCCCGAGCTGGGGCGGCGGTCGCCGAAACTCCACGTCGATCATGCTGGCTCCGCTCTCGGCCCCGGAGACGGCCATGCTGGTTTCGGCCCTGTTGGAGCGCGCGGTGCTGCCCGCCGAGACGCAGGCCGCGCTGCTCGAGCGGAGCGGTGGCAACCCCCTGTACGCGGAGGAGTTCGCCCGCATGCTGCGCGACCGCGGGATCCTCGAGCCACTCGCGCGCGCCCGGCCGACCCGTGCCGGCGCGGCGGGGATCCCCGTCCCGCAGACCCTACAGCTGCTGATCGGCGCGCGTCTGGACACGCTCCCCGGATCCGACAAGCGGCTGTTGCAGTGCGCGAGCGTGGTCGGCAAGGTCTTCTGGGCCGGCGCGGTCGCTCGGATGGTGGGAATCCCCGAGGCCGAGACGAGCCAGCGCCTCCACGAGCTCGCGCGCCGTGAGTTCGTCCGGCCGGTTCGTCTCTCCAGCGTCCGAGGCGAGTCGGAGTACTCCTTCTTGCACGTGCTCGTGCGGGACGTGGCCTACGGGCAGATCCCTCGGGGCTCGCGGAGCAAGATGCACCTCGCGGTCGCCTCCTGGATCCGCGAGGTCGCCGGCGAGCGGATCTCGGACCTGGCCGAGCTGTTCGCGCACCACGCCACCGAGGCCCTCGCCCTCGCCCGCGCGACCGGGAGCGCGACCGACGATCTCGAGCGGCTCGCGGGCCGGGCCCTCCTGCTCGCCGGAGAACGGGCCAAGCGCCTGGACGCCTCGAGGGCGGAGGCCCTGTTTCGGCGGGCGCGCGAGGTGCTTCCGGCCGACGAGCCCGATCGCCCGCGGGTCCTGGTCGAGATCGCCGAGGCGGAGGGGGCGCTCGGGCGGTTCGTCGAGTCCGAGCGCGACTTCGATCTCGCGATGCAGGAGTTCCGACGGGCGGGCGACGTGGTCGGCCTCGGAGAGACCATGGCCCGGCTGGCGCGCTCGGTGCTCAAGCACGGACGGGACGCCCGCGACCTGCTCGAGAGGGCGATCGCGATCCTGGAGCGCGAGCGCTCCGGCCCCGAGCTCGCGCGGGCCTCCACCCGGATGGCCGGTCACCTGTACGTGGCGGGGGACAACGAGTCGGCGATCGTCTGGGCGGAGCGGGCGCTCCGCCTGGCCGACGAGGTCGGTCTGGACGACGAGCGCGTCCTCGCGCTCCAGTACCGGGGGGCTGCTCGGAGCCAGCTCGGAGACCGAGGAGGGCTCGAGGACCTGCGTGAGGCCCTGCGGCTCGGGCTGCGGCTCGGGCTCGGCGAGGAGACGGCCATCGCCTACAACAACCTCGCCCTGCAGCTTTGGGGGTGGGAGGGCCCGGGGCCGTCGGCGGCCACCTGGGGCGAGATGGCGGAGTTCTGTCGCGCCCGAGGGTTCACGGCCATGGAGCGGTGGGCGCAGACCGGGGCCCTCGACGCCCTCTTCGACCTCGGTGAGTGGGATCGGGTCCTCACTTCGACAGACGACCTGCTGCGATGGGACCGCGAGAGCGGAGGGACGCGCCTGGGAGTCTCGGCCCTCATCTTCCGTGGGTGGGTGCTGTTGCGGCGGGGAGCGTTCGCGGAGCTCGACCCCGTCGTCGACGAGCTGCTGCCCCGCGCTCGCTCGCTCGAGTACGCGGAGTTCCTCGTCCCCGCGCTGATCCTGGGGGCGGAACGAGAGCTCGCGCGCGGCGCGAGGAACGCGGCCCTTGCGCTCGTGCACGAGTTCGTGGGGGTCACGCAGGATCAGCCGGACTATCGTCGGGTGTACGTGCCCCTGGCCGTGCGGCTCCTGGTGGACGCGGGAGCGGTCGACGAGGCGGAGTCGCTGCTCGGGGAGAGCGGCGGGTCGAGACACCGTCGTCAGGAGCTCGGCGTCCTCACCTCTCGCGCCATCCTCGCCGAGGCGCGCGAGCGACACGAGGAGGCACTCGCGCTGTTCGAGCGGAGCGCCCGCGAATGGACCGAGTTCGGGTTCCGGCTCGAGCGGGGACGCTCGCTGCTCGGCGCCGGCCGGTGCCTGCTCGCGCTCGGCCGGCTCGCCG
>JAJPHY010000123.1 GCA_021325015.1 Actinomycetota bacterium | reverse complement strand
TCGATCACGATCGATCCTTCCGCGTGCTCCCCCATCCCGAACGAATGGTAGCGGGACTCACCGTCCCCGCACGGCCGGGAGCACCACGACCGAGCCGATCACCATCGACGCGATCACGAGGGCCACGGAGCCCCAGACCAGGACGCGGGAGGAGACGAGCGGCGGCTCTCCCGCGGCCACCCGCCGGGCATCCACCAGCGATTCCGCATACACGAACGCCGAGCCGGCCCCGTAGAGGAGCACCAGACCCGCGGTCGCACCGAGCCCACCCCTCCCGACCCTCGATGCGAGGAGCAGCACGAGGGTGCCGAAGACCCACCCGAACAGCACGATCCGGGCGAGCGCGTCGAGCCCCCTGCCGGCCCTCCAGTGCCCGAGGCCCGGGAACAGCAGGGACCAGGCCGCGGCGGTTCGGGGCGGCACGCGTGGACGCCGGACCGGCTCCTCGAACAGGCGTCCGAAGGGAGTCCCGCACACGGGGCACGGGTCGACCTCGAGGGGGTTCGCTCGCTCGCAGACCGGGCAGGTCCACGCTGGGGTCCCGCCCCGCGCACCCGCGATCGGGGCCGGGCCGGCCGTCGGCTCTCCGAGACCCCCCGAGGGGACGGCCGCCGGCTGGACCGCGTCGGGAGCAAGCGGCGCGTAACATTGACCGCACCACTCGGCCGCGTCCGCGACGAGGGCTCCGCAGCTCGGGCACCGGCGCTCGGCGCTCACCGCGTGAGCGTACCCCCTCGTCGTGGCCGGGCCCGCGAGGGCGGTCCGGGTCGGCGTCGACCCTCGCGGTCAGCGAGCCGGCGTGCCCGCCTGCCGCAGCCACCCCGCGAGCTGCTCGGCGGCCCGACGCCATGTGTAGTGGCGCTCGACTCGCTCGCGGCCCGCGCGTCCCATCGCCCGCGCAAGCGCGGGGTCGGCCAGGATCGTGGCCACCCCGTCGGCGACGGCCCGCACGTCGGAGCCGTCGACGAGCAGGCCGGTCACACCGTCGACGAGCGACTCGCGCGCGCCGCCGGAGTCCCCGACCAGCACGGGCCGGCCGCACGCGGCCGCTTCGATGAACACGTTGCCCCATCCCTCCACCTCGAGACCGCCCAGACGCGTTCGGCACGGCATCGCGAACAGGTCCGCCGCGGCGTAGTAGCGGGGCAGGTCCTCCTCCGAAACCGCTCCGGCGAAGACCACCGAGCCCGCGGGGGCGTCCGTCGCCATGCGCTCGAGGGTCGCCCGGTACGGACCGTCGCCCACGATCAGCAGGCACGCGTCGCGGACCCGGCGTCGAACGTGCGCCATGGCCCGGATCAGCACGTCCTGCCCTTTTCGGGGGACGAGCCGGCTGACGCACACGACCAGCGGGCGGTCCGTGAGCCCGTGGCGCGCGCGGATCTCCTCGGTCGGCAGGTCGGGGCGAAAGCGCTGGAGGTCGGCCCCGGGGTACAGGACCGACACCGGCACCCGATGCGGCACGGCGGTCCGCACCACCCTGGCCACGAAGGCGCTGCACATCACCGCCACGCGGGACGCCCGGGCGGTCGCGCGCCGCATCAGGGCGTGCGAACCCGGAGCGAGCGACAGCCAGTACTCGAACCCGTGGGCGGCACACACGTACGGGACTCCCCTGCGCTGCAGACCCGGTCCGAGCAGCCCGAGCGGGTACGTCGCGCCGAAGAGCACGACCTCGGCTCCAGAGTCCTCGAGCACCCTCGTCACGCTCCGGCGCGTCGCCGGCGTCGGCCAGGCGAACCCGCGCGGGCCTCGAACGAGCGGGTAGGGCTCGCGGCGGTCGAACTCCTCGGCCCCCTCCTCCGCCGGCCCGAGGACCGTGACCCGCTCCGGCGGGAGCTCCCGCATGAGCGCGTGGAGCGTGCGCTGGATACCCCCGACGCGCGGGGGGTAGTCGTTCGTGACGAGCAGGGTCCGGGGGACGTCCACGGCGACCTATCCTTGCAGAACCGTGGATGCCGAACCCGAGCGCGGCGACCGGCTCGAGGCGCAGGTGCGCGCCCTCGACGAGGGGCGCGCGCTGGCGCACGGCGCCGGGCTGCGGACGGTCGCCCTGCGCGGGACCGACGCGCTCCGCTGGGCCAACGATCTCCTGTCCGCTGCCCTTCACCGGCTGGCGCCTGGCGAGGCGACCAGAACCCTCTTGCTCTCGCCCACCGGCCGTATTCGGGCCGACGTCCACGCGGTGCGCGACGAGGCGGCCCTCGTGCTGCTGCAGCCGAGCGACCATCCCCGGGCGCTGGAGTCGCTGCTCGCGCCCTACGTGCTCTCCTCGGACGTGCGGCTCGAGGACCGAACCGAGGAACTCGAGGTGATCTCGGTTCAGGACGCATCCCTCCTGGACGGGCTCCGGCCGCTTCCCGGGATGATCACCGGCCGACCGTCCAGGCTCGGCGTGGGCGCGGATCTCCTCGTGCCACGAGGGCGCTCGACGTCCCTCGTGGACCGGCTGCGGGAGCGGGGGGCCGTGGAGGTCTCGCCCGAGGCGCTCGAGCGCTGGCGGATCCTCCGCGGGCGGCCGAGGTTCCCGGTCGACCTCGGCGAGGACTCGGTGCCCGCGGAGGCCGGGCTCGAGGACGCGATCGATTTCACCAAGGGCTGCTTCCTCGGCCAGGAGGCGGTCGCGAAGATCCGCAGGCTCGGTCACCCGGCCCGCGTGGTGCTGGCGTTGCGAGCGCCGAACCCGGTGGAGGTGGGCGCGCCCATCCTGGCGGGCGCGGACGAGGTCGGCCGCGTCACCAGCGCGACCGGGCTCGGCACGGGCTCGGCGCTCATCGGGCGCGTGCGCTGGGGCGCTCGGAGCTCGGAGCTCGCCACCCGCGGCGGCGCTGCGCTGCTGCGGCCGGTCTGAGGGACGGTCCGGGCAGAGGGCCTATCTACTACTCCGGCGGGCAGTTTTCAAGACTTCACTTGTCACCGTGTCCCGGCTATCAATGAAGCGGCTTGCCGCCCGGCCATCGGAGGCCGCCCGGTCGAGCTCACGGGCACGAGAACTGGGGCACGGGAACAGGAGTCCGCTGGTGAGCAAGGAACGGATCGCCGGGATCGACCTGAAGAGCCTTCCCTCCAACCCTTCCCCACCCGACATGTGGCAGGAGCGCGCGGCCTGCTACGGGATCGACCCAGACGTGTTCTTCCCGACTTCCGAAGAAGAAGCGGGTCCCGCGCTCGCGTTCTGCGGCGCCTGCCGCATCCGCGAGACCTGCCTCGCGTGGGCGCTCAAGAACGGGGAGCGGTACGGGGTCTGGGGCGGACTGACCGAGCAGCAGCGCCGGCGCCTGGTTCGCTTCGTCGCGTAAGGGCTCGGCTCATCGAGTCGTCGCCGGTCGGGACCCGGTTGGTCACCACCCCCCGCCGCCGCCCATACTGGGCGCGCCGATGAACGACCTCAGCGTCGACGCCAGGGCGCCGCTGCGGATCAGCTTCGTGGGAGGGGGGACCGACTTCCCTCACTGGTTCGAGCGGCACGGCGGGGCCGTGCTGTCCGCCACGATCGACCACTACGCGCACGTCCGGATCGAGCCTCGCGACGACGAGCAGATCCGCATCCGCGATCTGCGGCTTGAGCAGCTCGTCCAGTACCACCTCGACGACACACCGATCTACGACGGCGTGATGGACCTGCCCAAAGCGGCGATCCATCGCATCGGGCTCGGCCACGGCATGGACGTCGACCTGCGCAACGACGCGCCCCCGGGAAGCGGCCTCGGCGGCTCCTCCGCGCTCGTGACCGCGGCCGTTGCGGCGCTCGCGGCGCTCGGCGGGCGCCGCCTCACGCGGCAGGAGCTCGCACGGACGAGCTACGCGATCGAGCGTGAGGACCTCGGCATCGCGGGCGGATGGCAGGGTCAGTACGCGGCCGCGTTCGGCGGCTTCAACCTCATCGAGTTCTCCTCGACGGGCGTCGTGGTCACCCCGGTTGCGGCGAGCGACGACACGCTCGCCCGCCTTCGCGCGAACCTGATGCTCTGCTACTCGGGCCGGGCGCGGACGAACCTCGGCCTCATCGACGCGCAGGTCCGCCTGTACCACGAGGGGCGCGAGGAGACGATCCAGGGCATGAAGGAGCTCCAGGCCCTCGCCTACGAGATGCGAGACGCGATCGAGTCCGGACGGCTCGACGACCTCGGAGCGATGTTCCGCCAGGCCTACGAGAGCAAGAAGCGGATGAACCCGCACATCGCGGAGGGCACCCCGATCGAACGCCTCTTCGAGGCGGCCCGCGAGGCCGGGGCCACCGGCGGCAAGATCTGCGGTGCGGGAGGCGGCGGGTATCTGCTGCTCTACTGCCCGGCCGGACGCCAACCTGCCGTCCGCGAGGCCCTGGAGCGGCTCGGGGGTCAGTTCGCCCCGTTCGCGTTCGACCCGGACGGGGCGCGAGCCGTCGTCGGCGACGTCGAGTGGAGACCCAGCCCGTGAGGCGCTTCGTGCTTCTCGACCGGGACGGAACGATCAACGTCGAGAAGGGGTACGTGCTCGACCCGGACGACCTCGAGCCCATCCCGGGGGCGATCGAGGCGATGCGGGACCTGACGTCCCTCGGACTCGGCCTCGTCGTCGTGACGAACCAGTCGCCCGTCGGGCGCGGCCTGCTCACCCCCGACCGTCTCGAACGCATCCACGACTGCCTCCGCGCGATCCTGCGCGAGGGCGGGGTGGAGCTGCTCGGGATCTACGTCTGCCCGCACCGCCCCGAGGAGGGGTGCGACTGCCGCAAGCCGTCCCCCGGCCTCGCGATCCGGGCGGCCGGCGAGCACGGCTTCGACCTCGAGCGCGCCTTCGTCGTCGGCGACCACCGAAGCGACGTCGAGATGGGGCGACGGGTCGGGGCGACCACCATCCTGCTCCGGACGGGACACGGACCGCAGGAGATCGAGCGCGGCGCGGCCGCGTTCGCCGACCACGTGGTGGACGACCTCCGAGCCGCGGCCGGCGTCATCGGGAAGCTCGTCCTCGCGGGAGCGACCGGGTGAACACCGAATGGGTTCGCTCGTACCTCCTCGAGATCTCGGAGACCGCTCGTCGCGCGACGGAGGCCTGTGCGGACGAGGTCGCCGCGGCGGTGGAGCTCGTCGTGAACGCCATCCTGGACGGGGGGAAGATTCTGATCTGCGGCAACGGCGGGAGCGCGGCCGACAGTCAGGGGCTCGCGGCCGAGTTCGTCAGCACGCTCACGGTGGACCACCGACGGCCGGCGATCCCGGCGGTCGCCCTGACCACCGACAGCTCGATCCTGACGGCGATCGCCAACGACTTCGGCTTCGACGGGGTGTTCGCGCGTCAGGTCGAGGCGCTCGGTCGCCCGGGGGACGTGCTGATCGGGATCTCCACGAGCGGGAACTCCCCCGACGTGCTCCGCGCCTTCGAACAGGCAGCGTCGCAGGGGATCCGCACCGTCGCCCTCACCGGCGCCGACGGCGGCGCGCTCGCCCCCCTGGCGAGCGTGGCGATTCGGGTTCCGAGCTCAGAGACCTCCCATATCCAGGAGATCCACCTGGCGCTCGAGCACGCGCTCGCGTTCCTCGTCGAGGAGACGCTCTACCCACGCGGCTGACGCGCGCCTCAGGGACGCCGTCGAACCCGCTTCCCATTGCCGTTACCGGATTGGACAACCCACGGTGGGGGGGTGTATCCTGCCGCGCAACGTCCGGTGGATCGAAGGGGGCTCGAGATGCCGCGGGCGGTGATTGCGGTGTTGGCTCTCGCGCTGTCCACTGTGTCCGTACCCGCGCTGGCCGATTCAGCCCCGGAGCTGGCCAGCGGCCGCGTGCTGGATGCAGCCGGGGCGGCGGTATCCGGCGCGAGCGTCAGGGTCCTATTGTGGCCAACCCAGGACGTGGCGGTCGGTCAATCGGTCGCTCAGCCGCTCCTTGGCAGCAGCGTCACCGACGCGGACGGGTATTTCGTGGTTGTCGCGCAAGACGTCGCGCCGATGCTGTCCGACGCCGCGAAGAACGGGGGCTACGCGAATCTCGAATTGCGGGCCCAGAACGACTCGTTGCTATTCGAGACCTTCTTCACTCTCCAGGTGGCGGGTGGCGCATGGATCCCGCTCCGGCCGAGCCCCTCAAGCGGACTCGCTCCATCCACCGGGCCGCGCGCCTTGACGATCACGCTTGCGCCCGGGCGGTCCGGTGTCAGCGTCATCCCCCCGCGGGCCTTTGCTGTCGGCGGCGTCGAGCCGACGCCGCCATGTCTAACATGGGTGAAGCAGACAGAGCTCTCTGAGGCTTGGGGCAACGTCGGCGAGATGCATCGGTGGGGGACGGCGATCCCGAAGGACACCTTCTCTTACGGCACCACGGCCGACTCAATCTTCGAGATCGCGTTCAACAGTGGTACGGGGAGCTGGTACGTGAACGGCACCGGTGCCATCGGCAACAGCAGCGGGAGCGGCACGGCCGCGACGACGGCCGTGACCTCGGCCGATGCTGCGACCGGCTACATGGTCCAGGCCAAGTTCAAGCGGGCCGAATACGCTCAGGTGTGCACCACCAACAAGAAGCGGCAGGCCTACGCGTGGGACGGGCTGAACATCCGGAAGGGGGCTAGCCTGACCGGCTTCGACGGGCACTGCGGTGACACGTACGCACCGTACGCGAACACCTTCGGCCCAACCCAGACGAGCTGGACGCGATCCGCGAACCAAGCGCAGTGGTGGAGCCTGGGGATCGACCTGGGCGTCCTCGTGGCAGGCGGAAGAAGCGGCTACTCGACGTTTGTCCAGAGCACCTGGAGCTTCAAGTCGGGCGTCAACAAGACGCTGTGCGGCAACGATGCCGTCATCGGGAGCGCGCACCGGGTGTTCGCAGGGCTCTGAGCCAAGGACGTCATCGGCACGGGGGCGCGTACGGTACGGGGCGGGATCGGCGGGCTGGCGCTGCTGCTCGTCGCCGTGTCGGCGTCCGGCTGCGGTGGCGGCAAACTCGAGCCGGGCCCGCTTCAGCCGCCGGAGCCCGTGAACGCGACAGGTGGCGGCTTCACGCTGCCCGTCGGCCATGCGTTCACGGCGAACACGTTCCACCTGCACAACTACGGCGATCGACCGGCCGTGCTGGACGGCGTTGACCTGATCGGATCCACAGGAGGTATCGAGCTCGTCGGAGCGCTCGTATCGTTCCAAGATTCGCGGTTCAGTGGGGACGGGAACTTTCCTCCTTCATTCGGGATCAACATGAGCCCGCTTCGAGGGTTCGCCATTCCACCCGATCCGACGCTCGGCACCCGAGGAGTTGCGGTCTTCCTGGGCTTGCGAGAGACGCGGGTGGGAGTCGAGTGGTTCACCGCCGTCGGGATCCGCTACCACGTCGGCACTCGTGGGTACCGGTACGTCTTCCCCTACGCCGTCGCCGTATGCACCCCCGTGAAGACATACGCATCCGGAAAGGTGCCCTGCGTCCCTCCGCTGTACACGCCGGGGAGCGCAGGGACGTTCGGCCCCACCCAGAACCTCCGGCCCGTGTGAGTTCTCTAAGTCAACCTCTACGCAGCGAGCCTCCTCTCTCCGCCGTGCAGCGCGGGGTCGTAGGGGGTTCCGGTGTGCCAACACGCCCACATGACCCGG